>CAZKGD010000150.1:0-5919 GCA_964552215.1 uncultured Caldimonas sp.
CCCTGTTCGCCGGCTATTTCCGCCAGGATCCCGCAACCAGCAGGGGCTGAAGGTGCCAACGGGCCCCGAAGGGCCCGTTGGTGCTGTTGTTGGTGGTGGTGGGGGTCCGGGGGGCCGCTCAGGCCGTGGCGGGCTCGGCCTTGGGCTTGTCGCTCTTGCGGTTCGGCTGGATGTCCAGCACCACTTCACCCTGGTCATCCAGATCGACCACCAGGCGGCCACCATCGACCAGCCGGCCAAACAGCAACTCGTCGGCCAGGGCGCGACGGATGGTGTCCTGGATGAGGCGCTGCATCGGCCGTGCGCCCATCAGCGGGTCGAAGCCCTTCTTGGCCAGGTGCTTGCGCAGGGAGTCGGTGAAGGTCACTTCGACCTTCTTCTCGGCCAGCTGGCTTTCGAGCTGGAGCAGGAACTTGTCGACCACCCGCAGGATGATCTCCTCGTCCAGCGCCTTGAAGTTGACGATCGCGTCCAGGCGGTTGCGGAACTCCGGCGTGAACAGGCGCTTGATGTCGGCCATCTCGTCGCCCGTCTCGCGGGTGTTGGTGAAGCCGATCACCGCCTTGTTCATGGTCTCGGCCCCCGCGTTGGTCGTCATGATGATGATGACGTTGCGGAAGTCGGCCTTGCGTCCGTTGTTGTCGGTCAGCGTACCGTGGTCCATGACCTGCAGCAGCACGTTGAAGACATCCGGGTGGGCCTTCTCGATCTCGTCGAGCAGCAGCACGGCATGCGGCTTCTTGGTGACCGCCTCGGTCAGCAGGCCGCCCTGGTCGAAGCCCACATAGCCCGGGGGTGCGCCGATCAGGCGGCTCACCGCGTGACGCTCCATGTACTCCGACATGTCGAAGCGGATCAGCTCGATGCCCAGGATGTAGGCCAGCTGCTTGGCCACCTCGGTCTTGCCCACGCCGGTGGGCCCGCTGAACAGGAAGGAGCCGATGGGCTTGTCAGGCTTGCCCAGACCTGAGCGGGCCATCTTGATGGCTGCCGCCAGCGCGTCGATGGCCGCGTCCTGGCCGAAGACAACGCTCTTGAGGTCACGATCCAGGTTCTTGAGCTTGGAGCGATCGTCGTTGCTCACACTGGCCGGCGGAATCCGGGCGATCTTGGCCACGATCTCCTCGACCTCGGCACGCGTGATGGTCTTCTTCTGCTTGCTCTTGGGCAGGATGCGCTGGGCCGCCCCCGCCTCGTCGATCACGTCGATCGCCTTGTCGGGCAGGTGCCGGTCGTTGATGAACTTCGCCGACAGCTCGGCCGCCGCCTGCAGCGCCCCCAGCGCGTACTTCACGCTGTGATGCTCCTCGAAGCGGGACTTCAGGCCCTTGAGGATCTCGATGGTCTGCTCGACCGAGGGCTCGACCACGTCGATCTTCTGGAAGCGCCGCGACAGCGCAGCATCCTTCTCGAAGATGCCCCGGTACTCGGTGAAGGTCGTGGCGCCGATGCACTTCAGGCCCCCCGAGCTGAGCGCCGGCTTGAGCAGGTTGCTGGCATCCAGCGTGCCCCCCGAAGCCGCGCCGGCACCGATCAGGGTGTGGATCTCGTCGATGAAGAGCACCGCATTGGGCTGGTCCTTCAGCGCCTTGAGCACGCCCTTGAGGCGCTGCTCGAAGTCACCGCGGTACTTGGTCCCTGCCAGGAGCGCCCCCATATCCAGCGCGTACACGGTGGAATCGGACAGCACCTCGGGCACATCGCCCTCGGTGATGCGCCAGGCCAGGCCTTCGGCAATCGCCGTCTTGCCCACACCGGCCTCGCCCACCAGCAGCGGATTGTTCTTGCGGCGACGGCACAGCACCTGGATGACGCGCTCGACCTCGTGTTCGCGACCGATCAGCGGGTCGATCTTGCCGTCGCGGGCCAGCTGGTTCAGGTTCTGGGTGAATTGCTCCAGAGGGGAGCCCTTGCCCTCGCCCTCTTCCTTCTCGCCCTCGCCGCTGCCAGCCTGGCCCTCGCTGGGCTTGGCCGGCTCGGGCGGGTCGGACTTCTTGATGCCGTGGGCGATGTAGTTCACCACGTCCAGGCGCGTCACCCCCTGCTGGTGCAGGTAATAGACCGCGTGCGAATCCTTCTCGCCGAAGATGGCCACCAGCACGTTGGCGCCGGTCACTTCCTTCTTGCCGCTGCCGGTGGACTGCACATGCATGATCGCGCGCTGGATCACACGCTGGAAACCCAGCGTGGGCTGGGTGTCCACCTCGTCGGTTCCGCCCACGGTGGGCGTGTTCTCCTTGATGAACTGCGTCAGGCTCTTGCGCAGATCATCGATGTTGGCAGAGCAGGCGCGCAACACCTCGGCAGCCGAGGGGTTGTCGAGCAGGGCCAGCAGCAGGTGCTCCACCGTGATGAACTCGTGGCGCTGCTGGCGCGCCTCGACGAACGCCATGTGCAGGCTGACTTCAAGTTCCTGGGCAATCATGCGGCCTCCATAATGCACTGCAAAGGATGCCCCGCGCGGCGCGCGGCGGCAAGGACCATTTCCACTTTTGTTGCGGCCACATCCTTGGTGTAAACCCCGCACACCCCCCGACCCTCGTGGTGGATCTTGAGCATGATGTGCGTGGCCGTTTCCAGGTCGCGGTGAAAGAATTCCTGCAACACCATCACGACAAACTCCATCGGGGTGAAGTCGTCGTTGAGCATGACCACCTGGTACATGCGCGGCGGCTCGACCTTGGAGGCCTGGCGCTCCGCCACAACCGAACCCTGGCCGTCATCCGGCGGCAACGGACCGCCGGGCGGCTGCGACGGGGGAGGATTCGCTGCGTTTTCGGGCATGGATTCATTCTATCGAGTCGGCGCCACCCTGTTGGCCTCAAGCCGATTTCGCCTCCTCCGCCGGGCGGCCCCGCAGTGCCTTGCTCACATTTCGAGACAAACCTGACCCCCGCTGGTTCTTGACAAGGCCGGAAGCCCAATCTGACAATTCCCTGACATAAGTACCAAATCGAGGGGGAGTCCATGGGGACCGGTATCGTCAAGTGGTTCAACGACGCCAAGGGTTTCGGGTTCATCGAACCTGAAGGTGGCGGCGGCGACGTCTTCGCTCATTTTTCCGCCATCCAGATGGAGGGTTTTCGCACCCTCAAGCAAGGCGCCCGGGTGGCATTCGACCTGGTGCAAGGCCCCAAGGGGATGCTGGCCCAGAACATCCAGCCTCTGGAATCGTCCCGTGACCTGATGGAGGGCCTCACCTCGTTGGCCGCACGCGCCAGCCAGGATGCCGCTGCCCTTGGGTCTGCTCGAGGCGCCCAGCACGCCGACTGAAGGCCTTTGGTTCGCCCTGGTGCCCGGGCACGTGTTCACCCCTGGGCATGCCAGAGTGCGGCGAAGAAATGGCAGGTGCTCCCAGCGAGCACGAACAGGTGCCAGACGAAATGGGCATAGCGGATGCGCTCGTCCAACAGGAACACGACGGCGCCGAGCGTGTAGCTCACACCCCCCACGAGCAGCCAGGCCATCCCTGCGGCTGACATCCGCTCCACGAGCGGCGCCAGCGCCGCCAGCACCACCCACCCCATCACGACGTACAGGCCTGTGGACCACAGCGGATGCCGCAGCCGGTCCAGCAGCTTGATGACCACGCCGGCGGCCGCCATCGCCCAGACCACGCCGAGCAGCGTCCAGCCCCAGGTGCCGCGCAGCACCCCCAGCGTGAAAGGCGTGTAGCTGCCGGCGATGAAGAGATAGATCGCCGCATGATCCAGCCGGTTGAACACCTGCTTGGCTCGCCCGGCTGGCAGCGCGTGGTAGACCGCCGACACGAGGTAGAGCACGATCATCGTGGCCGAGAAGACGCTGGCGCCGACGATGTGGGCCATGTCCCCACCTCTGTGGCCCGTGTACCAGACGAGGATGGGCAAGGAGGCCAAGGCCAGCAGAAAGCCGAGGCCGTGACTGACTGCATTGGCGACTTCTTCGCCAAGCGTCTGGGGACGGGGGACAGCAAGCGTCGGCATGGAGGAATTGTGTGGCGAAGCCGTCTGGGTGGCACCCCTCATGTGAGGCAGCCCCTGCCCCGCGGATGCAGGGTCAGGGGCCGCAAGGACGCCTGAACGAGAGGCTCGATTACATGTGGTCGATCATCACATGAAAATCGCACCTAAGTCCGCGTCGCATAACGCTCCGGCCCCGCTGGCACCCTCCATCTCCCGTCAAAGGACCCTCCATCGGGAATCCTCCAACTTTCATAGGTGGGGCCAGATGCACGTTTGTCACTTGGCCGAACACTGAGCAGGATCAGCGCCAATGTAGCAGTACCTCCCATGCCGTCAAACCCCAGCCGTTGGTCAGGTCGCTGGGGAAGTCAGTGTCCAGCCGGCACATCGGAGCCCTCGCGCCTGTGTAGAGGCTGAGAGCGCGCCTGTTCGGCTTCCAGCGCTGCGATGAAGGCAACGTCCGCCTCGCCTACGGCGCGCAGAACATCGAGCAGCGCAGCACCTCGGTCGGCCCGCAAGGGATGGATTACCAAGTCGCCCTGTTCGTTGCGCGAAACACGTACAAGCTCACTGTTGAGCCGGAACTCCGCAGGAATCCGCACCACTTGACTGTCGCCGATCCTGAGCACTCTGGTGATGGTCGTTTCCACGACGCGCTCCACGTGTTTACATCGATGTGCTGGACTTCATCCAGGCATCGCCTGCGTGCATCTATGCCTACATACCCTGCCCGTTCACGGCCGGCAACCTGCCAGGCTTCGCGACGTTACGTCAGACTGCCTCAAGCGCCAGCCCTCATTTGCGGCCGCATCCCCGACGGCCATGACGACCTGTGCCGCAGGTGCCTTGCCCGGCGGTTGGTCAGGTAGGCTGCGCAGCCTTTCAGCGCGCGGCGGGGTCTGCACTCACAGGCCGCGGCCGGACACCCAGAGCGCTGACGACCCGGACTCTTCATCAGATGATAGCACCGGTGCTATCATACCGCATGGTCACGGTCGTGCTGGATACCAATGTACTGGTCGCCGCGCTCTTGCGGGGCGGCGGCACTGGGCGAGCCGTGGTACGGGAATGTCTGCGAGGCAGATACCAACCCGTGCTCGGGCCCGCATTGCTGGCCGAGTACGAAGACGTTCTGGGCCGCTCCAAGTTGTTCGCCGACTCCGTGCTGTCGACCAAGGAACGCGGCGAGGTGTTCGACGGTCTCATAAACCGCTGCCGATGGGTCGAAGTGTTCTACGCTTGGCGGCCAAACCTGCCTGATGAAGCCGACAACCACCTGATCGAGTTGGCCGTGGCCGCACAGGCCGATGCCATCGTGACGCGCAATCTGCGGGATGTTGCGCGCGGCGAGCTGAAGTTCCCGACGCTGCGGGTCCTGACGCCCGAACAATGCCTGGAGGCCTTTCCATGTCCACCTTGACGATTCGTTTGCCGGATGACAAGCACGAGCGCCTGAAGGCACTCGCGAAGTCCAACTCGATCAGCATCAACAAGCTGATGGACGAGTTGGCTACGGTGGCGCTCGCCAATTACGACGCCCGCGTGCGCTTCGAGACGCGTGCGGCGCGTGGCAACCCCAAGCGCGCACTGGCCTTACTTGACAAGGCAGATCGGGCCGAGTGAGCCGAGGGCATCGCCGTGACAGTCGAACCGATCCAAGATGACCTGACGATCCAAGATGCGGCGGATCTGCTGAAGATTTCGCGTTCACACTTGGTCAAGCTGCTTGAAGCCGGGGCTCTTCACGCCCACCGGAGCGGCAACGACAAGCGAGTGCGTTTTGCAGATCTGATGCGCTTCAAGGCCGTTCAGGATCACGCAAGCAGCGAAGCGATGGCAGAGTTGGCCAGGCAAGGGCAGGAACTCCAACTCGGCTACGAATAAGGAGGTCTCCTGCGGGTTCAAGGCTCGGCCGATGGAGCCCGCCCACATCGATCGCGAAACCCGCAGGCACGGCAAGTCCGCTGGCTTGCGG
>CAZKGD010000151.1:0-5778 GCA_964552215.1 uncultured Caldimonas sp.
CCGTCCTTGCAGCCGTAGGGCAGGCCGACGCCCTGGCGGATGGCGGCGGGCAGCACAGCTTCGTCGCGCTCGACGGTGAAGGTGTGGCCGCTGGGCTGCACGGTCACGGTGAAGGTCATGGCGGGGCCTCTTAAACTGCGAAACCTTGTATTTTGCCCGCTGGAGCAAAACCCTCCCGCTGCCCGCCGTGTACCAGCCTGCCCCTGCTCCTACCCGCTTGCCACGCCGTCCCCGCCTGCTCATCGTGGGCTGCGGCGATGTGGGCCTGCGCGTGGCCCGCCTGCTGGTGCCGCGCTGGCGGGTGCTGGCGCTCACCTCGCAGCCCGCGCGCGCCGCCGAGTTGCGTGTGGCCGGCATCGTGCCGCTCGTGGGCAATCTCGACGAGCCGGCCACGCTGGCGCGTCTGGCGGGCCTGGCCGATGCGGTGCTGCATCTGGCCCCGCCTCCGGGGCAGGGCGATACCGATCCCCGAACTGGCGCTTTGCTGCGCGCCCTGTCGCGCAAGCCGGGGTTGAACTGTCTGGTGTATGCCAGCACCACTGGCGTCTATGGCGATGCCGGCGGCGCGCGCTTCGACGAAACCCGCCCGGTCGCACCCCGTTCCGACCGCGCGCGGCGGCGTGTGGACGCCGAAGCCCGCGTGCGCTGGTTCGGCCGCGCCTTCGGCGTGCGTGTGAGCCTCCTGCGCATCCCCGGCATCTATGCGGCCGACCGCCCGGGCGGCCATCCGCGCGAACGTCTGGCGCGCGGCACGCCGGTGCTGCGCGACGAGGACGACGTCTACACCAACCACATCCATGCCGACGACCTCGCGCGGGCCTGCGTGGCCGCGCTGCTGCGCGGCAAGCCCCAGCGCGTGGTGCATGCCAGCGACGACACCGAGCTGAAGATGGGCGAGTACTTCGACCTGGCCGCCGACCTGTGCGGCCTGCCGCGCCCGCCGCGCATCAGCCGGGCGCAGGCGCGCGAGCAGTTGTCGCCCATGCTGCTGTCCTTCATGAGCGAATCGCGCCGGCTGAAGAACGACCGGCTGGTGCGCGAGTTGCGGCTGCGGCTGCGCTACCCCACAGTGCGTGAAGGGCTGCTGGCGTAGCGTGGTGGGGGCGTCAGATCCCTCGCGCCCCGCGCAGGTGCTTCATGCGGTCCATGGACTGGACCTTGACGGTGCTCACCATCGGCCCACGGGCAACCTCCAGGGTCACTTCGCGCTCGGGCGGGCCGCCTTCCCACAGGCGCTTGTAGAGGCTTTCGAGATTCTGCACCGCGGTGCCATCGATGCTGAGGATGCGGTCGCCGGGGGCCAGGCCGGCTTCTTCGGCGGGGCTCTCGCCGGTCACGCGCATCACCTGCACGGCGCCGCCGGCTTCCACGCAGTTCAGGCCGAGCCAGGCGCGTGTGCTCTGGCGCGAGGCGCCGCGTTCGCGCAGTTCGGCCATCACGGGCTTGAGCAGGTCGATGGGCACGAAGAGGTTGCCTGGTCGGCGCGTGCCCGCGCCGGTGTCCGACAGGATCAGCGAGCCGATGCCCACCAGTTCGCCGCGCGCGTTGAACAGCGCCGCGCCGCTGTGATCGGTGCGCGGCGGCACGGTGAACAGGGCGCCTTCGATGTGGTATTCCCAGTAGCCGGAAAACGCCCGTTGGGAGACGAGCTGGGCCAGGCTGATGCCACCCTCGTCACCCCCGCTGACGATCATGTAGGGCTCATCGGTCGGTGTCGAAGTGGACCGACCCAGCGGGGCAGGCGTCACGCCCAGCGGTATCAGAGGCTGCACCAGGCCGAAGCCTGTGGCCAGGTCGTAGGCGAGCACGCGGGCGGGCAGGGTGCGCCCCGAAGGGGTGCGCACGTCCACCCGGTCGGCCTCCAGCACCAGGTAGCCGATGGTCAGCACGAGGCCGTCACCGTCGATCACCACGCCCGAGCCGGTGCGTTCGACGCCCAGTGTTTCCGCGGAGCGTGCTTCGCGCACTGCGCGCACCCGCAGCCCGACCACGGCGTCCCGGGCGCGCTCCAGGGCGGCGATCTGCGCCGGGCTACCGGCAACATCAGCCTCGTCCGCTGCCGATGCCGCAGGCGGGGTCTGCGCGTGCGCCACCATCGCGGACCCGAACAGGACGGACGACGTGACGGTCAACGCCCATCGGCGCAAGCAGGACAACGCGGCCATGGCACACCTCTACACCACGAAGGGGTCGAAGACCACAGCATCGCGCTTTCGCGCGACCCTGCAAAGCCCAGGGGCATTGGCCCCGGGACGGTGCGCGTCAGAAGCGGCGGCGCCCCTGGAAGGGCGGCTTGCCGCGCCAGTACTGGATCATCAGGAAGCCGCCCAGCATGCCGCCCAGGTGGGCGAAGTGGGCGATGCCCGAGGCGGTGCCCGACATGCCGAAGAAGAGTTCCAGCGCACCGAAGATGGCCACGAAGTACTTGGCCTTCATCGGGATGGGCGGGAAGAGCGGCACGATGATCCGGTTGGGAAACAGCATGCCGAAGGCCAGCAGCAGCCCGAAGAGGCCGCCCGAGGCGCCCACCGTGGGATAGCGTGCGCCGGTGAGGTAGGTGACGAGGAGCTGCAGGGCGGCCGCCGCGAGGATGCTGGCGGCCAGGAACTGCAGGTAGCGGCGCTGGCCCCACAGGCGCTCGAGCTCGCTGCCGAACATCCACAGGCCCAGCATGTTGAAGAACAGGTGGCCGATGCCGCCGTGCAGGAAGGCATAGCTCACCACCTGCCAGGGCATGAAGAGGTCGCTGGTGACGGGCCACAGCGCGAAGTAGCGCGTCAGCGCCAAGCCCAGCAGCATGTCGATCGAGAAGGCGGCCACGTTGATCAGCAACAGGGCCTTGGTGACGGGTGGCAGTGGCGGCATGGGAACGAGTGGGTTTCAGGCGGCAATGGGCAGGGATCATAGCCGGGGGGCTCCCGGAGACCCTAGGGTTTGTGCTGGCACACATCTCGCTAGGGCGTTGCAGAGTTGACCAATCGGTCAAGTTCGGCTCCTGGAGTGCACCATGTCGGCCCATATCGTCCTGACCTCCCATCCCCGCCGTGATGCGACGGTGCCCGAGGTGCATTGGGGGGCGCCGACCCCGGAGGAACGCGGGCCGCTGGTGGCCAGCCTCACCAACCCAGCCGCCCGCAACGTCATCGGCTCGCACTCCGGAGCCTATGCGGTCTACCGCGCCCTGGCCGTGGCCTCCGGCGCCCTGCAGCGCGACCACCGGCCCGACTTCACCAACACCTCGCCGGCCGAAGTCGTCGGGCCGCACGCGCAGTGGGCCGAGCCGGACAAGATCGTCTCGCTCGATCCCTGGGGCCACCTGGTGTCGTCGGCCTTTGCCGACCGCATCGCCGCCGGCCTGGACGTGCGGCCGACGATTGCCATCACCAAGGCCCACATCAACATGCCCGAGCTGCAAGCAGCCATCACGGCCGGCCGCTTGCAGCCCGATGGCGAGATCCTCTTCCCCAACGGCGACGTGCGCGTCACCAAGGCCGCGATCGACCCGGTGTGGTACCTGCCGGGCCTGGCCAAACGCTTCGGCATCAAGGAAAGCACGCTGCGCCGCAGCCTCTTCGAGCAGACGGCCGGCATGTTCCCGGAACTCGTCACGCGCAACGACCTCAAGGTCTTCCTGCCGCCCATCGGGGGCATGACGCTCTACTTCTTCGGCGACGTGGCCAAGCTGGGCCGGCCCGAGACGAAGGTGGCCTGCCGGCTGCATGACGAATGCAACGGCTCGGACGTGTTCGGTTCCGACATCTGCACCTGCCGCCCCTACCTGGCGCATGGCATCGAGGTGTGCATCGAGATGGCGCAACAAGGCGGCGTGGGCCTGGTGGTCTACAACCGCAAGGAAGGCCGCGCCCTGGGCGAAGTCACCAAGTTCCTCGTCTACAACGCCCGCAAGCGCCAGACCGGCGGCGACCGGGCCGAGACCTATTTCGAGCGCACCGAATGTGTGGCCGGGGTGCAGGACATGCGCTTCCAGGAACTCACGCCCGATGTCTTCCACTGGCTGGGCATCACCCGCATCGACCGCTGGGCCTCGATGAGCAACATGAAGCACGGCGCGCTGACGGCCGCCGGCATCGAGGTGGTCGAGCGTGTGCCCATCCCCGACGAACTCATCCCCGCCGATGCGCGGGTGGAGATGGATGCGAAGAAGGCTGCGGGCTATTTTTCGCACTACACGCCGGATGCCAACGAACTGGCCGTGCCCAAGGGCCGGGGCCTGCAGGAGTGAGGTCATGAGCCTTGCGCCTTTCACCCTGTCGCACGGCCCGGGCTGGCACACGCCCGTGCCCGAGGACCACCCGGCCGCGAGGCTGCTCACGGCCGAGGCCGTGCGCAGCCATTGCGCCGCGGTGATGCAACGAGTCGAGGAGGGCGCGTCTCCTCACTTCACCTGGCATGCCGACCGCCTGGAGGTGGTGGCGGGCTACGTGGCCGAGACCATCCGCCAGCGCTACCCCGACCTGGCCGTGCCCTATCACAGCCGCTGGCGCCATTTCGAGGCCGGTGGGATCGACCGCTGGGCCGACCTGGCCCAACGTGCCCGTCTGGACGACCCGCTGGAGCGCGCCCGGGTGCGCATCGACCTCGTGATTCCGAGCGTGCTGCTCGACGCCGGCGCCGGGCCCGACTGGCGCTACATGGACGAAGCGCGGGGGCAGACGCTGTCACGCTCCGAAGGCCTGGGCGCGGCGAGCTTCGACCTGTTCGAATCGGGCGCGTTCTCTTCGCGCGGCGACGATCACCCGCTGCACAGCGACGCCGCCGCGCTCGCCCATCTTTCGCCCGAGCACCTGGCCGAGGGCTTCCAGGTGCGCGCCGACAACCCGCTGGTGGGGCTGGACGGCCGCGCCGCGCTGCTGCGCCGCCTGGGCGAGGTGATGCACGCCACGCCGGCGGTGTTCGGCCACCCGGCCCGACTGGGGCACCTGCTCGATTTCCTGCTGGCGCATGCGCGCGACGGGCGCATTGCCGCCAGCTTCGTGCTGGCCACGCTGCTGCGCGCGCTCGGCCCCGTGTGGCCCGGGCGCATCGCGCTGGACGGCGTCTCGCTGGGCGACTGCTGGCGCCACCCTGTGCCGGCCGATGGTCTGGTGCCCTTCCACAAGCTCACGCAGTGGCTCACCTATTCGCTGCTGGAGCCGCTGGAAGACGCCGGCCTTGCCGTGACTGGCCTGGACGAACTCACCGGCCTGCCCGAATACCGCAACGGCGGCCTGCTGCTCGACCACGGCCTGCTGCGCCCGCGCGACCCGGCCTTCTTCGAGCGCGAGCTGACGGTGGACGAGCCGGCCGTCGTCGAATGGCGTGCCGTCACCGTGATGGCGCTCGATCGCATCGCCGAGGCCGTGCGCACGCAACTGGGCCTCACGGCCGCGCAATTCCCACTGGCCCGCGTGCTCGAAGGCGGCACCTGGGCGGCCGGGCGGCGCATCGCCAACGCACGCCGGGGCGGGCTGCCGCCGGTGCACATCGCCAGCGACGGCACCGTTTTCTGAAGCACCGACATCACGCGGGGAGCCCGAACCATGAACGTCACCGTCGTCAACCACCCGCTGCTGCAGCACAAGCTCACCTATGTGCGCAGCGAGGACACCACCACCGACAACTTCCGCCGCCTGGTGCGCGAGATCGCCTCCATGCTGGCCTATGAAGTCACGCGCGACCTGCCCACCGAGCTCATCGACATCCAGACGCCGGTGGCCTCGTGCAAGTCGCCCGTCATCAGCGGCAAGAAGCTGTGCCTGGTGTCCATCCTGCGCGCGG
>CAZKGD010000152.1:0-5775 GCA_964552215.1 uncultured Caldimonas sp.
TCTGCCAGTTCTCGTAGGGGCTCATCGCGAACTTGAAGATCGTCACCGGCAGGCTCGCCATCGGTTGCGTCAGGTCCGACGTCCAGAACTGGTTCGACAGCGCGGTGAAGAGCAGCGGCGCAGTCTCGCCCGCGATCCGGGCCAGCGCCAGCAGCACCCCGGTGATGACACCCGCGCGGGAGGCCTTGAGCGTGACGCTCATGATGACCTTCCACTTTGGCGTGCCCAGGGCATACGCCGCTTCACGCAGCGAGTTGGGGATCAGCACGAGCATGTTCTCGGTGGTGCGGATCACCACGGGGATCACGATCAGCGCCAGCGCCAGGATGCCCGCGATCGCCGAGAACGACTTCACCTGGGCCACCACCACCGCATAGATGAACAGGCCGATGACGATGGACGGCGCCGACAGCAGGATGTCATTGATAAACCGGGTCACCGAACCCAGCCAGCCGCGCTGGCCGTACTCGGCCAGGTAGATGCCCGCCAGCACCCCGATGGGCGTTCCCAGGGCAGTGGCCAGGGACACCATGACGATGGATCCAAAGATCGCATTCGCCAAGCCACCGGTCTGCGCGAGCGGCGGCGGGGTCATCTCGGTGAACACCGACAGCGCCAGGCCGCCGATGCCCAACCGGACGGTCTCGAACAGGATCCAGATCAGCCAGACCAGGCCGAAAGCCATCGCGGCGAGCGACAGTGTCAGCGCGACGGCGTTGACCATCTTGCGCCGGCGGTGCATCGCCAGGCGACCGGCGTCGAGGCTTGCAAGGCTCATGAACGTGCTCCTTCACCCTTCTTCAGCTGCATCAGCAGGACCTTCGACAGCGCCAGCACCACGAAGGTGATGAAGAACAGCACCAGCCCCAGGTAGATGAGCGAGGCCTGGTGCAGGCCTTCGGAAGCTTCCGCAAACTCATTGGCCAGGGCCGAGGTGATGCTGTTGGCTGCCTCGAACAGCGAGAGCGAGCTGAGCTGATTGAAGTTGCCGATCACGAAAGTGACAGCCATCGTCTCGCCCAGCGCCCGGCCCAGGCCCAGCATGATGCCGCCGATCACACCCGTCTTGGTGTAGGGCAGCACCACCTTCCAGACCACCTCCCAGGTGGTCGACCCCAGGCCATAGGCTGATTCCTTCAGCAGGGCCGGAGTGACCTCGAACACATCGCGCATCACTGCCGCGATGAAGGGAATGATCATGATGGCCAGGATGATCCCGGCCGACAGGATGCCGATGCCCACCGGCGGACCGGAGAACAGCGCACCCAGATAGGGCACGTCGCCAAAGGCCCCCTGCAAGGGCTGCTGCACATAGGTGGCCAGGATGGGGCCGAAGACCAGCAGGCCCCACATGCCATAAACGATGGAAGGCACCGCCGCCAGCAACTCGATGGCCGTGCCCAGGGGGCGCTTCAGCCACTTCGGCGACAGCTCGGTTAGGAACAGCGCAATGCCAAAGCTCACCGGCACGGCGATGACCAGCGCGATGAACGAGGTCATCAGCGTGCCGTAGATCATCACCAGGCCGCCGAAGTTCTCCTCGACCGGGTCCCATTCGCTGCGCCAGAGGAAGCTGATGCCGTATTTTTCGATCGCCGGTGCGGCCCCGATGATGAGCGAGATGATGATGCCAGCCAGCAGACCGAGGGTGGTGATCGCCGCGCCGTGGGTCAGCACGGAGAACAGCTTGTCCACCCAGGGAGAGGTGCGTCGCGCCGGCGGAGGTTCGCCCGCGGGATGGGTCTTGTCCATCTTCTTGGTCTGATCGTAGGGGGAAGCGGGAAGTGTAGCGGCCACGGGTCCTCCGGCTGGCGCAGACGGCTGTCGCGCAAAAGGGGCACAAAGGCCCCTATGGAATCGTCGGCGCTTGCGGCACCGGGCGCTCTTTCCGCCACGGCACCGTCAAGGCTTCTCAGTTCAGTTGGCGAAGATCGCCTTGCCCGAAGCGTCCTTCAGATCGGCCGCCCACTGCTTGCGAACCAGGTTCTTCACCGACTCGGGCAGGGCCACGTACTCGAGTTCCGAAGCCATCGCATCGCCGTTCTTGTAGGCCCAGTCGAAGAACTTCAGGGCGTTGACGGCCTGCTGGGGCTTGTCCTGCACCTTGTGCATCAGGATGAAGGTGGCACCGGTGATGGGCCAGGCATCCTTGCCGGCTTGCTCGGTCAGGACCTGATAGAAGCTCTTGTCCCACTGCGCACCAGCGGCGGCAGCCTTGAAGTTGGCTTCGTCCGGAGCCACATACACGCCATCCTTGTTACGCAGCAGCACGTGAGACATCTTGTTCTGCTTGGCGTAGGCATATTCCACGTAGCCGATCGAGTTGGGCAGGCGACCCACAAAGGCAGAAACTCCCTCGTTGCCCTTGCCGCCCGCACCCGTGGGCCAGTTCACGGCCGTGCCTTCGCCCACGCGGCTCTTCCACTCCTCGTTCACCTTCGACAGGTAGTTGGTGAACAGGAAGGTCGTCCCCGAACCATCGGCGCGGCGCACCACGGCGATCTGGGTATCAGGCAGGGGCACGCCAGGGTTCAGCGCCGCGAGGGCCGGATCGTTCCAGCGGGTGATCTTGCCCAGGTAGATGTCGCCCAGGACCTGGCCCGTCATGCGCAGCTGACCGGGCTGGATGCCACGGATGTTCACCACCGGCACCACGCCACCGATCACGGTGGGGAACTGGATCATGCCGTCCTTGGCCAGTTCGTCGTCCTTCAGCGGCGCGTCGGTGGCGCCGAAGTCCACCGTCTTGGCCTTGATCTGGCGGATACCGGCACCCGAACCGACCGACTGGTAGTTGATGCGCGCGCCGGTGGCCTTGTTGTAGGCGTCGGCCCACTTGGCGTAGATCGGCGCCGGAAACGAGGCACCCGCGCCGGTCACGTCCTGGGCATGCGCCACGGTGGCCACGCTCACCAGGGCCGTCACGGCCAGGGCAGATCGGAACAGGGAGAACTTCATGGAAGCACCTTTCGACAAGGGTTTGAAGGGAGACCGCAGCCTCGGGAATGGGCTGCACTGTAGGCGCACTTTGTGACATCAACGTGACATCTGTGTCATCGCCCGCGCATCCGGTGCCGACGTGTCCAGCTGTCATCGAAAGGTCACGGGAACGTCACAAAGCCAGCCTAAGCTCCCCGGCGCTGTCGGTCCCACAGGGGCTGGGCACACAACCTCTTAGGAGATTCCATGAAAAAACGTACCTGGTTGCTGGCCGCCAGCGCCTTGTCCCTGGCGGTGATCAGCGGTTGCGCCACCTCGCCGGCGCCCAAGACCATCGCCGACACCGCCGCGGCCACGCCGCAGCTGTCCACGCTGAACAAGCTGATCAACGACGCCGGCCTCGCCGACACCCTGCGCGGCCCGGGCCCTTTCACCGTGTTCGCACCGACCAATGAAGCCTTCCAGGCCCTGCCCAAGGCCACGCTCGACGCCCTGGCCAAGGACAAGAACCAACTGGCTGCGGTGCTGCGCTACCACGTGGTGCCGGGCAAGGTGATGGCCGCCGACGTCAAGACCGGCAAGGCCAAGACCGTCCAGGGCGCCGAGGTAAACCTGGCCAAGGCCGGTACCTACGTGACCGTGGAGGAGGCCATGGTGGTCCAGGCCGACGTGAACGCCACGAACGGCGTCGTGCACGTGATCGACCGCGTGCTGATCCCGCCGCGTCGCTGACGCAAGAAGGCGCTCCGCCAAGGGGCGCCCCTGCCTTCTCGCCCCGGCTGGTGGCTCAGCCGCCGGGGTTCTCCCGCTGCACACCAAGCAGCTCATCGACGTGCGCCAAGGCCCCCGGGTCCTTCAGCACCGTCTGCAGCCATTGATGCAGTGGCATCTCGCCCCAGCGCGCGGCCTTGTCAGCCAGATAGGCCACCGGGCTGTGCGGTTCGGTACGGCGGAAGAAGGCCGCCACTTCGCGCAGTTGCTGCAGGGCTTGCTCACGACTGTGCAGACCCGGTCCTGGTCGCACGCCCGCCGCAAGCAGTGTTTCAGTGTCGGGTGACGCCCCGCCCGGGGCCGTCCCCGATGGCGTCGCGCCCGGCAGGATCCCCACGCTCTTGCACAACCGGGCCACGTCATGCGCCGCCGCGTCGAGCGCCTCGCGCGCCGCTGCAAAGCTCGGGCCCTCGTCGCCGAGCTGCGCATCACAGATCTGCTGCAGGGACGCCAGCCGATCCAGGCAACCTCGCACCGCATCCTCAACGGCAAGCAGCTGCGCAGGCGGCGTTTCGCGCACGGCGCGCTGCAACTGCTCCATCGTCAGCCGCCCTTCGGCCAGGGAGGCGGCATCCTCGGGGTGCCGCTCGATTTGCTGCTGGAGCTGGCGGGCCGCGGCGAGATCGCGCAAGGTGTGGCGTGCTGCCGTGATGGGCAAGGACGAGGCCAGTTGCGCCACCCGGTGAATCAGCCAGGCGAGGTTGCCAACGCGCTGCGCAGGATCGCCGTCTTCCGGCAGCGGGTGCAGGCGGTCCCAATGGCGCTCGCACAACGACATGCACAGGCCCAGGCCTTCGGCCAGGCCAGCATATCCCCTTGACATCGCGGCCGCCTCCGTCCACCACATGGCCAGACGAAGGTCCTTGCTGCGCTCGGCAAGCAGCTTTGCACACAAGGCCTCGACGCCAGGCCAGTCTGCCACCTTGAGGGCTGTGACCCAGGCCCCTTGATCCAGGCTCGGATCGTCCTCGCGGCGCATCTCGCGGATGGCATCGAAGTGGCCGGAGAACGAGAGATCCTCGCCGCAGGGGTCGGTGTCGGACAGAGGTTCAAGCAGACGGGCGTCCATGCGCAGTGTCGGGGATGGTCCAGGAAGACGCGCAGGATACTGAAGGCCCCAGCCTCAAACCGCTACAAATTGCGACGAGACCCCCAAGCGCGGGGTCGCACAGGTCGTGCCAGGCATGCAGAAGCAGACCGGCAGGGAACAGAGGGGGGAGGTGGAGGCGGAGGCCGGAATCGAACCGGCGTGGACGGCTTTGCAGGCCGCTGCATAACCACTTTGCTACCCCGCCCTGGGGGGTCCGGCAGGCACTGCCCGACCTGATCATTGGCAGCGAATGCTACCAATGAAAAAGGGAAGCTGCTTGGATCAAGGAGATCTGAGAAGCTTCCCTTTCAGCATCTGGAGCGGGAGACGAGTCTCGAACTCGCGACCTCAACCTTGGCAAGGTTGCGCTCTACCAACTGAGCTACTCCCGCGTCGCTCCTTGATTCGCTTGATGTCTTTTCGAAGACTTTCAGCGTTTCGCGGAAGCTCGCATTATATGCCAGATTTTTTCCGCAGCGCAAGCCCCTCCAGCTAAGCGCTGCTCAAGCCCTGCACTCAGTGCGTGAGCACGTCGGAACTGCCAGCGGCAGGCGCCTCCTTGGCGGCCTCGACCTTCACCGCTTCCTCTTCGGGCAGCGGTTCGGGCTTCGACACGAGTGCCATCTCCAGCACCTTGTCGATCCACTTCACGGGCACGATCTCGAGCTGATCCTTCACGTTCTCGGGGATCTCCTGAAGGTCCTTGACGTTTTCCTCGGGGATGAGCACGGTCTTGATGCCCCCGCGGTGAGCCGCCAGCAATTTTTCCTTCAGGCCGCCGATGGCTGTGACCTCGCCGCGCAGCGTGATCTCGCCCGTCATGGCCACGTCGGCGCGCACCGGGATGCCGGTCAGGGCCGACACCATGGCGGTGGTCATCGCGATACCCGCGCTCGGACCATCCTTGGGTGTGGCGCCATCGGGCACGTGGATGTGGATGTCGCGCTTGTCGAACATCTCGTCCTTGATGCCCA
>CAZKGD010000153.1:0-5612 GCA_964552215.1 uncultured Caldimonas sp.
GTCGTGGTGGTGGACGGCATCGGCGCGATGCTGCGCCGCAAGCTCAAGTGAAGGAGCCTCCCTCCATGCAACACCACGTGGTGGTGACCAACCGCATCCATGACGAGGTGCTGGCGCGCCTGCAGGCCCGGGCCCGGGTGGACATGAATCCCGGGCTCGAACCCTGGTCGAGCGAAGAACTCCGGTGCCGCCTGCGCCCGGCCACGGCCATGATGGGCTTCATGACCGACCGCATCGACGACACGCTGCTGGCCCAGGCGCCGCAGCTGCGCATCGTGGCCTGCGCCCTCAAGGGCTACGACGCCTACGACGTCGACGCCTGCACCCGGCGCGGCGTGTGGCTGAGCATCGTGCCCGACCTGCTCACCGAACCCACAGCCGAGCTGGCGGTGGGCCTGGCGATCGGCCTGGCGCGCCATGTGCGCCCCGGTGATGCCGTGGTGCGCGCCCCGGGGTATGCCGGCTGGAGGGCCCATCTGTACGGCACCGGGCTGCGTCATGCCACCGTGGCGGTGGTGGGCCTGGGCTTGGTCGGCCGGGCCATCGTGGACCGCCTGTCGGGCTTCGGGTGTGCCCAGATCCTGGGGGTGGATCCGGCGGCTCGGCACCCGGCGGCCCGCAACGCCTCGCTGGATGAAGCCCTGGCGGTGTCGCAGTTCGTCTTCCTTGCCGTGCCGCTCACACCGTCCACGCGCGGCCTGGTCGATGCGGCCCGGCTGGCCCGTGCACGGCCGGGCCAGTGGCTGGTCAACATCGGCCGCGGCTCGGTGGTGGACGAGGAGGCCGTGGCCTCGGCCCTGCACAGCGGGCAGCTGGGCGGTTACGCGAGCGACATGTTCGCCTGCGAAGACTGGGGCCTGCCCGACCGCCCCCACCAGGTGCCCGCCGCCCTGCTGGGAGCGCCGCGCACGCTGTTCACACCGCACCTCGGCTCGGCTGTTCAGGAGGTACGCCTGGCCATCGAGCATCGAGCGGCCGACAACCTGCTGGCGGTGCTGGATGGCCGGGCGCCGATCGACAGCGTCAACCAGCCCGGCGGCTTGCTGGCTGCATGAGTCGTCCCGACGCTCAAGGCCTCGCCTGGTCCGGCTTGCTGTAGTCGCACACGCCTTGCGGGAAGATCTGACGCAGGGCCGCCACCTGGGCGCCGCTGGGCATCCAAGCCCCGTAGGTGCCGTCGGCGATGGCCTGCTCCACCGGCTTGAGGGCACAGCGGTAGATGCCGCCTTCGATGGGCGCGCCGGCCACGGTGCGCGAGGTGCCGTAGATCGGGAAGCGCTGGGTGCAGGGGCCGGGGACCTTGTTGTCGAGGATGCCATCCCACGCGTCGGCGCCGGCGTAGAGGAGCTGGCCGTGCACGTCGAAACAGCTGTCCACCGCACGCGCCGGGCGGTTGCCGGCGATGCCCTTCTTCGGGTTGGCGCGGATGTTGGCCATCCATTCGTCCATCACCGCGATGGCATCGAAGGTGTTGCTGGCCTTGGGCTGCCCTGGCACCGTGTCGGTGAACCAGATCACCAGGTGATCGGAATGGCCCATGGCCTGCAGCACGCGCTGGCGCACCGCGAAGCTCTGGTGCACGTTGTGCATGTCGAGTTCGCGCTCCATGTACTGGCGGTGGTCGATGGTGGGCACGGAGAGCTTGCCGCCGAAGACCATGCCCGAGGTGTAGGCCGCGCGCATGGCCAGCGGATCGCCGGCGGTGCGTGGCGCGGGCTGGTCGGGCCCGGGGCTGAGGTTCATGTTGCGCCGGCTCCAGGGGTCGAAGTAGCCGGGTTCGGTCAGGGCCCGGTTGATCTCGGCTTGCGTGGTGCCGAAGAAGGGGAAGCCTTCCTGCACCATCTGGCTGGGATGCTTCCAGCCGCCCACGTGCCAGTTCAGGTGCAGGAACTCCTCGGGCGTGATGAGCCCGGCGCGCAGCGAGCGCAGGCCGTACTGCACGCCCACGTTGTCCCAGGTGGGCCGGGCCGCGCCGGTGGCATCCACGCCGTAGATGTTGCGCAGGTCGTCATAGTGGGTCCAGCGGATCGCGGCCACCTCGCTCTGCGGCTCGTAGAGCTGCTGGTTGGGGGCCTGGCCGTAGTGCGGGTTCATGGCCAGCGGTGACAGGCCGCGCCAGCCGGGGATGCACTCGGTCGAGCCCGGCGCCGTGCTGTAGCCCAGCGCCTGCTTGAGCGGTGCCAGCGCATCGTTCACACGCGCGAAGCCCTCTTCGGCGTTCATGCCCACGAGCCAGGTGCGGTTCTTGGTGACCCGCCACTTCGGGTTGGCGCGGTCGGTGGCGTCCATGTAGTGCTCGAGCAGCTCGCAGTCGCCCACGTGGATGGTCTGGGTGACCATGTCGGGGTAGGACTGCACGGGCAGGGCGGCGTCGAGGATGCCGGGACTGTTCTGCTGCAGGATGTATTGCTGGATCGCGCCGCCCGAGCCGCCCAGGCCGTAGGTGTACAGCGGGCGCCCGTAGCGCTCGATGAAGCGCTCCTTGGTCATCATCGCGGTTTCCGCGGCCACCTGCAGGTTGTAGTGCGTGCCGGTGTTGTTGCCGCTGGAATGCACGATGGCCTGGCCGGTGCGCAGGATGTCGGCGTTCATCGCGCCGCTGTGCAGCGTGCCCTGGCTGTGGCCGATCGCCACGCCGCCCTGGAACCAGTACTGCAGCCGGCGGTTCCACAGGCTCAGGTCCGGCGATGACGGATCTTCCCCGCGGGGCGCCAGCATTGCAAAGCTGTAGAGGAAGCGGTTGATGCTGCCGCGCTCCTGGCGCACGATGAAGTCCACCTCGCGGCCATCGGCCAGCGTGATGCGCTGCATGTTCGCAGGCGTCGAGCCGTCGGTCGGCAGTAACTGCCACTGGTTGGTCGTGGTGCGATACCAGTAGGTCACGAAGGTGTCGATGGAGCACGTCCGCGTGTAGCCGATGCGGTTGCCGGCCGCGTCGAACACCGGGAAGCCCGGGCCCGTGGCCGACTCCACCACCGGCTGGCGGCCCACCGCCCCCTGCGTGGTCGTACACATGAAGGGTTGCTGCTGGGGGCCTGAGAACATCGGCCCGGTGATCGGGTGGTTCTTCAGCGCCAGCCGGTCCATCACGACCCGGCCCTTGTGGCGCAGCTCCAGGGTGTTGGGGCCGTTGCGCAGGCCGGCGACGACGCCCTCGAAGCCCTCGGTCGTGGCCGGCAGCGCGTCGGCGTCCATCAGCTTGCGGCCGTTGAGCCAGAGCTCCAGGTGGCGGCGCAGGCCGGGGGCGGCGGAGATGACGACGCGTGCGTCGCCGCCCGACACGTACTGCGGCGGACTCGACACGATCTCGAGCCGCGCGGCGGCGCCGTGGCCGGCCCCTTGTGCGGACACGTCGAGCGCCGCCACATCGGTGGGCGCGTCGCCCCCACCGCCACAGGCGGCCAGCAGGGCGGCGCCAAGCGCCCCGGGGACCAGGGTCTTCCAGACGGAATGCATGGGTTTGTCTCCTTCGGGCCTTGTGCCGGCCTCGTCAGCGGTTCTGGAGCCGCCCACCTTAGGCCGGGCGACGGTCCGAGGCCAGCGTTGTGCGCCTGCATCCACACATCTGGGGGGCGCCCGCCCGATCGGCGCCCCGCGGGCCCGATGGCTGGTGCATGATGCGCGGTTGCTGTCCGAGGGTCGCTGAGCGCCCCGACTGTGACTTTCCACCGACGCCGACCGCCCCATTTGTGCTGGATGCACGGCGCGCACTCTGGCGGTACGCCACAATGTGAGCCCGCGCTTCGTTTCGGCGATGAGCACACCCGCAATCCCCACCAAGACCGCCCTCGGCCACGAGGAGCAGCGTCACCGCGTCCACCGGCTCAGCCAGCGCCATCGCACGGTGCTGCTGCTGGTCGATGGCGTGCGCCCGCTTGCCGAAGTGCTGGGCATGGCGCAGAAGGCCGGGGCCAGCACCCAGCATTTCGAGGACTTGCTGAAACTGGGCCTGGTGGAGCTGCCCGCCCGGCCCGACCCCGTGCCGGCCCCGCCGATCGAGGAACCGGCGGGCTTGCTGGTGTCGGTGCCGGTGCCGGTCGTGTCCGAGCCAGTCCCGGCCCCCGCGGAGGCGGCAGCGGACCTCCCCCATTCCGCAGCGCAGGCAGGCATGCCGCTGGCACCGCTGGCCCGGGCCCTTGCGCAAGCGGCCTCGATGCCGCCGGTCTCTCAGGCCCAGGCGCCGGCGCCCAAGGCGACAGCGGCCGTGCGGCCACCGTCACCGCCCCCCAAGGTGCGCCCTGCCAAGTCGTCCACACCGCGCGCCAGCCGCAAGCCCCCCACCGATCCGGAACTGCCGCCGCTCACCTTGACCATGCCCGTCGAGCTGCCCGTGCTCACGGTGGTGGAAGACGAACCCAGCCCTGAGACCACCCCTTCAGAAACGGCACTGCACGACCAGGTGCTCGAACTCCTGCGCACCGTGGTGCGCCGCGAGCCTCCGCCCTTCACCTCCCGGGTCCCGGCGCGGCTGGCACGCTGCAGCACGCTCAAGGAACTGGGGGAGTTGGTGCTCGACATCGAGCGCTACCTCATCCATTCGCGCCGCGACCGCAACCTGCGTGAGGTGATGCCCTTGCTGCGCGAGGCGCGCGACCTGCTGGGCCTGGGCAACACGCGGGTGGTGAGCTCCAGTGGCGAGGATTTCGGCTGAGCGCTTTAGACCTTCACTCCGTCGCGCTTGCGAAGCGGGCCTGTGACGCGATGCGGCGGCGTGACTGACGCTCACGCCCGCAGCCGCCAGCCCGTCTTGAAGATCCACGCCACGATGCCCAGGCACACGAGCAGGAAGCCCGTGATGGCCAGCAGGCTCACGCCCACGGCCACGTCGGCCACGCCGTAGAAGCTCCAGCGGAAGCCGCTGATCAGGTAGACCACGGGGTTGAACAGGCTCACCGTCTGCCACACCGGGGGCAGCATGCTGATCGAATAGAAGCTGCCGCCCAGGAAGGCCAGCGGGGTGATGATGAGCAGCGGCACGATCTGCAGCTTCTCGAAGCCGTCGGCCCACAGGCCGAGGATGAAGCCGAAGAGGCTGAAGGTGATCGAGGTCAGCACCAGGAAGCCGATCATCCACAGCGGGTGGGCGATGGAGAAATCCACGAACAGCCGCGCCGTGGCCAGGATGATGAGCCCCAGCACGATGGACTTGCTCGCTGCCGCACCCACGTAGCCGATCACCACCTCCAGCGCCGACACCGGGGCCGACAGCAGCTCGTAGATCGTGCCGGTGAACTTGGGCATGTAGATGCCGAAGGAGCCGTTGGACAGGCTTTGCGTCAGGATGGCCAGCATGATGAGGCCGGGCACCAGGAAGGCGCCGTAGCTCACGCCCTCGATGGACAGCATGTGCGAGCCGATGGCTGCACCGAAGACGACGAAGTACAGCGAGGTGGAGATCACCGGCGCGGCAACGCTCTGGCCGAGGGTGCGCAGGGTTCGGGCCATCTCGAAGCGGTAGATGGCGCGGACGGCATACCAGTTCATCGGGCTTGCCTCACGAGGTCGACGAAGATGTCCTCCAGCGAGCTTTGCTCGGTGTGGAGGTCCTTGAAGGCGATGCCCAGCTCGTCGAGCCGTTTGAGCAGCCCCGCGATGCCCGAATGTTCGGCCCG
>CAZKGD010000154.1:0-5582 GCA_964552215.1 uncultured Caldimonas sp.
GCCATGCACACCGGCATCCCGGCCAAGCCGGCCGCGAACATCGCCAAGCTTGCGCCGGGCTTCGAGGCACAGTTCTCGGTGCTGGCACTCGGCCTTGGCCTGGCGGCCACCCTGGCCTGGGGCTGGCTGGTGCGCTGGCGCACGGGCCGCCATCGCGAGGCCCTGTGGCGCAGCCTGGTGCTTCCAGCCGGGGGAGTGGCACTGATCTGGCTGCTGATGCTCACCCTGTGGCTGCCCCTGCTGAACTACGCCCGCAGCGACCGCCCCCTGGTGGAACGGCTGGCGCAACATCTGCCGGCAGAAGGTTGCGTGCGGGCCAGCGGACTGCCGCGACACCAGCTTGCCGCCCTGGAGGCGCTGGGTGGCTTCACGCTGCATCAAGGGCTGGACGACCCCGGCAAGCCCTCCTGCGACCATCTGCTGCTGATCGGGACCCGCAACACCCCGCCTCAGCCCCCTGAAGGTTGGGTCCAGATCGCCGCGGAGCGTCGCCCCACGGACCGTCAGGAGCAGACCTACGTCTTCCGGCGCGACCCGGCGACGTCTGCCACCGAGGCACGCTGATGGCCCATTGGCGGTCCATCGCCCGCGACGCGGGCTCCATCCTGCTGGGTCAGCTTGCCACCATCGGTTTCGGCGTGGTCGATACGCTGATGGCGGGCCGCGCCTCGCCGGAGGATCTTGCCGCGCTGTCGATCGGCGCAGCCATCTACATCTGCGTCTTCATCGGCCTGACCGGTGTGGTCCAGGCCCTCATTCCCCTGGTGGGTCACCACCGCGGCAGCAATGCCCCCACCGAGGTTGGCCAGGTCTTCCAGCAAGGAGTCTGGTTGGCGGCCTTCCTGTCGCTGCCAGGCATGGCGCTGCTGTTCTTTCCGGGGCCCCTGCTCGCCCTGACCGACGTGGCCCCCGAGGTGGCGCAGCGCACCCGCGACTATCTGTACTGGCTGGGATGGGGCTTGCCGCTGGCGCTGCTGTTTCGCTGCTACAGCGGCCTCAATCAGGGCATTTCGCGGCCGCTGCTCGTGACTGTGCTGCAACTCGGCGGACTGGCGCTGAAGGTGCCGCTGAACGCCTGGCTCGTCTTCGGTGGCGCCGGGTTGCCTGCCCTGGGGGCGCCAGGCTGTGCCGTGGCCACGGTGATGGTGCTCGCGTTGCAGCTGGCCGTGGGTGGGACCCTGCTCGCACGACATCCGCTCTACCGCCCTTTCGCCCTGTGGACCGGCTGGACCGCCCCCCGCTGGGCCGACCAGAAGGAACTGCTGCGCCTGGGCCTGCCCGCCGGCGCGAGCTACTTCGTGGAAGTGACGGCCTTCGCGCTGATGGCGGTGTTCATTTCACACTTCGGCACCACCGCGCTGGCCGGTCACCAGGTGGTGGCCAACCTGGCCTCGGTGGCCTACATGCTGCCGCTGTCGATCGCCGTAGCCACCGGCGCACGGGTGGCGCAGTTGCGTGGGGCCGGACATCCACAAGAAGCCTTCCAGGCCGGCTGGCAAGGCATCCGTCTGGCCGCCGGCCTGTCCGTTGCCCTGGGTCTCGCGCTGTGGCTGCTGCGCAGTGCCATCGTGGGCTTCTACAGCCCCGATCCGGCCGTGCGCGCCGTGGCGCTGCAGCTCTTCCTCTTCATTGCCGTGTACCAGATCTTCGATGCGAGCCAGATCACCACGGCCTTCGCGCTGCGTTCCTTCCGCATCGCCCTGGCACCGGCCCTGGCCTATGTCGTGTCGCTGTGGGGCATCGGCCTGGCGGGAGGCTGGCTCCTCGGCTTCAACGTCACGGGCGGCGTGCCCGAGGCCCTGCAGGGCGCTCGTGGCTTCTGGGCTGCCAACCTGGCCGCGCTGGCGCTGGTGGCCAGCCTGCTGGCGCTGATGTATCGGCGCGTGGGGCGTACGCTCAGCCCGGCGTGACCGGCGCCTCGGGGATGAGCGAAGCCACGCGGCTCCCGCCCATCTCCCCCGGGCTCACACGCAGGGCCGGCAGCACCAGCCTGAACTGGGACCCCTTGCCCAGTTCGCTCTGCACATCGAGCTCGCCCCCGTGGCGCTGCATCACGTGCTTCACGATCGACAGGCCGAGGCCCGTGCCCCCCGTCTCGCGCGACCGGCTGCCGTCCACGCGGTAGAAGCGCTCGGGCAGGCGGGGCAGATGTTCCTTCTCGATCCCGATGCCGGTGTCCTTCACCAGGAACTCGCCACTCCCATCGGGTCTCACGCGCCAGCACACGTCGATGCGCCCCCCTTCCGGCGTGTAGCGGATGGCGTTGCTCACGAGGTTGCTCAGTGCGCTGAAGTACTCGCTTTCCACACCCGCCAGACGCGCGGGTCGCTCCATCTGGAAGACGATCTCATGCCGGCCCTTGGACAGGGTCTGCGCATCCTGCTCCATCTGCACCATCAGTTTCGACACGTCGCACCACACGTCGGTGGGTGGACGCGGCCCCCCCTCCAGGCGCGCCAGCGTCAGCAGGTCGCTGACCAGGGTCTGCATGCGTTCGGTCTGCTGCGCCATCAGCTTGAGCACCCGCTTGCGCTCGACCTCGGTGAGGGGCAGGTTGGTCAGGGTCTCGATGAAACCGGCCAGCACCGTCAGCGGCGTGCGGATCTCGTGCGACACATTGGCCACGAAATCACGCCGCATCAGATCAGCCCGCTCGCGCTCGGTGATGTCCTGGGACAGCACCAGCCGCATGCCCTCGCCGTACTCGCGCACGATCACCGACAGGGTCACTCCACTCCGGGCCCCGGGGAAACTCACCGGCGCAGTGAACTGACCCGCCTGCAGGTAACCCACGAAGGACGGCGCCCGCACGAGATTGGTGACCCGCTGATGAAGGTCACGCTCCGGATCGAGCCCGAAGTGCTCGGCCGCGACGCGATTGCACCACTCGATGTGGTCCTCCGGGTCGAGCATCATGACGCCGTTGGGCGACGCTTCGATCGCCGACAGGAACTGCGTCAGCCTCGTCTTCTCCTGAGAGGCCTGCTGTTCGCGCAAACGCAAGGAGCGTTCGATGCGATAGCCCACCTCCCCCCACAGCCCCGCGTCGCGAGGTGCGGGCGCCTGCTGAGAGCCCCTCAGCCAGGTGAGCAGTCGATGGCCGCGCAGGGTGTCCAGCAGGATCAGCAAGGCCGCCGCCAGGGCCGCCCCGAGCAAGCCCAGCGCAGCCGGAGAATCCACCGCCAGCCCCGCCAGATAGCCCAGAAGGGCACCGGACAGCACCAGCGCCACGCCGGCCAGTGCCCGGGGAAAAAGCCAGTTCATGAAGAAGGGCGCGTCACGCCGTGGTGGGTTGCGTCTGGGTCAGCCGATACCCCGCCCCACGGACGGTCTCGATCATCTGCGAGCACTGCACCGGCGCCAGGGCCTCGCGCAGCCGCTTCACGTGGACGTCCACCGTGCGCTCCTCGATGAAGACGTGGTCTCCCCAGACCCGGTCCAGGAGTTGCGCCCGGCTGTGCACCCGCTCGGGGTGCGTCATGAAGAAGTGCAGCAGGCGGAACTCCGTCGGCCCCACCTTCACTTCCTGCGACCCACGCGAGACGCGTCGGGTGCTCGGGTCAAGCCGCAGACCGCCCACCTCGACCGCGCTGTCCAAGGCTTCGGGCGCCTTGCGACGCAGCACGGCGCGGATGCGCGCCATCAGCTCGTTGGTGGAGAACGGCTTGGTGAGGTAGTCGTCGGCGCCCGCATCGAGGCCCGCCACCCGGTCGGGTTCATCCCCCCGGGCGGTCAGCATGATGATGGGCACGTCCTTCGTCCTCGACTCACCGCGCCAACGCTTGGCCAAGGTCAGGCCGCTCTGGCCCGGCAGCATCCAGTCCAGCAGGATCAGGTCGGGAAGCACACGGTCCACCTCGGCCACGGCCTGTGTGGAATCGATCGCCACCGTGACCTCATAGCCCGCATGGCGCAGGTTCAGCGAGATCAGCTCCGCAATCGCACTCTCGTCCTCGACCACCAGCACTCGACTCATGGGGCCTCCCCTTCTTCAGCGCACGGCCGATTCGACACTTTCCATCGGCACGTGGCGCACGTCCGTGCCCTTGACGATGTAGATGATCTGCTCGGCCAGGTTCTTGGCGTGGTCGCCGACCCGCTCGATGGCCTTGGCCACGAACACCAGGTCGATGCTCGCCGAGATCGTGCGCGGATCTTCCATCATGTAGGTGATGAGCTTGCGCATCAGGCCATCGAATTCCTGGTCGATCTGGTTGTCCTGCTTGATCACCTCCAGGGCCTGGTTCACATCCAGGCGCGCGAAGGCATCGAGCGTTTTGCGCAACTGAGCCGTGGCCAGGGACGCTTCGAAGGACACGTCACCCACCGGCAGGCGCAGGCGGCTGAACACGCCGGTATTGATCAGGCGCTGCACGGTGCGGGCAATGCGAGCCGCCTCGTCACCCACGCGCTCCAGATTGCCGATGGTCTTGGAGATGGCGATCAGCAACCGCAGGTCGCGCGCGGTAGGCTGGCGCCGCGCAATGATCGTGGACAGGTCACGGTCGATCTCGACTTCCATCTGGTTGACCCGCTCTTCCACGGCCAGCACCTGGGTGGCCGTGTCGCCGCTGAAGTTGGCCAGGGCATAGACGGCCTGGGCCACTTGCGATTCCACGAGGCCGCCCATCTCCAGCACCCGGGTCGAGATGCCCGAGAGTTCGGCGTCAAACTGGGTGGACAGATGCTTTTCAGTCATGTTGTGCTCCGTCGGGTTCAGCTCAGCCGAAGCGGCCGGTGATGTAGTCCTCGGTGTCCTTCTTCTTCGGCTTCATGAAGATCTCCGAAGTGGCTCCGAATTCGATGAGATCGCCCAGGTACATGTAGGCGGTGTAGTCCGAGCAACGGGCCGCCTGCTGCATGTTGTGGGTCACGATCATCACCGTGTAGTCGTTCTTGAGCTCATGGATGAGCTCCTCGATCTTGCCGGTGGAGATAGGGTCCAGCGCCGAGCAGGGCTCGTCAAGCAGCAACACTTCCGGCTTGATGGCGATCCCGCGGGCGATGCACAGACGCTGCTGCTGGCCGCCGGACAGGCCCGAGCCGCTCTGCTCCAGCTTGTCCTTGACTTCATTCCACAGGGCGGCCTTCTTGAGCGCCCACTCCACGCGTTCGTCCATTTCCACGCGTGGCAGGCTCTCGAACAGCCGCACACCGAACGCGATGTTGTCGTAGATCGACATCGGAAAGGGCGTGGGCTTCTGGAAGACCATGCCGATCTTCGCGCGGATCAGCGAGACGTCGAGCTTGGACTTTAGGATGTCCTCGCCGTCCAGCAGGATCTGCCCTTCCGCACGCTGTTCGGGATAGAGCTCGAACATGCGGTTGAAAGTGCGCAGCAAGGTGGACTTGCCACAGCCCGACGGCCCGATGAAGGCGGTCACCTTCTTCTCGGGAATCTCGAGGTTGATGTTCTTAAGCGCATGGAACTTGCCGTAAAAGAAGTTCAAGTTGCGCACCGAGAGCTTGATCTTCTCGGTCACGGGCACATCGACTTTCGCGTCCATGGGGAGCCTCTCGGGTTCAGTGTTTGTTTCGGAAGAGCACGCGCGCCAGGATGTTCAGCACGAGCACACCCAGCG
>CAZKGD010000155.1:0-5519 GCA_964552215.1 uncultured Caldimonas sp.
TTCGTAGCCGTCGAAGATGTTGCTGATCAGGCCCGAGCCGCGCGTGAGGTTGAGGAACTCGTTTGAAAAGCCGATCAGGCCTCGCGCGGGGATGCGGTACTCCAGCCGCACGCGCCCCCGGCCGTCAGGCTCCATGTTCACCAGTTCGGCCTTGCGCTCGCCCAGCGCCTGCATCACGCCACCCTGATGGCCTTCCTCGATGTCCACCGTGACCAGCTCGATGGGTTCGTGCTTTTCGCCATCAATGTCCTTGAACACCACGCGCGGCTTGGAAACGGCCAGCTCGTAGCCTTCGCGGCGCATGTTCTCCAGCAGGATGGTCAGATGGAGTTCGCCGCGCCCCGACACCTCGAACACGCCGTCCTCGTCGGTCTCCTTCACGCGCAGCGCCACGTTCGACTGCAACTCCTTCTGCAGGCGGTCCCAGATCTGGCGGCTGGTGACGAACTTGCCCTCCTTGCCGGCCAGCGGGCTGGTGTTGACGCAGAAGTTCATCGTCAGCGTCGGCTCATCGATCTTGAGCATGGGCAGCGGCTGCGGATTCTGCGGGTCGGTCACGGTCTCGCCGATCCCGATGTCGGCGATGCCGTTGATCAGCACAATGTCGCCCGGGCCGGCTTCGGTCACCTGGAAGCGGTCCAGTCCCTGGAAGGTGAGCACCTGGTTGATGCGGCCCTTGACGGGGCTGGCGTCGGGGCCTGCCATCACCACCACGTCCATGCCCGGACGGATCGTGCCGGCGTTGACCCGGCCCACGCCGATGCGGCCCACGAAGGTGGAGTAGTCCAGAGCCGAGATCTGCAGCTGCAGCGGGGCGGAGGAATCCCCCTCATGGGGCGGAACATGCTTGAGGATGGTCTCGAACAGGGCCGACATGTCCGGCCCCCACTGCTCGCCCGCTGCGCCCTCTTCCAGCGACGACCAGCCGTTGATGCCCGACGCATAGACCACTGGGAAATCGAGCTGCTCGTCGTTGGCACCCAGCTTGTCGAACAGGTCGAAGGCGGCGTTGATGACCTTGTCGCAGTTGGCGCCGGGCTTGTCGACCTTGTTCACGACGACGATGGGCTTCAGGCCCAGGGCCAGCGCCTTCTTCGTGACGAAGCGCGTCTGCGGCATCGGACCTTCCTGGGCGTCGATGAGCAGCACCACGCCATCCACCATCGACAGCGCACGCTCCACCTCGCCCCCGAAGTCGGCGTGGCCCGGGGTATCCACGATGTTGATGTGGGTGCCCTTCCAGCTCACGGCACAGTTCTTGGCCAGGATCGTGATCCCGCGCTCGCGCTCGATGGCGTTGCTGTCCATGACCGTGTCAACCACCTTTTCGTGGTCGGCAAAGGTGCCGGATTGGCGCAGCAGCTGGTCGACCATGGTCGTCTTGCCATGGTCGACGTGCGCGATGATGGCGATGTTGCGGATGGGCTTGCTCATGATCTCGTTGGGTAGGATGACCCGAAAACAGGTCAGGGAATGACAGGAGTGTTCAGAAGAGACTGGACTTCGGCTGGACTGAGCAGCCGGGTCGGGATCAGTTCACCGGCCACGATGTGGCCACTGCCGAGGAAGGCGCCAGGCTCGGGACCATAGACGCGCACCTGGGCCGCATCCGGCAGATCAACGCGACGCCGCAAGCCGCTCAGAAAGCGTCCCGCCTCGGCAGCCGACAGCCGCACCGGCGTCCAATCGGCCACCAGGGCATCCGGGGGCAGCAGCCGGGCGTCGCGCTGCGCTTCGTCCATCTGCGCCAGTGCCTCCAGCGTCAAGGACTGCTCCACCCGCAGCGGCCCGCTGGCGGTGCGGCGCAGGGCCACCAAGTGGGCGCCACAACCCAGTGCCTCGCCCATGTCTTCGGCCAGGGTGCGCACATAGGTGCCCTTGCTGCAAGACACGTCGATCTCCAGGTGTTCAGCCTGCCAGGTCACGATGTCCAGGCGATGAATCCGCACCCGCCGGGCCGACCGTTCGATCTCGACCCCTGCGCGAGCGTACTCGTACAGGGGCTTGCCATCGCGCTTGAGCGCCGAATGCATGGGGGGCACCTGGTCGATCTCGCCCACGAAGCACGCTGCCACCTCGTCGATCCTCGCGCGATCGACCGACACCGGCCGCTCCTGGATGACCTCGCCTTCAGCATCCGCCGTGGTCGTCCGCTGACCGAGACGCAACACGGCGCGATAGGCCTTGTCTGCGTCGAGGCTGACCTGCGAGAACTTGGTCGCCGCACCGAAGCACAGTGGCAGCAGGCCGGTGGCCATCGGGTCGAGCGTACCGGTGTGGCCGGCCTTTTCGGCGCGCAGCAGCCGCTTGGCCTTCTGCAAGGCGTCGTTGCTGCTCAGACCCAGGGGTTTGTCGAGCAGCAGCACGCCATGCACCGCCCGGCGTGCAACGCGCGGGCGGGGTGCGGCGGGTGCGGCAGCAGCCAGCATGGTGGATCAGTCCTTGGCTCGCGTGGCGTTGGCCTGGGCAATCAAGGCATTCATGTCGGCCGCCCGCTCGGTGGTGCGATCGAACACGAAGTGCAATGTGGGCACCGTGTGGATCTGCAAGCGCTTGAACAGCGCATTGCGGACATAGCCGGCAGCCTCGTTCAACGCGACTTCGCTTTCCTGCGGATCGCCCACCAGCAGCGAGAAATAGATCTTCGCGTGCGCGTAGTCGGGCGTCACCTCGACGGCATTGAGCGTGACCATGCCGATGCGCGGGTCCTTCAGCTCGCGGATGAGCTCAGCCACATCGCGCTGGATCTGGTCGGCCACCCGGTGGGAACGGTTGGGAATGGATCGCTTGTGTCGCATGGTGAAGGACTCCTGGTTGGGGCTACAAACGCAAACCCCGCCCATCTTTCGATCGGCGGGGTCCGAGCGCGTGAGCGCCTCCGCCGGTCAGAGCGTGCGTGCCACTTCCTTGATCTCGAAGAACTCCAGGTGATCACCTTCCTGGATGTCGTTGTAGTTCTTGATGTTCAGACCGCACTCGAAGCCTTCCTTGACCTCGCGGACATCGTCCTTGAAGCGCTTGAGGGAATCGAGCTCGCCGGTGAAGATCACCACGTTCTCTCGCAGCAGGCGCAGGCGCGCGTTGCGGCGGATCACGCCGGACAGCACCATGCAGCCACCGATCGAGCCCACCTTCGAGACACGGAAGACCTGACGGATCTCGGCCGTGCCGATGACTTCTTCCTTCTGGTCCGGCGTCAACATCCCAGACATTGCTGCCTTGATCTCATCCACGGCGTCGTAGATGATGTTGTAGTAACGGATGTCCACGCCGTTGTGCTCGGCCAGCTTGCGTGCACCGGCGTCGGCCCGGGTGTTGAAGCCGATCACCACCGCCTTGGAGGCCAGCGCCAGGTTGACGTCGCTCTCGCTGATGCCGCCCACGGCGGCATGCACGATCTGCACCTTGACCTCGTCGGTCGACAGCTTGAGCAGCGAGGACGCCAGCGCCTCCTGCGAACCCTGCACATCGGCCTTGATGATCAGAGGCAGCGTCTTCACGTCGCCCTGTCCCATCTGCTCGAACATGTTCTCGAGCTTGGCGGCTTGCTGCTTGGCCAGCTTCACGTCGCGGTACTTGCCCTGACGGAAGGTGGCAATCTCGCGAGCACGGCGCTCATCGGCCAGCACCATGAACTCGTCGCCTGCCTGGGGCACCTCGGTCAGGCCCTGGATTTCCACGGGGATGGAGGGGCCGGCTTCCTGCGTCGGCTTGCCGTCTTCGTCGAGCATGGCTCGCACGCGGCCGTAGCTTGCGCCTGCCAGCACCACGTCGCCGCGCTTGAGCGTGCCGGACTGCACCAGCACGGTCGCCACCGGGCCGCGCCCCTTGTCGAGCTGCGCCTCGATGACCAGACCCTTGGCCGGCGCATCGACAGGTGCGGTGAGCTCCAGCACCTCGGCCTGGAGCAGCACGTTTTCCAGCAAGGCATCGATGCCCTCACCGGTCTTGGCCGACACGGGGCAGAACGGTGCGTCACCGCCGTACTCCTCTGGCACGACCTCTTCCGCGACCAGCTCCTGCTTCACGCGCTCGGGGTTGGCGTCGGGCTTGTCGATCTTGTTCACCGCCACGACGATGGGGACACCAGCCGCCTTGGCATGGTGGATCGCCTCCTTCGTCTGGGGCATCACACCGTCATCGGCAGCCACCACGAGGATCACGATATCCGTGGCCTTCGCACCACGCGCCCGCATGGCGGTGAAAGCCTCGTGACCCGGGGTGTCGAGGAAGGTGATCGTGCCGCGCGGCGTGTCCACATGGTAGGCGCCGATGTGCTGGGTGATGCCACCCGCCTCGCCGGCCGCCACACGCGAGCGACGGATGTAGTCGAGCAGCGAAGTCTTGCCGTGGTCGACGTGACCCATGACGGTCACCACGGGAGCCCGTGTCAGGACCTCGGTCTCGTGTGCGGTCTCGGTTTCCTCCAGGAAGGCTTCCGGATCGTCCAGCTTGGCCGCAAAGGCCTTGTGACCCATCTCCTCGACCACGATCATGGCCGTCTCCTGGTCCAGCTGCTGGTTGATCGTCACCATCTGGCCGAGCTTCATCAGCTGCTTGATGACCTCTGACGCCTTGACCGACATCTTGTGGGCCAGGTCGCCCACGCTGATGGTCTCGGGAACATGGACCTCGTACACCTGCGGTTCGGTCGGCGCCACGAAGCTCGATGCACCTTCGCCACGGTCACCGCGACGTCCGCCCTTGGTGGGTGCACGCCAGCCACCGCGTGCACCGCCTCCGGTGTCGCCACGGGTCTTGAGCGCTCGCTTCTTCGCGGCATCGTCTGCCCAGCTCGATGACAACTTCTCGGACTTGACGGACTTCTTGTCGCCGGGCTTGGCAGCGCCAGCAGCGGCCGTCGGTGACGCCGTGCCCGGTGCACCTGCCTTGGGCTTGTGGATGGTGCCCTTGATGCCTTCCTTGCCAGCTTCAGCCTTGGGCTTGTCTTCCTCGGGCTTCTTGGCCGTCATGACGCCGCGCTTGGGCGCGGCCATCATGGCGCGGATCGCGGCAGCCTCGGCTTCGGCAGCCTTGCGGCGCTTTTCCAACTCGGCCATGCGCTGCTTTTCCTCGGCCTCGACATCGACGGCCTTGATCACGCGCACCGCCGGTTTGGGCGGCTCGGCAGGCTCGGGGGCAGGCGCCGGAACGGGCGCAGGCACCGCGGCAGCCTGCCCTTCATCGGTGCCGGCTGCGGCCAGTTGCGCTTCGCGTGCCTGGGCCGCGCGGGCCTTCTCCTCGGCTTCGCGTTCGGCTGCTTCCCTGGCGCGGGCCTCCGCTTCCTCCCGCTGGCGCTGCTCCTGTTCCTCGCGCAGACGACGCTTCTCCGCGAGTTCTTCCTCCTGGCGGCGCAGCAACTCGGCCTGGCGGCTGGCCTCTTCCTCGCGCCGCCGCAGTTCCGCCTCGTCCACCACGGACTTGGCAGGCGTGCTTTCCTCGACCGGCGCAGCGCCGTCTTCACGCTTCACGAACACGCGCTTCTTGCGCACCTCCACCTGGATGGTGCGCGCCTTGCC
>CAZKGD010000156.1:0-5490 GCA_964552215.1 uncultured Caldimonas sp.
TCAGCATGTCCTCGGGCAGCGCCAGCACCACCGGGCCGGGGCGGCCCTGCATCGCCACGTGGAAGGCACGGGCGACGTACTCGGGCAGTCGCTCGGGGCGGTCCACCTCGGCCACCCATTTGGCAAAGCCGCCGGTGCTGGGGCCGAACATGGTGCGGTAGTCCACTTCCTGGAAGGCCTCGCGGTCGCGGAAGTCGCTGCCCACCTGGCCCACGAAAAGGATCATCGGCGTGGAGTCCTGGTAGGCCGTGTGCAGGCCGATGCTGGCGTTGGTGGCGCCGGGGCCGCGGGTGACGAAGCAGATGCCCGGGCGCCCGGTGAGCTTGCCCTGGGCCTCGGCCATGAAGGCGGCCCCACCCTCCTGACGGCAGGCAATGAAGCGGATGCGGTCGCGGTGCTCATGGAAGCCGTCCAGCACGGCCAGGAAGCTTTCGCCGGGCACGCCAAAGGCGGTGTCCACGCCCTGGGCCACCAGGGCCTCGACCAGGGCATGGCCCGCCAGGCGGGAAGCCGGTGTTGCGCTCATGTCTTCACTCCAGATGTCCAGAATGGCCGGATTATCCCGGCCCCCCCTGCTCAGGGTGTTACATCTTGACGCCAAACTTGGCGGGCCCAGAATGCCTCCCCCATGGCCCCGCATTACGCCCGCCCCCTGCCCTGATGAGCCTGCATCACATTGAAGTGCCCGGCGTGACGCTGTGCGTGGACGACATCGGCCAGGGCGAGCCCCTGTTGCTGCTGCCCGGCATGCTGTGCGACACCTCGCTGTTCGAGGCCCAGGCCCATGCGCTGGCTCGTCACGCCCGCGTGCTGCGGCTGGACTGGCGTGGCCACGGCTTCAGCACCGGCCCGCACCAGACCCGATGGGACCTGTCCCGTCTGGTGGAAGACGTGCATGCGGTGTGCCAGTCGCTGCAACTCGAACGCGTGAACCTGATCGGCTTCAGCTTGGGCGGCATGGTGGCCCTGCGCTACGCCCTGGCCCATCCCACGCGCGTGCGCTCGCTGGCCCTGCTCAACACCAGCGGCGGCCGGGAAGACCTGGGGCGGCGGCTGCGCTTTCTGGCCCTGTCGCGCCTGGCCGGCCTGCTGGGCCCTCACCCCGCGCTCACGGCCTTGGCCGCGCGCGAGATGTTCGCCCCTCGTTTCCGCCGCCACGCCCGCGACACCGTGGTCGCCTGGCGCCGCGCGATCGAAAAGCTCGACCCCGGCGTGGTGCGCGGGGTGGTGCGCATGGTGGCGCAGCGCGGCGACGTGCTGCGCGAGGCCCAGCGCCTGCGCGGCCTGCCCAGCCTGGTGCTGAGCAGCGGACGCGACCTCACCGCCCCGCCCGCACATGGGCATGCGCTTGCCCGCGCGCTGGCGGCGCATGAAGTGGTGCTGGCCGACGCCGGCCACGCCAGCCCGCTGGAAGAGCCCGACCTGGTGTTGCAGGTGCTCGACGGGTTCTGGCGCGCCCACGGCGTGCTGCCGCCGCGCCTGACGATGGCGCTGGCGGCCTGATTCCGGCTCAGGCCGCAGCCGCCACGCTTGCCTTGCGGCTGGCTGCCACACGGGTGCCCACCCAGGTGGCCGACACCACGGCAAACACCAGCGAGAAGGCCGCCGCATAGAAGATGCCCGAGGCGTCTCCGCGGTCCATCAACCCGCCCAGCAGGGGCGGCGCCACCGCAAAACCCAGGTCCAGGCCCGAATAGACCGTGCCATAGACACGGCCAGTGGCGCCCGGCGGGGCGGCGCGCTTGATCAGCATGTCGCGCGAAGGCCCGGCGATGCCGGTACCCAGGCCCGCCAGCGCCGCCAGCACCACCGCCGCGCTGCCCGGCAACCAGCCCAGGCCCACGGCCGCCAGCAACACGCCGGAGCCCACCAGGCACACGGCAATGGTGCGCTCCAGCCGGTCCACCTTGCCCACCAGAAACCCGCCGATCACCATGCCCGCCGCACCGCAGAGCATGAAGCCGGTGACCACCAGCGAGGTCACCGCCAGCGGCAGGCCATAGATCGCCTGCAGCGCGGGGCTGGCAAAGCTCTGGATGGCGCTCAGCGCGCAGGTGGTCCAGAAGAAGAATGAGAAGCACAGCCACACCGAGGGCAGCTTCAGGAAGGCCATGGGGTGTTCCGGCGTTGCCCCCGGCGCCACCGGTTTGGCCGGGTTGGCCCACTGACCCTGGCGATCGTCCAGCGCCTCGCGATGCCACACCATCATCAGCAGCACCAGCGCTGCCAGCAGGGCCGCGCCCGCGCAGGCCAGGCGCCACGAGCCCGTGGCCGTGGTGATGCCGGCCATGAAGACGGGTGCTGCCGCCCAGCCCAGGTTGCCCGTGATGCCATGCACCGAGAAGGCATGCCCCAGCCGGGGCTGGGACACCCGCTTGTTCAGGATGGTGAAGTCCACCGGGTGGAAAGGTGCGTTGCCCAGACCGGCCAGGGCCGCAGCCAGCATCAGGCCGGCATAGTTCGGCGCCCAGGCTGCGGCGAGCGCGGCCGCCACGAAGCAGGCCAGCGCCGCAAAGAGCACGGGGCGCGCACCGACACGGTCCACCAGGAAGCCCGCCAGCGCCTGGCCCACGCCGGAGATGATGAAGAACACCGACACCAGCAGGCCCAGCTGCGAGTAGTTCAGGCTGAAGTCGCTGATGAGCCACGGGAACAGCGGCGGCAACAGCATGTGGAAGAAGTGAGAGGTGCCGTGGGCCAGCCCCACCAGACTGATGGTGCGGGCGTCCTGGCGAAGCGGAGGGGCGCCCGGGGCGCCGGAAGTCATCGTGCTCATGGCCCTGATGGTAGGCAGGCCAAGCTCGGCAGGTTTACGATAGCAGGCCAAGTTCTGTCGCAAACATGCCAAACCCAGCCAGCTCGCCCACCACCCGGGGCCTGTCCTACGTGGGGCCGCTCACGCCCCACCTCTACGAGCCCGGCCCCGAGCGCCCGGTACGCGCCAAGCTGCACCACCTGCGCGCCGACACCCAGGTCGTGCCCCACAGCCACCCCTGGGCCCAGCTGGCCATCTCCACCACCGGCGTCACCCGCCTGACCGTGGCCCAGGGCAGCTACATCGTGCCGCCGTCGCGCGCACTGTGGATCCCGCCGGGTGTCGAACACGCCGTCACCGTGGTGGAGGACGCCGACCTGCGCACCCTCTACCTCCACCAGGCACCGGGCCGCTGCGGCCCCGGCGTGCCCCCTGCAGAAGAAGACCGTTGGCGCGACTGCCGCGTGCTGGAGGTCTCGGGCCTGCTGCGTGCCCTGGTGCTGGAAATGGACACGCGACCCGACGATGCCGCCACCCTCAGCGCCGAGGAACTGGCACGCGAGCGCCTGCTCGGCGCCCTGGTGCAGGACGAACTGCGGCGCGCCCCGGCCGTGCGCCTGGGCGTGGACTTGCCCCACGACAAGCGCCTGCGCCACCTGTGCGAGGCCGTGCTGGCCGACCCGACCCGCCACGACACCCTGGAGGCCTGGGCCCGCGACACGGGCGCCAGCCCGCGCACGGTGGCGCGTCTCTTCCGCGAGGAACTGGGCACCACCTTCACGCAATGGCGCCAGCAGGTGGTGCTGGCGCATGCCGTTTCGCTGGCCGCCTCGCGCAAACCCATGGGCCAGATCGCCTCCGAGCTGGGCTACAGCCCCAGCGCCTTCAGCGCCATGGTGCGCCGGGCCATGGGCTGTTCACCGCGTGAGCTCTTCGCCCCTCAGGCACGCCTGAGCGGCACCATCCGTCGCCGCGATCCGACCGTTCGCGAGGGCCTTACAAATCGCACCTCGCGCGAAGCAGGGGCCCCGCCTACACTGGCTGCATCCATCGCGCCCGAGGAGCCTCGCCATGCTGACCTCCCTGTTCGGTGATCTGAACCCCCTGGGCACCACACCTGGGCGCAGCGTGCGCCGGCCCAATGCCCGCGAGGGCGGTGACTTTGCCGCCACCGCCATCCTGGAAAGCACGGCCACCGAGGTCAACGACCGCGGCCACATGGTCGACAAGCACACCCGCGACCTCTTCATCGTGGGCTCGCCCGCCGAGGCCATCCGCCAGCACATGGCCGCTGCGCGCGCCGACATGGACAGCGCCACCCGCCAGATCACCCTGCACGACCCGGCTCGCATGTGGGCCGGCGGCGTGGTCAAGGCCCTGTCCGACGCATCCGGCCAGCCCATCGAGCGGCTGCACCTGCGCCACCAGAGCACCTTGGCTTCCATCGCCCTGATCGAACGCACGGCCCTGCCGCGGCGTGTGGACGACCCCCTGAAGATCTACACCGCCGACGTGCGCGATGCCAGCACCGAAGCGCAGGCCATCCCCATCGCGCTGATGGAACGCAGCCACCTGACGGCCGTGATCATGGCGCCCATGCCCGAGTCGCTCTTCGACGAGATCGTGGCCACGCTCAATGCCGCCGCCCACGGCGACAACTGGCACTGCCCCCACCTGCTCTTCCTGCTCTCCGCCCCGGTGGCACCGCTGGCTTCGCACATCGCCTCGGTGGCCTGGCCTGCCTCGCTCAACGTGATGGTCAGCACCGAACCCATGACCAGCGCCTCAGGCGTGTGGAATTCGGTGCTCAACACCTGGAACCGCGTGAAGCACCTGCACCAGGGCTCGGAAGCCCGGCTGCGCGCCCCGACCCTGCCGGGCGGCGGCTTTCCCATCCGCGTGGGCGACCTCATCATTCCCGAGACGCACATCGAAGAGCAGGCTTCGCCCTCCGAGGACCGCCCCGCCCTCACCCCGCTGCCCGAGGTGCGTGAACTGGGTCCCGCCCGCCTGGTGGTCGATGGCCTGCGCACCACCATCGATGAGGCCCGCGTGCTGCGCGTGCTCGAGCAGCTCATGCGCATCGAAGGCGTGATCGGCAGTTGCGTGGTGGATGTCACCACTGGCCTCGTGCTGGGCCAGCAGCTCGCCGAGGATATCGACGACCTGTCGCTCGACATGGCCGCCGCCACGGCCACCGAAGTGCTCAAGGCGCATCGCCGTGCGGCACGCGACATGGGCGGCGACCGCGTGGACGAGGTCATCGTCACCCTCGGCCGGCGCCAGCAGATCCTGCGCTGCGTGAACAGCCACGCCGACCTCTTCCTGCTGGTCGTCCTCGACAAGCAGCGTACCAACCTCGCCCTGGCCCGCTTCCGGGTGATGGACGCCGAAAAGCTGCTCGCCTGAGCCCCCTGCGGGCCCGGCGACGCGGCGGCCGCTGGGCTACCATGCAGGTCTGAGCCTTCACTTTTGCGGGCCGCCCCGGCGGCCCCGGCCACCATGGAATCCGTCATCTACGACTACACGCGCCAGGACGCCCGGGGCGCGAGCTGCACTGCCCATGCCTGGGCGAAGGTGCCCGACCCGCTGAGCCCGGCCGAACGCGAGACCACCCGCGAACGCATCCGCCAGCTGCTGGCCGAGCGCGATGCCGTGCTCATCGCCCACTACTACGTCGACGGCGACATCCAGGACCTCGCCCTGGAGACCGGCGGCTGCGTGTCCGACTCGCT
>CAZKGD010000157.1:0-5396 GCA_964552215.1 uncultured Caldimonas sp.
CCGGCGGCCAGTGCATCGAGCTCTACCCCGACAAGCCCATCTACGACATCCCGGCGGTGCCCGTGTGCACGGGCAAGGAACTCACCGACAGCCTGCTCAAGCAGATCGAGCCCTTCGGTGCGACCTTCCACCTGGGCCAGGAGGTCACCGAGGTTCAACGCCGCGCGGACGGCCGCTTCGACCTGGCCACCGCCAAGGGCACCCGTTTCGTCACGAAGACCATCTTCATCGCCGCGGGCGTGGGCGCCTTCCAGCCGCGGCTGCTCAAGGTTGATGGCCTGGACAAGTACCAGGACCATCAGGTCTTCTACCGTGTGAAGAACCCGGCGCAGTTTGCCGGCCGGAACCTCGTCATCGTCGGCGGCGGCGACTCGGCCCTCGACTGGACGCTCAATTTCGTCCAGGACGGCCCGCACAAGGCCGAGAGCGTCATCCTTATCCACCGCCGCGACGGCTTCCGTGCCGCGCCCGCCTCGGTCGCACGCATGAAGGAGCTGTGCGACGCGATGGAGATGCAGTTCGTGATCGGCCAGATCACCGGCATCGAGGAACAGGGCGACCGCCTGACCGGCGTGAAGGTCACTGGCAGCGACGGCGTGACGCGCGTGGTGCCGCTCGACGCGCTGCTCGTTTTCTTCGGCCTGAGCCCCAAACTCGGTCCCATCGCCGAATGGGGCCTGGCACTGGAGCGCAAGCAGGTGGTGGTCGACACCGAGAAGTTCGAGACCAGCATCCCTGGCATCTTTGCCGTGGGCGACATCAACACCTACCCGGGCAAGAAGAAGCTCATCCTCTCGGGCTTCCATGAAGCGGCACTGGCTGCCTTCGGTGCGGCGCCATACATCTTCCCCGACAAGCGCATCCATCTGCAGTACACGACCACCAGCCCGAAGCTGCACAAGGTGCTGGGCGTCGAGACGCCCACCTTCGACGACTGACGCGCAACACGCGCCTGGGCCATAATCCGCTACGTTGCGCGGCCTGCCGCGCAACGCTCCGCTAGGGGTGTTGGGCCTGCCAGGGCCCGACTGAGAAAGTCCCTTTGAACCTGATTGAGGTAATCCTCGCGCAGGGAAGCGTCTGAACGGCTGGCCCTTCCGCACTTGCGGGCCCATCCTCCTTCGGCCGATCCCCTGCGTCTTGCCAGAAGAGTTCGCAGATGGCCGCCGCAGTACGTCGTTCTTCCTCCCTCATCCGCCTGACCCTTCCCCCGGTTGCGCTGACCTACCTTTGCGTGGCGGTTTCCACCGCCTGGGCGCAGGATGCCTCCGAGGCCCTGCCCCCCATCACCGTCACCGGCCAAGCCCCCACGGCCCGCGCCGAGGTGGGTGGCTTCGGCACCGTGCCGCTGGCACGCACGCCCCTGTCGGCCACGGTGATCCCGGAGGGCGAGCTCAAGGACCGCGGGGCCACCCGCATCGCCGACGCCGTGAGCCTGGATGCTGCCGTGAGCGACAGCTACAACTCCCAGGGCTACTGGGACTTCCTGTCGGTACGCGGCTTCGTGCTCGACAACCGCTTCAACTACCGCCGCGATGGCCTGCCCATCAATGCCGAGACCTCCATTCCGCTGGACAACAAGGCCGCGCTGGAAGTGCTGAAAGGCACCAGCGGCATCCAGGCCGGCACCAGCGCACCGGGTGGCCTGGTCAACCTCGTCGTCAAACGCCCCGAGGGCCGCGTGCGCAGCGTCGAACTGGGTTGGCGCAGCCGCAACACGGTGGGCGTGGCCGCCGACATCGGCGAACGCTTCGGCATGGATGAACGCTTCGGCCTGCGCGTGAACGCCGCCTACGAACACCTCGACTCGCCCCTGCGCAGCGACACCGGCCACCGACGCCTGCTGGCGGTGGCCGGCGACTGGCGCCTCACCCCGGCCACCACCGTGGAAGCCGAGGTCGAAACCAGCCGCCGCAGCCAACCCAGCCAGCCCGCTTTCAGCCTGCTGGGCAACACCCTGCCCGCGCCCACCAACCCGCGCATCAACCTCAACAATCAGGCCTGGACCCAGCCCGTGGTGATGGACGCACTCACCGCCTCGCTGCGCGTGCGCCACCAGCTCGACGCCGACTGGCGCCTCACGGCCCATCTGGGCACCCAGCGCCTCGACAGCGACGACCGCCTGGCCTACCCGTTCGGCGTCTTCGACCCCACCACCTACGACTGCAACCCCTGTGATCGCTACGCCCCAGACGGCACCTTCACCTATTGGCAGTTCATCAGCGACAACGAGCGGCGCCGCACCCATGCGCTGGACCTCTATGCCGAAGGTCGCTTCTCAGCGGCCGGCCTGCAGCACAACCTGACCTCTGGCGTGCTGTTCAGCCGCTACAAGGCCCGCTTCCAGGACCAGATCTTCGACATCGCCGGCACAGGCACCATCGACGGCAACACCCAGGTGCCGCCCTCAGCGGGCGGCATCGACCCCAGCACGAATCGCACCGAGCGCTCCACCGAGTTCTACGTGCGCGATGCGGTCGAGCTGTCTTCCCGCTGGACCGCCTGGCTGGGCCTGCGCCACACGCGATTGCAGCGAGAGAGCATCCGCACCAGCGGCGAGCTACGCGCCACCGACTACTCTCAGTCCGTCACCACCCCGTGGCTGGCACTGAGCCATGAACTTGCCCCAGGCCACATCGTCTATGCCAGCTGGGGTCAAGGCATCGAATCGGAGGTGGCGCCCAACCGGGCGCGCTACGCCAATGCCGGCCAGGCTCTGCCCGCACTCAAGAGCGAGCAGGTCGAGATCGGCCTCAAGGCGAACGGCCCCACCCTGGGCTGGAACCTCGCGCTCTTCCAGATCGAGCGCCCGCAGTTCAGCGATCTGGATGGCGCCTGCACCAATGCGGATCCCTGCACACGCCGCGCCGATGGCGAGGCCCGACACCGCGGCATCGAAGGCAGCGCCCGCTGGGACCTCGGCCCCTGGCGCCTGAGCGGCAGTGCCATGTGGCTGCATGCCCGCCGCGAAGGCGCGGCCGACGCGAGCCTCAACGGCAAGCGCCCTGTCAACGTGCCCGCCCACACCGTGAAGGCCGGTGTCGAATACCGCGTGGCCGCCCTGCCCGGCCTGCGCCTGGCCGGCGCCATGGTGCACGAAGGCGACCGCATGGTGCTGGCCGACAACAGCGTCCACATCCCCTCCTGGACCCGCTTCGACCTGGGTCTGGTGCATCAGCACCGCGCGGCCGGCACGGCACTCACCTGGCGCGCCGGCATCGACAACCTCACCGACAAGCGCGCCTGGCGCGAATCGCCCTTCCAGTTCGGCCACGCCTACCTCTACCCCCTGGCGCCGCGCACCTTCCGCGTGTCCTTGCAGGCCGACTTGTAAGCCTGGAAATTTTCTGGCTATAATTCAAGGCTCTGTTCCCCGATAGCTCAGTCGGTAGAGCGCCGGACTGTTAATCCGTAGGTCCCTGGTTCGAGCCCAGGTCGGGGAGCCAAAAAAAGAAAGGCCCTGCACGCACGTGCAGGGCCTTTGTCTTTCGCGCTTCAGCTGGGCGTGGCGCCCGACAGATTGCTGCGGCCCAGACGCCCGATCAGCCAGTGGGCACCGACGGCGAGGGCGAGCAGCGTCAGCATGCCCAGCCCCCAGCCCACCCACACCAGCGGCACGATCCAGCCGGCCATGGCTCCCACAGCCGGCAGGACGGCCTGCCCCGCCTCGATCAGCCATTGCAGCTGCGAGCGCAGCAACTCCAGCCAGGCCGGGTCGATCCACACGCCCAGCCACGGGGGCAGCGGTGCCTGCATGACAGCCTGGGCCGCACGTCCGGCCTCGGCCGAGCTCATCACTTGCACGGACCACTGCGCCAGTTCCGCCATCACCCAGGCGCCCAGGGTCCACATCCCTGCGATCACGGCCCACGCAGCCCAGACCACAACGCGCATGACACACTCCACCACCAAGTCGGACACGAGGAGCTGAGACCAGCACAACGGCCCCGCGGTTCCCACCGCCGTGTCCTCTGAATGCACAAAGGCCGGCACAGGGCCGGCCTTCCATCGCCGCCTCGGGGCTGCGCCCCGGGGGCGGCTCACTTCTGCTCGGTCTTTCCGTAGTTGGCAATGCCGCTGGTGATCTCGGCCTTGGCAGCCTCCGGGCCATCCCAGCCCTGGACCTTGACCCACTTGCCCGCTTCCAGATCCTTGTAGTGCTCGAAGAAGTGCTGGATGGCCTTCAGGCGCATCGGGTTGATGTCCTCGGGCTTCTTCCAGTGGTCGTAGATCGGCAGGATCTTGGTGGTGGGCACCGCCAGCAGCTTGGCGTCACCACCGGCCTCGTCTTCCATCTTGAGCACGCCGATGGGGCGGCAGGTCACCACCACGCCAGGGGTGAGCGGAAACGGCGTGATCACCAGCACGTCGACCGGGTCGCCATCGTCCGACAGGGTCTGGGGCACATAGCCGTAGTTGCACGGGTAGTGCATGGCCGTGGTCATGAACCGGTCGACGAACATGGCGCCGGTTTCCTTGTCGACCTCGTACTTGATCGGGTCGGCGTTCATCGGGATCTCGATGATCACGTTGAACTCTTCGGGCGCCTTGGCGCCGGGGGTCACGTTGTGCAGGCTCATGGCTGGTGTTGTGAATCGCGAGGGAAAACCCGGATTCTACCGGGGGGGCTTGCGCAGTCCTGACGCCCGGTCGCGGTGCGATTGGTGTCGTGTCCGATGGTAAACACGGGGCGGCCCGTCATTGCGGCGCCGCATGCCTTTGCGTAGCATGGGCCGGCCAACGTGGCAAGCAAAGACCACGGGCCTTCGATCACCATCGGATCACCAGAGGAAGGAGCCCTTTCATGTCCACCGATTTGGCGCTGTATTTTGCGCTCGTGTGTGGCGTGGCCGCCGTCATCTACGGCTTCGTGTCACGCACCTGGATCCTCAAGCAGGAAGCGGGGAACGCCCGCATGCAGGAGATCGCTGCGGCGATCCAGACTGGCGCTGCGGCCTATCTGGCGCGGCAGTACAAGACGATTGCCATCGTGGGCGTCGTGCTGGCGGTGCTCATCGGCATCTTCATCGATGGCGCAACGGCCGTGGCCTTCGTCATCGGGGCCGTGCTGTCCGGGGCCTGCGGCTTCATTGGCATGAATGTGTCGGTCCGCGCCAACGTGCGCACCGCCCAGGCGGCCACCAAGGGCATCGACGCGGCCCTGGCGGTGGCCTTCCGCGGCGGCGCCATCACCGGCCTGCTGGTGGTGGGTCTGGGCCTGCTGGGCGTGGGCGGACTGTTCTGGTTCCTGATCATGAACGGGCAGGTCAACCCGGTGACGCCGCTGTCCACCGTGCTCAAGCCCCTGATCGGCCTGGCCTTCGGCTCTTCGCTCATCTCCATCTTCGCGCGCCTGGGCGGCGGCATCTTCACCAAGGGCGCCGACGTGGGCGCCG
>CAZKGD010000158.1:0-5354 GCA_964552215.1 uncultured Caldimonas sp.
TGCTAGCAAGCCCCCCTCAGGCTGCCCATGGGGTCTTGGAAACAGGGTGTGACAAAGACGGCGAAAAGCGATGCCCGGGCCGGTTCTGCGGGAGCGACGCCGCCGCGCCCCCCGCGGGTGAGGGGGTCAGTGGGCCTGGTCCCAGTTGGAGCCGACGCCCACCTCGGCCACCAGGGGCACCGAGAGTTCGGCCACCGAGGCCATGATGCGCGGCACCTCGGCCTTCACCCAGTCGAGCTCGGCCTCGGGCACCTCGAAGACGAGTTCATCGTGCACCTGCATCACCATCAGCGTCTCGCGACGGTGTTCGTCGAGGGCAGCCTGCACCGCGATCATCGCGAGCTTGATGAGGTCGGCGGCCGTGCCCTGCATGGGCGCATTGATGGCCTGGCGCTCGGCCGCGCTGCGTCTCGGGCCGTTGCCGCCGCGGATCTCGGGCAGCACGATGCGGCGGCCGAAGAGCGTTTCCACATAGCCCAGCTCGGCCGCACGCGCCTTGGTGGTGTCCATGTAGTGCTTCACGTCGGGGTAGCGCTGGAAGTAGCGGTCGATGTAGTCCTTGGCCGCCTTCTGCTCGATGCCCAGACTGGCGGCCAGGCCGAAAGCGCCCATGCCATAGATGAGGCCGAAGTTGATGGTCTTGGCGTAGCGGCGCTGCTCGCTGCTCACCTCGGCAGGCGCCACGCCGAAGATCTCGGCCGCGGTGGCGCGGTGCACGTCCATGCCTTCGGCGAAGGCGCGGCGCAGCGTGGCATCGCCCGAGATGTGGGCCATGATGCGCAGTTCGATCTGCGAGTAGTCGGCCGAGACGATGACCCGCCCAGGCGGCGCCACGAAGGCCTCGCGGATGCGCCGGCCCTCCGGCGTGCGGATGGGGATGTTCTGCAGGTTGGGGTCGTTGCTGGAGAGCCGCCCCGTCACCGCCACGGCCTGGGCGTAGTTGGTGTGGATGCGGCCGGTGTGGGGGTTGACCATCAGCGGCAGCTTGTCGGTGTAGGTGCCCTTGAGCTTGGACAGGCTGCGGTGCTCCAGGATGCGCGCCGGCAGCGGATAGTCGGCGGCGAGCTTTTCGAGCACCTCCTCGTCGGTGGAAGCAGCCCCGCTGGCCGTCTTCTTCACCACCGGCAGCCCCAGCTTGCCGAAGAGGATCTCGCCGATCTGCTTGGGGCTGCCCAGGTTGAAGGGCTGGCCGGCCAGTTCATGGGCCTCGGTCTCCAGGGCCAGGATGCGCTGGGCCAACTCATGGCTCTGGCGCTCGAGCACCTGGGCATCCACCATCACGCCGTTGCGCTCGATGCGCGCAAGCAGCGCCGAGGTGGGCATCTCGATGGATTCATAGACGTAGCGCAGGCCCGGCTCGGCCTCGATCTGCGGCCACAGCGCCTCGTGCACCTGCAGGCACATCTCGCTGTCTTCGCCGGAATACTCGGTGGCCCGCTGCACATCCACCTGGGCGAACGGGATCTGGTGCGCACCCTTGCCGCACAGGTCTTCGTACTCGATGCCGCGACGGCCCAGGTGGCGATCACCCAGGCTGCCCAGGTTGTGGGGCCTGTGGGCCTCGAGCACATAGCTCTGCAGCATGGTGTCGTGGACGTAGCCGCGCACGGTGATGCCATGGTTGGCGAACACATGCAGGTCGTACTTGACGTGCTGACCGAGCTTCCTGCAGCGCGCGTCCTCCAGCCAAGGCTTCAGGCGCGCGAGCACCGCGTCCAGTGGCAACTGCACGGGGGCATCGGCATAGGTGTGGCCGGTGGGCACATAGGCGGCCTCCCCCGGCTGCACCGCAAAGGAGATGCCGACGATGCGCGCGCGCATCGCCTCCAGGGAATCGGTTTCCGTGTCCAGGGCCACCAGGGGGGCCTGCTTCAGCCGGGCGATCCATGCGTCAAGGCGTGCCCAGTCCAGCACGGTCTCGTAGTGCCGATCGACGGGTGCAGACGGCGCGGGTGGCGGGTCGGCGAACAGGTCGCTGGTGGTCCCGGGTGTGGAGGCTGCCGGGCTCGTGACGGCAGCACGTGACTCCAGCTCACGCTTCCAGGTCTTGAAGCCGTTGCGCGCGTAGAAGTCCAGCAGGGCCGCCGTGTCGACCTCGCGCATCGCCAAGGCATCGAGTCCAGGCCACATCGGCACATGCGCCGAGAGATCGCAATCGGTCACCACGGTGATGAGGCGCCGGCCGAGCGGCAGCCAGTCCAGCGCCTTGCGCAGGTTCTCGCCCGCCACACCCTTGATCGTCTCGGCCGCGGCGATCACGCCGTCGAGCGAGCCGTGCTCGGCGATCCACTTGGCGGCCGTCTTGGGGCCGACCTTGTCCACGCCAGGCACGTTGTCGACCGCATCGCCGATGAGGGTGAGGTAGTCGACGATGCGCTCAGGAGGCACGCCGAACTTGGCCTTCACCCCGTCCACGTCCAGCGACTCGTTGCTCATCGTGTTGATGAGCGTGACGTCTTCGTTGACCAGCTGGGCCAGGTCCTTGTCACCCGTGGAAATGACGACACGGTGCCCGGACTCGCGCGCCACGCGAGCCAGTGTGCCGATCACGTCATCGGCCTCGATGCCCGGGACTTCCAGCACCGGCCAGCCCAGCAGCTTCACCACCTCGTGGATGGGCCCGATCTGGGCCGCCAGGTCCTCGGGCATGGGCGCACGCTGCGCCTTGTACTCGGGATACCACTCGTCACGGAAGGTGGGGCCCTTGGCATCGAAGACGCAGGCGGCATGCTCGGCCGGGAACTGGTCGCGCAGGCGCTTGAGCATGGCGATCAGGCCGTGCACGGCCCCGGTCGGCTGGCCTTCCGGCCCGCGCAGGTCGGGCAGGGCGTGGTAAGCGCGGTACAGGTAGCTGGAGCCGTCGACCAGCAGCAGGAGCGGCGCGGCGCTTCGGGTATGTTCGTCCATGGGCGGCATTGTCGGGCATCGGACGCCGCCGGAAGGGCCTGCGCCTACAATGGCTGGATGTCGTACCGCACCTGCCTCGCCGTCCTGCTGGGGATGCTCTCCGGGCCCGCCTGGGCCCAGGCGCCCTCGCCGGTGTCATCGAGCGGGCCGCCGGAGCCGGCGGTCCAGGTCATTCGCATCGAGGATGAGTCCACCCGCATCGACGAGCTGCGCGTGCGCGGGCAAACGCGTCACATCAGCGTCCAACCCAAGAAGGGTGGCCGGGCCTACGAAGTGGTCCCCCCCGACAGCGGGCGTGATCCGTCCCAGCAGGGTGCCAGCGGCGCCACGGGCCAGCGTGTCTGGCGCTTCCTGACTTTCTGAGGCCGGGTCCGCCCGGCAATCGCCCGTCCATGGCCGTATTCACGACCGTTTCGTCCGAGGAAGCCTCGACCCTCGTCCAGCGCCTGCAGCTGGGCATCCTGGCGGACCTGCGCGGCATCACGTCCGGGATCGAGAACACCAACTACTTCGTCACCACCGAACGCGAGGGGCAGCGCACCGAGTACGTGCTCACACTGTTCGAGCGCCTGGGTTTCGAGCAGCTGCCGTTCTACCTGCACCTGATGAAGCACCTGGCAGGCCGCGGCATCCCGGTGCCCGACCCGAAAGCCGATGCATCGGGTGAGATCCTGCACACGGTGTGCGGCAAGCCCGCCGCCCTGGTGGACAAGCTGCGCGGCGGGCACCAGCTCGCGCCCAGCGACGTGCACTGCCGTCAGGTGGGCGCCATGCTGGCGCGCATGCACCTGGCCGGGCAGGATTACCCGCGCTTCCAGCCCAACCTGCGCGGCCTCCCCTGGTGGGTCGAGACCGTGCCCTCCATCCTGCCCCACCTCGACGGGGCGCAGAAGCAGCTCCTGGAAGACGAGCTGGCCTTCCAGCGTTCCCACGCCCAGTCGCCCGCCTACCTCGCGCTGCCGCGCGGCCCGATCCACGCCGATCTCTTCCGCGACAACGTGATGTTCGAGGGCGACACGCTCACGGGCTTCTTTGACTTCTACTTCGCCGGTGTCGACAGCTTCCTCTTCGACATCGCCGTGTGCCTGAACGACTGGTGCACCGACCTCGACTCCGGCCGGCTGGACGAGAGCCGCGCCCAGGTCTTCGTGGCAGCCTACCAGTCGGTGCGCCCGCTGACCCACGACGAGGTTCGCCTGATGCCAGCCCTGCTGCGCGCGGGCGCGCTGCGCTTCTGGATCTCGCGCCTGTGGGACTTCCATCTGCCGCGCGACGCTCACATGCTCAACGCCCACGACCCCGGTCACTTCGAACGCATCCTGCGCCAGCGCGTGGAGACGCCCTGGCATCCCGAACCATGAAGCTGCAACACGTCAAGCCGCTGCAAGGCATCGTCTGGGTGCGACGCGGCTTCCAGGTCTTCCTGCGCCAGCCGCTGGCCTACACGGCGCTGTTCTTTGCCTTTCTCTTCGCCGCCTTCATGCTGGTCATCACGATGCGGCAGCTTGGCGCGCTCACGGTGCTGGTGCTCATGCCGCTGGTGTCGCTGGGCTTCATGCTGGCCACTCGCAAGGCCGTGGACGGTGGTTTTCCGCTGCCCTCGCTGTTCATCGAGCCGCTGCGAGGCTCGCGTCGCCAGACTGCGGCGCTGCTGCAGATCGGGCTGGCCTACGCGGTGCTGTCGATGGCCACGATGTGGCTGGCCGACGCCATGGATGGCGGCAAGGTCGATGCGCTGCAGGGCGCCATGGCCACGGGCGACGCTACCGCCGAGATGATGGACGACCCATCCATCCAGGGCGCGCTCGTGACACGCCTGCTGCTCACCGTTCCGCTGAGCCTGCTCTTCTGGCATGCCCCGGCCCTGGTGCACTGGGGCGGCAAGAGCGCGCTGCAGTCGGTCTTCTTCAGCGTGGTGGCCTGCTGGCGCAACCTGGGTGCCTTCGTGGTGTACTTCCTCACCTGGGCCGTGGCCGTGCTGGTCTTCGGTGTCGTGGCCACCCTCATCTTCTCCTTGCTGGCGGCCCCGCAGCTCATGGCCCTGGTGGCCTTTCCGGCGACGCTGATGTTCGTGACCGCCTTCTACGCGTCGCTGTACTTCACCTACGCCGACTGCTTCGCCGACGAGCCGCCCGCGGCAGAACCCGCCTCGCTCACGGCCCCTCCCGACGAGTCCTGAGTCCGGGCAGGGCACGCGCGAACTGCGTGCATGTGACAGTCGAACGTGGGCAACTATCCCGGTGTGGAAGGAAGACGGTGGCGTGATCGGCACCTGATCTCCGACCAGCCTCAGTGCCCGGTATGCTCCAGCCGCGCACCCAGCGCCATCAGGCGGGGCCGCACCTCGTTCATCAGGAAGTCCGGGCTCAGTGCAAAGGCCGGGCCGCCGCAGTTGATGGCCATCAGCGAACGGCTGCCTGCGGGCCGGAACGCAATCGCGATGGCGT
>CAZKGD010000159.1:0-5283 GCA_964552215.1 uncultured Caldimonas sp.
GAGGTGGTCGAGGTCAAGAACGGCCAGAAGCGCACCACCGAGCGCAAGTTCTTCCCCGGCTACGTGCTGGTGGAGATGGTGATGGACGACGACACCTGGCACCTGATCAAGCACACCAACAAGGTGACGGGCTTCGTCGGTGGCGCCAAGAACCGTCCGGTGCCGATCTCGGAGGAAGACGTCCAGAAGATCGTCAGCCAGATGCAGGAAGGCACGGACAAGCCGCGCCACAAGGTCGAGTTCGTGGTCGGCGAGTACGTGCGCGTCAAGGAAGGCCCGTTCACCGACTTCAACGGCACGGTCGAGGAAGTCAACTACGAGAAGAACAAGGTCCGCGTGTCGGTGACGATCTTCGGTCGCGCCACGCCCGTGGAACTCGAATTCAGCCAGGTCGAGAAGACCTGACGGAACGCCCGGCGCGCACCGACTCCGCGCCAGGTTGGAAACAACGAGTCGTCAACCCCCGGGGAGCTTCAGGCCCGAAGGCCGAGGCGCTACCACCCGCAAGGAGTAAAAAACCATGGCGAAGAAAATCGTCGGTTTTGTCAAGCTGCAAGTGCCGGCTGGCAAGGCCAACCCGTCGCCCCCGATCGGCCCCGCGCTGGGCCAGCGCGGCCTGAACATCATGGAATTCTGCAAGGCGTTCAACGCCCAGACCCAGGGCGTCGAGCCCGGTCTGCCGCTGCCCGTGGTGATCACCGCCTTCGCGGACAAGAGCTTCACCTTCATCATCAAGACGCCCCCGGCGACCACCTTGATCAAGAAGGCCATCAAGCTCGACAAGGGCTCCTCGGTGCCCAACAAGAACAAGGTCGGCAAGATCACCCGGGCCCAGCTCGAGGAAATCGCCAAGACCAAGATGAAGGACATGACCGCTGCCGACATCGACGCAGCCGTCAAGACCATCGCCGGCTCTGCCCGTTCGATGGGTGTGATCGTGGAGGGCGTGTAAATGGCCAAGCTCACCAAAAAAGAGAAAGCCTTCGAAGGCAAGGTCGACAGCAACAAGCTGTACGCCCTGACCGAAGCGCTCAAGATCGTCAAGGAATGCGCGACCGCCAAGTTCGATGAATCCATCGACGTGGCGATCCAGCTCGGCGTGGACGCCAAGAAGTCCGATCAGGTGGTGCGTGGCGCCGTCGTGATGCCCAACGGCACCGGCAAGACCAAGCGCGTGGCCGTGTTCGCCCAGGGCGCCAAGGCCGAGGAAGCCAAGGCCGCCGGCGCCGACGTGGTCGGCATGGAAGACCTGGCCGAACAGGTCAAGGCCGGCAACATCAACTTCGACGTCGTGATCGCCTCGCCGGACACGATGCGCGTGGTCGGTACGCTGGGTCAGATCCTGGGCCCCCGCGGCCTGATGCCCAACCCCAAGGTCGGCACCGTCACGCCCGACGTGGCCACCGCGGTGAAGAACGCCAAGGCCGGCCAGGTGCAGTTCCGTGTCGACAAGGCCGGCATCATCCACGGCACCATCGGGCGCCGTTCGTTCGACGCCGACAAGCTCAAGGGCAACCTGGCGGCGCTGCTGGACGCCCTGAACAAGGCCAAGCCGGCCTCCAGCAAGGGTGTCTACCTGCGCAAGGTGGCCGTGTCGTCGACGATGGGGGTGGGTGTCCGCGTGGATGCCGCCTCGATCACGGCGGCGCCGAACGCCTGATGTGAATCGTGTGCCGCGACCGGTCGAAGCGCGGCACGAAAGTATTGGTGGGCCGCCCCGTCTGAGGACGAGGGTGGGCTATCAAAGACCGTTGGCGTGGCCCGCAAGGGCTGCTTAATCCAGGCAAGGCCGCAAGGCTGCAGCCAAGGCCAACGCAGATGGCGGTCCCGCTGGAATGGATGTGGGACGGGTCGCAAGAACCGTCCGGTTTCCTGAATGCAGGTCGCTGAACCCCGGGTGCATCCGCGGCAACGCGGGTGCGTGATGTGAGGAGTAGACCTTGAGTCTCAATCGCAACGAGAAAGCAACCGTCGTGGCGGATGTGGCGGCCCAGGCGGCCAAGTCGCAGACGCTGGCGCTGGCCGAGTACCGTGGCCTCACCGTCGCCCAGATGGACGCGCTGCGCAAGCAGGCGCGCGAAAAGGGTGTGTACCTTCACGTGCTGAAGAACACCCTCGCGCGCCGTGCCGTGGCCGGCACGTCCTTCGAGGTGGCCGGTGACCACATGGTCGGTCCGCTGATCTACGGTTTTTCAGAAGACGCCGTGGCGGCGGCCAAGATCCTGGCCGATTTCGCCAAGGGCAACGACAAGCTGGTCCTGAAGGCTGGCGCGTACAACGGCAAGGCGCTGGACAGCGAGGGCATCAAGGCCCTGGCCTCCATCCCGAGCAAGGAAGTCCTGCTGTCCCAGCTGGCCGGCCTGCTCATGTCGCCGATGGCGCGTACCGCGCGCGTCCTGGCCGCCCTGGCCGAGAAGCGTGGCGAAGGCGCTGCCGAGCCTGCCGCCGCCTGACCCTGCAACCCCATTCAAAGATTTAGGAAACCTATCATGGCATTCGACAAAGACGCATTCCTGGCCGCCCTGGACACCATGTCCGTCATGGAACTCAATGACCTGGTGAAGGCCATTGAAGAGAAGTTTGGCGTGTCCGCCGCTGCAATGGCCGCCCCGGCTGCTGGCGGTGGTGGTGCTGGCGCTGCCGCTGCTGAAGAGAAGACCGAGTTCACCGTGGTGCTGGCCGATGCTGGCGCCAACAAGGTGTCGGTCATCAAGGCCGTGCGCGAAATCACCGGCCTGGGCCTGAAGGAAGCCAAGGACCTGGTGGATGGCGCCCCGAAGCCCGTCAAGGAAGGCATTGCCAAGGCCGACGCCGAAGCCGCCAAGAAGAAGCTGGAAGAAGCCGGCGCCAAGGTCGAGCTCAAGTAATCGAGCGCGACGGCGGGGGCTGGGAGCCTGTTCGGGCCCCCAGCCTTTTGCGCTTTCCGGGGGATGCCCCTGGAGAGCACCTGGAAAGAGGTTTGACGGCACGATGCCAAGCCTCTTTCCAAGTGTTCTCTGATCCGACTGCAGGAGCACAGCTTTGGTCGGGCCGCGGTGCAATGCCGCGGTTGTCCGCCAGCGGCTGGTAGTGGCCAGCCACCAAGCTTCGGGCGCAATGCCCGCAAAGCCAGTCGCCGAACGAAACACCGCCATCGGCCAGGCGGTGGTCTTCGACACGGAGTGTTTATGGCGCAAGCAAAATCCTACAGCTACACCGAGCGCAAGCGTATTCGCAAAAGCTTCGGCAAACGCGAAAGCGTGCTCGATGTCCCCTATCTCCTGACCATGCAGAAGGACTCCTACGTCGCCTTCCTGCAAAAGGACGTACCGCCTGCCCAGCGCAAGCCCGAAGGGCTTCAGGCCGCCTTCCTGTCCGCGTTCCCGATCGTGTCGCACAACGGGTTCGTGGAGATGAAGTTCATCGAATACAACATGGCCAAGCCCGCCTTCGACACGCGGGAATGCCAGCAGCGCGGCCTGACCTACGCCGCCGCGGTGCGCGCCAAGCTGCAGATGATCATCTACGACCGCGAGACCTCGACGAGCCAGTCGAAGGTGGTCAAGGAGATCAAGGAGCAGGAGGTCTACATGGGCGAAGTGCCCCTGATGACCGACTACGGCTCCTTCATCGTCAACGGCACCGAGCGCGTGATCGTGTCGCAGCTGCACCGTTCGCCCGGCGTGTTCTTCGAGCACGACAAGGGCAAGACGCACTCCAGCGGCAAGCTGCTGTTCAGCGCGCGCATCATCCCCTACCGCGGCTCCTGGCTCGACTTCGAATTCGACCCGAAGGACATCCTGTACTTCCGCGTCGACCGTCGCCGCAAGATGCCGGTCACGATCCTGCTCAAGGCCATCGGCCTGAACCCGGAAGCCATCCTGGCGAACTTCTTCGTCTTCGACAACTTCCGCCTGATGGACTCGGGCGCGCAGATGGAGTTCGTCGCCGAGCGCCTGAAGGGCGAAGTCGCCCGTTTCGACATCACCGACAAGTCGGGCAATGTCGTGGTCGAGAAGGACAAGCGCATCACTGCGCGCCACACCCGTGCGCTGGAGCAGTCGGGCACCCAGTTCGTGACCGTGCCGGAAGACTTCCTGGTGGGTCGCGTGCTGGCCAAGACCATGGTCGACCCGGAGACCGGCGAGATCATCGCCAAGGCGAACGACGAGCTGACCGAATCGCTGCTGAAGAAGCTGCGCGCGGCCGGCATCAAGGACATCCAGTGCCTGTACACCAACGAACTGGACCAGGGCGCCTACATCAGCCAGACGCTGGCGTCTGACGAGACCGCCGACGAGCTGGCCGCTCGCGTGGCGATCTATCGCATGATGCGCCCCGGCGAGCCGCCCACGGAAGACGCCGTGCAAGCCCTGTTCGGCCGCCTGTTCTACAACCCCGACACCTACGACCTGTCGCGCGTGGGCCGCATGAAGTTCAACGCGCGCGTGGGCCGCGACTCGGCCGAAGGTTCGATGACGCTGTCCAACGAGGACATCCTCGACGTGGTGAAGATCCTGGTGGATCTGCGCAACGGCCGCGGCGAGGTCGACGACATCGACCATCTGGGCAACCGTCGCGTGCGTTGCGTGGGCGAACTGGCCGAGAACCAGTACCGCTCGGGTCTCGCCCGCATCGAGAAGGCCGTGAAGGAGCGTCTGGGCCAGGCCGAGACCGAAGCCCTGATGCCGCACGACCTGATCAACTCCAAGCCGATCTCCGCGGCACTCAAGGAGTTCTTCGGGGCGTCGCAGCTGTCGCAGTTCATGGACCAGACCAACCCCCTGTCCGAGATCACGCACAAGCGTCGTGTCTCGGCCCTGGGCCCGGGCGGTCTGACCCGCGAGCGCGCCGGCTTTGAGGTGCGCGACGTGCACCCGACCCACTACGGTCGCGTGTGCCCGATCGAAACGCCCGAAGGTCCGAACATCGGCCTGATCAACTCGCTGGCGCTGTATGCCCAGCTCAACGAGTACGGCTTCCTCGAGACCCCGTACCGCCGGGTGGTGGACGGCAAGGTCACGAACCAGATTGACTACCTGTCGGCCATCCAGGAAGGCAAGTACGTCATCGCCCAGGCCAACGCCACGCTCGACAAGGACGGCAAGCTCATCGACGAGCTGGTCTCCGCGCGCGAGCACGGCGAATCGGTGCTGACTTCGCCTGAGCGCATCCAGTACATGGACGTGGCGCCGACGCAGATCGTGTCTGTGGCCGCTTCGCTCGTGCCCTTCCTGGAGCACGACGATGCCAACCGCGCGCTGATGGGCGCCAACATGCAGCGCCAGGCCGTGCCGGTGCTGC
>CAZKGD010000160.1:0-5221 GCA_964552215.1 uncultured Caldimonas sp.
GGATCGGCCGAGGCGAAGCCGTACTCGAAGCCCAGCACCGCCTCCTCCGACAGGATGGAGTCGATCACGACGAACGGGGCCTGGTTGTCGGCCACGTTTTGCAGCGGGATGTAGGTGCCTTCGTCGAACTTCTCGCGGTTCTGGTCGTGCAGCACGGCGTGGCGGTGCGTGAAGGTGCCACGCCCGCAGTCCTCGCCCGAGAGGCGCACCGGATAGCCGCTGGCCACCAGGGAGGCGAAGGCGAGGTGCTCGCCCATGCCCCAGTCGACGTTGATCTCGCCGCGACCCATGGCGGCGCGGTCAGCGATGACCTTCTCGACCAGCGGGTGGACCTTGAAGTTCTCGGGGATGGTGGTGATGCGCTCGGCCAGGCGCTTGATCTCGGCCAGCGGCAGCGCGGTGTCGGCGGCATCCGTCCACTTCTTGCCGAGGAAGGGCGTCCAGTCGACGGCGTACTTGCTCTTGAAGTTGGTCAGCACCGGGTCGACGGTGTGCTTGCCGGCATCCATGGCGGCACGATAGGCCTTGACCATCTCGTCGGGGCCGTCCTCGGACAGCACGCCCTGGGCCACCAGCTTGTCGGCGTAGAGCTTGCGCGTGCCGGGATGCTTGGCGATCTTCTTGTACATCAGCGGCTGGGTGAGCGAGGGGGTATCCTGCTCGTTGTGGCCCAGCTTGCGGAAGCAGACGATGTCGACGACGACGTCCTTGTTGAATTCCTGGCGGTACTCCAGGGCCAGCTGGGTGCAGAACACCACGGCCTCGGGATCGTCGCCGTTCACATGCAGCACCGGCGCCTCGATCATCTTCACGACGTCGGAGCAGTACAGCGTCGAGCGGGTATCGCGCGGGTCGCTGGTGGTGAAGCCGATCTGGTTGTTGATGACGATGTGGACCGTGCCGCCGGTGTAGTAGCCGCGGGTCTGGGCCAGCGCCAGGGTTTCCATCACGACGCCCTGACCAGCGAAGGCGGCATCACCGTGCACCAGCACGGGCAACACCTGGTCGCCCTCGGCGTCACCGCGGCGGTCCATGCGGGCCTTGACCGAGCCTTCGACGACCGGATTGACGATCTCCAGGTGGGAGGGGTTGAAGGCCAGGCTCAGGTGGACCGGGCCGCCCGGGGTGGTGACGTCGCTGGAGAAGCCCTGGTGGTACTTCACGTCACCCGCAGGCAGGTCTTCCTTGGCCGTGTGCTCGAACTCGGCGAAGAGGTCCTTGGGCATCTTGCCCAGCGTGTTCACCAGGACGTTCAGGCGACCCCGGTGGGCCATGCCGATGACGATCTCCTGCACGCCCTTCTCGCCCGCGCGCTTGATGAGTTCGTCCATCGAGGCGATGAAGCTTTCACCGCCTTCGAGCGAGAAGCGCTTCTGGCCCACGTACTTGGTATGGAGGAAGCGCTCGAGCCCCTCGGCTGCGGTGAGTCGCTCCAGGATGGATTTCTTCTTCTCCGGGGAGAACACCGGCTTGGTCTTGGTGCTTTCCAGCCGCTCCTGCCACCACCGCTTCTCGGCGGGATCGGTGATGTGCATGAACTCGGCACCGATCGTGCCGCAGTAGGTCTCGCGCAGGGCCTGCAGGATCTCCCGCAGGGTCATCTGCTCGGCCTTGGTGAAATAGGTGTTGGTGGCGCTGAAAGTGATATCCATGTCACTTTCAGTCAGGTCGTAAAACGCCGGCTCTAGTTCGGGGATGCGCGGACGCTCCTGGCGCTTGAGGGGATCGAGGTCGGCCCAGCGGGAGCCGAGGAAGCGATAGGCGGCAATCAGGGACTGGACGTGCACCTGCTTGCGTGCCACGGCCAGGTCGGCGCTGCTGGCCTTGACCGTGAAGGCGTTCGACTTGGCACGCTGGGCAAAGGATTCGATGACGGGCGCATGAGCGACGTCTCGGGAATCGCTGCCATCGACGGCGGGGACGTTCTGAAGGGCGTCGAAGTAGGCGCGCCAGTTGTCAGGCACAGACCCTGGGTTGTCGAGATAGGCCTCGTACAACTCCTCGACATAAGGGGCATTGCCCCCGAACAGGTACGAATTGGACCTGTATTGCTGCATCATCTCGCTCACCTCATACCCCGGTTTCCAGGGTTGTTGGCTGGTTGATCAACCTTCCGCGACACGGCTTGACCGGTTGGCGGATTGCGACCCGCCTTCACTGTGGATTCACTCAGAAACCAGCAAAGGGGACGGGAAGGACCGAAAGTCTCAATTCGAGACTCTAACACTCATCGGGCTTGACGGCCAGTAAGCAATTGCCGCAATGCTTGCGGCCAGTGCGGCGGTCGGAGCCCGTCAAACGCCGGCCGAACACGGCTGTGCATCCGGACTGCAACCCGCGCGCAGCGCCGCGAAGCGTTCCGGGTCCACCGCCGGCGCGAACAGGTAGCCTTGATACTGATCACAGCCGGCTGCGGCCAGGAACTGGCGTTGCAGGTCGGTTTCGACACCCTCGGCAATGACCTTCAGGTGCAATGCGCGAGCCATGCTCACCACTGCGCGCACGATCCCGGCGTCGCTCTCGTCGGCGGGCAGGCCGCTGATGAAAGAGCGGTCTATCTTGAGCTTGCCGATGGGAAAGCGCTTGAGATAGCCCAGGCTGGAGTATCCCGTTCCGAAATCATCGATCGCCAGCCGCACGCCCAGCCGTTCGAGCAGGCGCAGCCGGGTGAGCGCCTCCTCGGCGTCCTGGATCAGGATGGTTTCCGTGAGTTCCAGTTCCAGCAGTTCGGGCGCGAGTCCGGCCGACTCCAGCGCGCCGGCCACGCGCTCGACGAAGGTGGCCTGCTGGAACTGCAAGGCAGAGACGTTCACGGAAACCTGAAGGGGCTGACCCTGGGACTGCCACACAGCTGCCTGCCGCACGGCTTCGGTCAGCACCCAGTCGCCCAGTGCGACGATGAATCCGCTCTCCTCGGCCACCGGGATGAACTGGGCAGGCGATACGTCGCCCAGGTCCGGATCGCGCCAGCGCAGCAGGGCTTCAGCGGCCACCACGGCCTGGGTCCGGATGTCCACCTGCGGCTGGTAGGCCAGCCGGAAGTGGCCGGCAGGTAGCGCCTGGCGCATCGCATGGTCGATCTTCATCCGCGCCAGCAGGTCGACGTTCATCTGCGGCTGATAAAAACGGAAGCTGGCACGACCCCGCTCCTTGACGCGATACATCGCCGCATCGGCGTTCTTGATCAGGTCGTTCGTGGTGGCGCCATCGACAGGGTACATCGCGATGCCGATGCTGCCGGTCACCGTGAAGCTCAGGTCGTCAAGCTGGACGGGCACGTTCAGGGCCTCCTGGATGCGCCGCGCGGTCGACTCCGCTCCCCGGGCATCGGCCTGGTGCAGCAGGACGACGAACTCGTCACCGCCATAGCGGGCCACCGTGTCCACCTCCCGCACGCAGCGCTTGAGCCGCTCGGCCACGTCCACAAGCACCCGGTCGCCGTAGAGGTGCCCCAGAGAATCATTGATGTGTTTGAAACGGTCCAGGTCGATGAACATCACGGCAAACTGGCCTTGCTCGCGACGCGCCATCGCAATGGCGAAATCCACACGCTCTGCGAAGACCAGCCGGTTGGGCTGTCCCGTCAGTGCGTCGGTGTAAGCCAGCTCCTCGATGCGCCGCTTGGCGGCCAGCTTGTCGGTGAGATCCTTCACGAAGGCGATGTAGTGCAATGTGCCGCCCGATTCGTCGGGCAGGCGCACCATCGAGACTTGGCAAGGTCCGCTCCCGCCCTCGTTGCGCTGGTAGTAGAGCTCGGCCTCGGCGCTTCCACGCTCGTCCACCAGGGAGCACAGCCGGTCCACGGCACCGGGCTCGGCAGGATCGTGGATCAGTTCGCCCCAGCGTCGGCCCAGCAAAGAGCGTCTGGGGTTGCCGCACAGTCGTTCGCAGCCCGGGTTGGCTGCAAGCACCTTGAGGTCGGCATCGGTGACGAAGACCGCATCGGGGCTGGCCTCGAACACCTTGGCAGCCAGCTGGAGCTGGGATTCGTTGGCCAATTGCTGCGTGATGTCCCGAAAGGAATAGACCCTTCCGATGGGCCTCCCGCGGCTGTACTGCGGGCGAGTGACGCGCTCGACCACGCGGCCGCCCTTGAGTGCGATGAGGTCCGTGGTCTCAAGCAGCGGCGACCTCGCGATGATGGCCAGCTTGTCGTCATAGGCTGCTACATCCAGCACGGACTCCCTCAACCAGGCGAATACCGCCTGGTCGTCTCGCCGCAGCATGAGGCTTTGCGGAAACTTCCACAGGTCAGCCAGACGCTGGTTGTAGCCACGGATGGCTCCGTGCAGGTCGACCGCCAGGATGCCGTCGGCGGTCGACTCCAGCGTGGCGCGCAGCTCGGACACCAAGCGCTCCAGCTCGTCTTCGGCGCGCCGCTGCTCGGTGCGATCGCGCAGACACACCAGGAAGACCGAGTGCCCCGGCGCCAATCGGAGCAAGCTCACGCGTCGCTCGACCTGGACCAGGCTGCCGTCGGCACGACTGACCAGGGAGTCAGAGAGAATGCGGTCGCTCAGGCCGGCCGCCACGTCCTCCCAGAACACCATGTCCTCCGGTGTGGCGGCCAGCTCGATGGCCGGACGGCCCAGCAGGGCGCCATCGCTCACTCCCAGCAGCGCATGCGCGGCCTGGTTCGCAGCCACGACCCGAAGATCAAGCGGGTCGACCATCCACACGGCCTCGAGCATTCCGTCGATCAGGGCTTGCAGAGCCGGGTTCGCCAAGGGCACGCTCACGAGTGCGCCTCCTCGCCGGGTTCGGCGGGATCCACCGCGCGCTCGAAGAAGTAGCAGATGCGCTGACGCGGCGAAAGGTAGTCCAGCGCCGCGCGGGGCAGTTGCAGCGGCTTGAGGCTGCGTCTCACCCCCAGCTCAGGATGCGCTTCCAGGTCGAGGATCAGCGCGTCCTCGGTGGACACACGCGGATCGTGCACGAGCACCCTGGGCTTGAGGGGGCGGGCCGAGTTCACGGACACCACCAGCGCGAAACGCCCGTCAGTCAACTCGACCACGGAGCCCGGCGGATAGACCCCCATCATCTTGATGAAGGCACTCAGAGTGAGCGCGTCGAAGCGGGATTTCATCTGAGCGAAGATCAGCGACAACGCTTCATGCGGTGTCAGGCTCTTGGCCGGATTGAGCGGGTTGCAAAGCGTGTCGTAGCTGTCGGGTCCCGGATGATTCCTAACCTGTTTTGAGAACAGATGCGGATGGGAGCG
>CAZKGD010000161.1:0-5210 GCA_964552215.1 uncultured Caldimonas sp.
CCAAGAAGAGCGCGGCGAAGCGGTTCCGCGTTCGCCCGGGTGGCACCGTCAAGCGGGGCCAGGCGTTCAAGCGCCACATCCTCACCAAGAAGTCGACCACCCGCAAGCGTCAGCTGCGCGGCGCGACCAACGTTCACGACACCAACATGGGTCACATCGCTCAGATGATGCCCTTTGCTGGTCTGTAAACACTCGGTTGAAGGAGAAAGCACATGCCTCGCGTCAAACGTGGTGTTACCGCCCGCGCCCGTCACAAGAAGGTTCTGGCCCTGGCCAAGGGCTTCCGGGGTCGCCGGAAAAACGTCTTCCGCATCGCCAAGCAGGCGGTGATGAAGGCTGGGCAATACGCCTACCGTGACCGCCGTGCCAAGAAGCGCGTGTTCCGCCAACTCTGGATCGCCCGTATCAATGCGGCGGCCCGTGAGCAAGGCCTGACCTACAGCAAGTTCATGAACGGCATCAAGAAGGCGGCGATCGAGATCGACCGCAAGGTGCTGGCCGACCTCGCTGTGCACGATCCCGCTGCGTTCGGCAGCATCGTTGCCAAGGTGAAGGCCCAACTCGCTGCGTGATCGCCATGAGGACGGCCCGGGGTGACCCGGGCCTGACATGGCGGCTCCTTCGACAGCTTGTCGAAGGCAGCCGGAAAGGCCGACGAAGGGTTCGGCCTTTTTTTATTGCCGCCAGATTGGCTCCGGGGCCCAAGCCCCGGGCCCCAGACGCCGAGAGAGCATGAACGAACTCGAACAACTGGTCTGCACTGCACGCGCTGAGTTCGACAGTGCGGCGACGCCGGCCGAGCTGGAGAACGCCAAGGCCCGCTTCCTGGGTAAATCGGGGCGTCTGACCGAACTGCTCAAGGGCCTGGGTGCCCTGGCCCCCGACGAGAAGAAGACCCGTGGGGCAGCCATCAACGACGCCAAGCAGCAGATCGAGGCCGCGCTCCATCAGCGCCGCCAGGCGCTGGCCGACGCGGAGCTGGAGCGCCAGCTGCAGGCCGAAGCGCTGGATGTGACCCTGCCGGGTCGCCGACGTGGCAGTGCGGGTCTGCACCCCGTCACGCGCGCCATGGAGCGCATCGAAGCGATCTTCGGTTCGATGGGCTTCGAGGTGGCCGATGGCCCCGAGATCGAATCCGACTGGTTCAACTTCACGGCGCTGAATACACCGGAAGACCATCCTGCGCGCTCGATGCACGACACCTTCTACGTGGAAGGCGGCCACCTGTTGCGCACGCACACCAGCCCGATGCAGATCCGCCATGCCGTGCAGCACGTCAAGCGTCATCGGGCCCTGCTGGATGCCGACCTGCCCATGCCCGACATCCGCGTGATCGCCCCGGGCCGCACCTACCGCGTGGACAGCGACGCCACCCACTCGCCGATGTTCCACCAGGTCGAGGGCCTGTGGGTGGGTGAGAACGTGAGCTTCAAGGACCTGAAGTCGGTCTATGTGAACTTCCTCCAGGAGTTCTTCGAGACCCGCGACATGCGCATCCGCTTCCGGCCGAGCTACTTCCCCTTCACCGAGCCCAGCGCCGAGATCGACATGATGTTCGGCAGCGGGCCGCTCAAGGGCCGCTGGCTGGAAGTGTCCGGCTCTGGCCAGGTGCACCCCCAGGTGATCCGCAACATGGGGCTGGACCCGGAACGCTACATCGGCTTCGCCTTTGGCTCGGGCATCGACCGCCTGGCCATGTTGCGTTACGGCGTGAGCGACCTGCGGCTCTTCTTCGACGGCGACCTGCGCTTCCTTTCGCAGTTCCGCTGAGCGCCCCTTCATCCTGTTTCCCGGTATCGACCCCTGAGGAAGACGACGTGCAATTTCCCGAGTCCTGGTTGCGTGAGTTCTGTGATCCGCCGCTGAGCACCGAGGCCCTGGCCGAGCTGCTCACGATGGCAGGCCTGGAAGTGGAGGAACTTCGCCCGGTGGCCCCGCCTTTCACGTCCGTGGTCGTCGCGCAGGTGGTGGAGGTGCAGCGCCATCCGAATGCAGACCGCCTGAACGTCTGTCGCGTGGATGCCGGCACGGGCGAGATGCTGCAGATCGTGTGCGGCGCGCCCAATGTGCAGGCCGGGATCAAGGTGCCATGCGCGCTGGTGGGTGCAGAGCTGCCGCCGGCAGAGGAGGGTGGTGAGGCTTTCCGGATCAAGCTCGGCAAGCTGCGCGGCGTGGAAAGCCAGGGCATGCTGTGCTCCGCGCGCGAGCTCAAGCTGTCGGAGGATCACGGCGGCCTGTTGATCCTGGCCGAGGATGCACCCGTGGGCCACAACGTGCGCGAGCACCTGGGGCTGGACGACACGCTGTTCACACTCAAGCTCACCCCCAATCTGGCGCACTGCCTGAGTGTCTATGGCATCGCGCGCGAGGTGTCGGCCCTCACAGGGGCACCGCTCAAGACGCCGGACTTTCCGGCCGTGTCGCTGCGTCACGATGCCCGGCTGCCCGTCAGGATCGAGGCGCCGGACCTTTGCGGACGCTTCTCCGGTCGCATCATCCGCAACGTGAACCCGCGTGCATCCACGCCGGCATGGATGGTCGAACGGCTCGCGCGCTGCGGCCAGCGTTCGGTCAATGCGCTGGTCGATATCTCGAACTACGTGATGTTCGAGTTCGGCCGGCCGTCTCACATCTTCGACCTCGACAAGATCCACGGCGGCCTGACGGTGCGCTGGGGTCGCCAGGGCGAACAGCTCGAGCTGCTGAACGGCAACACCATCGAGGTGGACGAGCAGGTGGGCGTGATCGCCGATGATCAGGCCGTCGAATCCCTGGCCGGGATCATGGGGGGTGAAGCCACGGCGACCTCCGACGACACTCGCAACATCTATGTCGAGGCTGCTTTCTGGTGGCCCAAGGCGGTGGCGGGGCGCTCGCGCCGCTACAACTTTTCCACTGATGCCGGGCATCGCTTCGAGCGGGGCGTGGACCCTGCGCTGACGGTGGAGCACATCGAGCGCATTTCGCAGCTGGTGATCGACATCTGTGGCGGTGAAGCCGGCCCGATGGACGACCAGATCGTCGGTCTTCCCGAGCGCAAACCTGTCAGTCTGCGCGTGGACCGGGCCTGCAAGGTCATCGGCATGCCGGTGACGCAGGACGAATGCGCTGCCGTTTTCGAGCGCCTGGGGCTGGCCTTCTCCCAGGAGCCGGGGCGCCTCACGGTGCAGCCGCCGAGCTGGCGCTTCGATCTGCAGATCGAGGAAGACCTGATCGAGGAAGTGATCCGGGTGCTGGGCTACGGTCGCCTGCCCGATACGCCGCCGCTGGCCCCCGTCGTGGCCAAGGTGCGATCCGAGTCACGCCGCGGGCTGCATGCCGTGCGCCATGCCCTTGCGGCGCTGGACTACCAGGAAACGCTCAATTTCAGCTTTGTCGAGCCGCAGTGGGAGCAGGACTTCGCCGGCAACGAGCGACCGATCGCGCTGCTCAACCCCATTGCCGCACCGCTGAGCGTGATGCGCTCCAGCCTGATCGGCAGTCTGGTGCAGGTATTGCGGTTCAACCTCGCACGCAAGGCGCCGCGCGTGCGCGTCTTCGAGGCGGGTCGCGTGTTCCTGCGCGACGACTCCGTGGCCGAGTCCGACACCACCGTGGCCGGGCTGCGCCAGCCCCTGCGCATCAGCGGCCTGGCCTACGGATCGAGCGTGGAACTGCAATGGGGCCAGGACGATCGTCCGGTGGACTTCTTCGACGTGAAGGGCGATGTCGAGGCACTGCTGGCGCCGCTGCCGCTGCGTTTCGAGCCGGCCAGCCACCCGGCCATGCACCCAGGGCGCTGTGCGCGCGTGCTGATGGATGGCCGCGAGATTGGCCACGTGGGTGAGCTGCATCCTCGTTGGCGCCAGCGCTACGAGCTGCCGATGGCGCCGGTGGTGTTCGAACTGGATGCCCAGGCTGTGCTGGAGCGCCGCCTGCCGGCCTATCAGCCCATCGCCCGTCATCAGGCGGTGGTGCGCGACATTGCCGTGATCGTGCGCGATGGCGTGGGCCATGACACCCTGCTGGAGGCCGTGCATGCCGCGCCGACCGAGGGCCTGCTTCGCGATGTGGTGCTGTTCGACGTGTACCGGCCCAAGAGCCCGACGCCCGAGATCGGCGCGGGTGAGCGCAGCCTGGCCTTGCGGCTGGAATTGCTGGACGACAAGGGGGGCCTGACCGACGAGCGCATCGATGCCGTCGTGCGAGCCGTGGTGGACAGCCTGGCCGCGCGCGTGGGCGCGCGGCTGCGGGCCTGATCGAGAAGGAGTGAGCGAGATGGACCGCGTGATCCTGCCAGTGATCGAGACACCGACCCTCACCAAGGCCGAACTGGCCGATCTCCTGTTCGAGCGGCTCGGGCTGAACAAGCGCGAGTCCAAGGACATGGTCGAGGCCTTTTTCGAGATCATCCATGCCAGCCTGATGAAGGGCGAGGACGTGAAGCTGTCGGGCTTCGGCAACTTCCAGATCCGCCGTAAGGCGCCGCGTCCGGGGCGCAATCCGCGCACGGGCGAGTCCATCCCGATCAAGGCACGGAATGTGGTCACATTTCACGCCAGCCACAAACTCAAGGGCTTGGTGCAAGGGGACGCCCCGCTGGGGGAAGACTTCGAGTAAAGTCTTAGCTTTCCCCTACGATCTCATTGATTTTCAATGGAGAAAGCGCTCCCAGCGATTCCAGCCAAGCGCTACTTCACCATCGGTGAGGTCAGCGAGCTGTGCGGTGTGAAGCCCTATGTGCTGCGGTACTGGGAGCAGGAGTTCACGCAGCTCAAGCCGATGAAGCGGCGTGGCAACCGACGCTATTACCAGCACCACGAGGTGTTGTTGATCCGTCGCATCCGCGAACTGCTGTACGAGCATGGATTCACCATCAGCGGGGCGCGCAACCGCCTGGCTGAGATGGGTCCCCAGGGGCGCTTGGCCGGTGCGGCCCTGCCTGAATCCCTGGGCAGCTTCGAGGAAATGAGCACCGACGCGCCCGAGGGTTTTGGGGATGAGGAGGAGCCGCCGTCCTCGCCGTCCGCGTCGGCGGAATCCGTGACCCTTGCAACACCCGCTCGGGCCGTGCTCGCCGAAGGTCCCATGAGTCTTGCACGGGTGCGCGAAGAGTTGCTTTCGATTCGCGCTCTACTGGCACAAGAGTGAATTTTCTGTCTATAATACAAGGCTTCGTCGGGGTGTAGCGCAGCCTGGTAGCGCACTTGCATGGGGTGCAAGGGGTCGCG
>CAZKGD010000162.1:0-5125 GCA_964552215.1 uncultured Caldimonas sp.
ATGTCGCCACCGAGCGGAAAGGGGCCCAGGCGTCGCCCACTTCCCGGGCCTCGGCGCGCGACACGGGTTCGCCGCTGAAGTAGTTCAGGCTGATGCCCTTGAGCAGTCCCAGGTCGTCGTAAGGCATGACGTTGGGCCGCATCAGGTGGAAGATCAGGAACATCTCGGCCGTCCAGCGGCCGATGCCGCGGATGGCCACCAGTTCCTCGATGATCGCCTCGTCGTCCATGCTGGCCCACTGGCGCACATGCACCGCGCCCTCGTCGAAATGGGTGGCCAGGTCGCGCAGGTATTCCACCTTGCGGGCCGACAGGCCGGCCCCCCGCAGGTCGTCCACCCCCAGAGCCAGCACGGCGGCCGGCGCAATGCGGGTGGGCGGGCCGTCGGTGAGCGCCGCAAAACGGTCCCACACCGCCTGGGCGGCCTTCACCGAGATCTGCTGACCCACGATGGAACGCGCCAGCGTGGTAAAGGCGTCGCCCCGGCTTTGCAGCCGCGCCTCGCCGAACTGCGGGATGAGCTTGCGCATCACCCGGTCGCGCTTGCTGAGGTACCTGCAGGCGTCGTCCCAGTAATCGGGCGTGACCACACGAGCCATGGCGTTCAGGCCTTCACCCAGGTGGTGCCTTGCGGCGTGTCCTTCAGCACGATGCCCTGGGCCGCCAGCGCATCGCGGATGCGGTCGGCCTCGGCGAAGTTCTTCGCTTTCTTGGCGGCCGCACGCGCTTCGATCTGCGCCTGGATAGCGACCTCGTCCAGCCCGGCCCCGCCCTGCAGGTAGGCCCTGGGAGACCCCTGCAACATGCCGAGCGTGCCGCCCAGGGCCTTGAGCAGCCCCGCCACCTGGGCCGAGCCGGTGCGGTTGGTCTCGCCGGCCAGGTCGAAGAGCACCGCCACGGCTTCGGGCGTGTTGAAGTCGTCGTTCATCGCCGCGCGGAAGCGCGCCGCGTGCGGCTCGTTCCAGTCGACGGTCACGTCTGCCGGCGCCACGCTGTCCAGGGCAGTGTAGAGCCGACGCAGAGCCTGGCGGGCGTCGTCGAGGTTGGCGTCGCTGAAGTTGAAGGGGCTTCGGTAATGGGTGCGCAGCATGAAGAAGCGCACCGTCTCGCCGTCGAAGCGCTTGAGCACATCCCGGATCGTGAAGAAGTTGCCCAGCGACTTCGACATCTTCTCGTTGTCGACGTTGAGGAAGCCGTTGTGCATCCACACGTTGACGAAGGTCTGGCCCGTGGCGCCCTCGCTCTGGGCGATCTCGTTCTCGTGATGGGGGAACTGCAGGTCCATGCCCCCGCCGTGGATGTCGAAGTGCTCGCCCAGCAGGGCGCAGCTCATGGCCGAGCATTCGATGTGCCAGCCCGGGCGCCCCTTGCCGAAAGGGGCCTCCCATTTCGCTTCCTCTGGCTCGGCGTCCTTGGCCGACTTCCACAGCACGAAGTCCAGGGGGTCCTCCTTGCCATCGGCCACCGCCACGCGCTCGCCCGCGCGCAGCTGATCCAGCGACTTGCCCGAGAGCTTGCCGTAGCCCGGGAAGCGCCTGACCGCATAGTTCACGTCACCGCCCGGGGCCCGATAAGCCAGGCCTTTGGCCTCCAGGCGGCCGATCAGGTCGATCATCTCGCGCACGTAGTCGGTCGCACGCGGCTCGTGGGTGGGCGGCTCGATCCCGAGCTGGCCGATGTCCTCGTGCATCGCAGCGGTCATCTCGCGGGTCAGCTCGCCGATGGTGATGCCCCGCTCCACGGCCCGCTTGATGATCTTGTCGTCGATGTCGGTGATGTTGCGCACATACGTGACACGGTAGCCCAGCACCTTGAGCCAGCGCTGCACCACGTCGAAGGCCATCATCATGCGCGCATGGCCCACGTGACAGTAGTCGTAGATGGTCATGCCGCACACATACATGCGGACATGGCCTGGGTCGATCGGAAAAAAAGGCTCCTGCCGGCGCGTGAGCGTGTTGTAGATGGAAAGCGTCATGGGTGCCGTGAGGTCGGGCCGGGCGCGCAGCAGTCCGCCGGGGCGGTGCGCCACGTTAGAATCGAATGAGTATAGCCCTGCCCGTCCACCACCTGCTGCTGCATGCACCTCCCCGGCCCGGCTCCTCACACTGGACCACACCGTCGTTGCATCCGCTGGGTGCTGGCCTGCGCGCTGACCTTCTGGACCGTCACGGCCGGGGCCAGCGACCCGGGCATCGTGCAGCAAATGCTGCGCGAAGGGCGTACGGCCGAGGCATTGCTGACGGTGGATCAGGTCCTCAAGTCCCGTCCCCAGGATCTGGCCTGGCGCTTCCTGCGGGGGGTGGTACTCACCGAGCAGAACAAGCTGGGCGAGGCCGAAGCCCAGTTCCTGCAGTTGGCAGCCGAGCGGCCCGAACTGCCAGAGGTGTACAACAACCTCGCTGTGATCTATGGCAGGCAGGACCAGTTCGAGAAAGCCCGTCAGGCCCTGGAGATGTCCGTGCGGTTACAGCCGCGCAACGCCCTGACGCACGAGAACCTGGGCGACGTCTATGCGAAGCTGGCGGCCCAGTCCTACGCCCGTGCGCTCGAGCAGCAGCCCGGGCATGCGGGCCTGCCGGTAAAGCTGGCCCTGGTGCGCGAACTCTTCGCGCCCCTTCCCCGCCCCCGCTGAACGCCGAGGTTTGCACGCCGGGCCGTGACGCGCCTCCAGCCTCGCGCGACAATGCGCGCTTTCCGAATGCACAGGAGCCTCGCAAGATGACGCAACGCCGTTTCGCCTGGATCGCCGCCCTGGGGCTGGCCGCCGCCTTGAGCACGCCCGCCTGGTCGCAGACCGTGCGGCTGTCCACCACGCAGGGAGACATCGTCGTCCAACTGGACGCAGCCAAGGCGCCCAGGACGGTCGAGAACTTCCTGGCCTATGTGAACGCCAAGCACTATGACGGCACCATCTTCCATCGCGTCATCGACGGCTTCATGATCCAGGGCGGCGGCTTCACCCCCGACATGAACCAGAAGCCGACGCAGGCACCGATCCCCCTGGAAGCCCGCAACGGCTTGAGCAATCAGCGCGGCACCATCGCGATGGCGCGCACGATGGATCCGAACTCGGCCACCGCCCAGTTCTTCATCAACCTCAAGGACAATGCCTTCCTCGACGCCCCCAACGCGCCGGACCGCCAGGGTTATGCGGTCTTCGGGCGCGTGGTTTCGGGCATGGACGTGGTCGACAAGATCAAGGCCGTGCGCACCACCAACAAGGGCCCCCACCAGAACGTACCGGTCGAACCGGTGATCATCCGCCAAGCCACTGTGGAGAAATGAATCATGGCTGTTGAACTGCACACCAACCACGGCGTCATCCGCATCGAGCTCGATGCCGAGAAGGCCCCCCTGTCCGCCGAGAACTTTCTCAGCTACGTGCGCAAGGGCCATTACGACGGCACGGTGTTCCACCGCGTCATCAATGGCTTCATGATCCAGGGCGGTGGCTTCGAGGCCGGCATGAAGCAGAAGCCCACCGACACCCCCATTCAGAACGAAGCGAGCAACGGCCTGAAGAACGACACCTACACGCTGGCGATGGCCCGCACGTCCGACCCGCATTCGGCCACGGCGCAGTTCTTCATCAACGTGGCCAACAACGACTTCCTGAACTTCAAGTCCCAGACCCCCCAGGGCTGGGGCTATGCCGTCTTCGGCAAGGTGGTGGCCGGCACCGAGGTGGTCGACAAGATCAAGGGCGTCAAGACCGGACGCCGTGGCTTCCATGACGACGTGCCGCTCGACGACGTCGTGATCGAGAAGGCCGTCGAGGTCTGAGCACTTGACGGCCGCCGTCCAGCCGCACGCCGCCCCGCTGCCGCAGGCGGTGCCCGAGCTCCACGCCCCGTCGCGCTGGACCGCCATCGACCTGCTGTCCGACCTGCACCTGCAGGCCGGGCTGCCCCGCACGACGGCCGCCTGGGCGCAGCACCTGACGTCCAGCCCCGCGCAGGCCCTGATCCTGCTGGGCGACGTCTTCGAGGTCTGGATCGGTGACGATGCCGCCGAACCCGGCAGCTTCGAAGCCAGGTGCGAGGCCATCCTGCGCGAGGCCGCCCGCACCAAGACGCTGTACTTCATGGCTGGCAACCGCGATTTCCTGGTCGGCCCGGACTTCCTCGCACGCTGTGGCGTCCAGGCCCTGGCCGACCCCACCGTGCTGGTGGCTTTCGGGCAACGCTGGCTGCTCAGCCATGGCGACGCCCTGTGCCTGGACGATACCGACTACCAGGCCTTTCGCCGCCAGGTGCGTGACCCCGCTTGGCAGCAGGGCTTCCTGACCCAGCCGCTCGCCCAGCGGCGCGAGCTGGCCGCGCGCATGCGGGCAGCCAGCGAGGCGCGCAAGCGCGAGCAGGGTGTCGAAGGCTATGGCGATCTCGACACACAGGCCGTGCTGGCCTGGCTCGCCACGGCCAACAGCCCTGTATTGATCCACGGCCACACCCACCGCCCGGCCGATCATGCGCTGCCCCAGGGGGCACAGCGCCATGTGCTGTCGGACTGGGATTTCGACACCCCCGGCCCGGTCACTCGAGGCGACGTGATCCGGCTCAGTGCCGAGGGGCTGCGGCGTGTGGCCGCAAGCTCGCCCGAGGGCTCCTGAGGACCATGCCCAGCTGGTGGCAACGCTGGCAGCAGCGCCGCGAAGCGCGAGCCCTTTCGCGCCGGGCGATCCCGGACGCCCTGTGGGAACTCACGCTGGCCCGCCACCCCTTCCTCGCCCAGCATCGCACCGAAGATCGCGAGGCTCTGCGGCGCCTGGCCACCCTCTTTCTCGACCGCAAGGAGTTCACCGGGGCCAACGGCCTGGTGGTCACCGACGAGATGGCCGTGGCCATCGCCGCCCAGGCCTGCCTGCCCGTGCTGCACCTGGGTCTGCAGGCCTATGACGACTTCGTCGGCATCGTGGTCCACCCGGCCGAGGTGGTGGCCCGCCGGGTGGTCACCGACGAGGACGGTGTGGTTCACCACTACGATGAAGTGCTTGCCGGCGAAGCCATGGAAGGCGGACCGGTGATGCTGTCCTGGGCGGACGTGTCCGACGCGGGTGACCTGGCCGAGATGGGCTACAACGTGGTGATCCACGAGTTCGTGCACAAGCTCGACATGGCCAACGG
>CAZKGD010000163.1:0-5017 GCA_964552215.1 uncultured Caldimonas sp.
GCAGGGCGGCCTTGAGCAGCAGCATCAAGGCCAGCCAGCACAGGCTCAGGCGGCGGGGCGACATCATGAGGCCGGATTGTGCCTCAGCCGCTCAAGGGGCGGCCTCGGGCAGCTGCAGCGCCAGTGGCTGGCGAGGGACACCCGCATCCTGGCCGACATCGGCGCAGTTGGTGGGTTTTGTCACAAATTGCAAGTCCAGGGCCATCCCAATCCATGCCATAGTGCTTCCCCTCGCGCCTGGCCTTGTGCCGGGCGCTCGACCGTGGACCCAAGACTAGGAAGCATTTGATGACCAAATCCGATCTGATCGATGCGATCGCTGCCGATGCCGACGTGAGCAAGGCCTCTGCCCAACGCATGCTCGACGCCGTGGCCCAGCACATCACCCAGGCCCTGGCCAAGGGCGAGACCGTGGCCTGGGCCGGCTTCGGCACCTTTGCCGTGTCCGAGCGCGCTGCCCGCACCGGTCGCAATCCGCGCACCGGCGAGGAGATCCAGATCGAGGCCTCCAAGGGCGCCAAGTTCAGCGCCGGCAAGGCTCTGAAGGACGCACTGAACGGCCGCTGATCCGTTGGCGAGGCCCCGGCTTCGTCCCCAGTGCTCCGACCGCGGCCGGCAAAGCCGGCCGCGGTCGTTTCCAGGTGTGACAAAGTGGACGACCCTCGCCGTTCGGCGGGCCGCGCGGGCCGGCCATCGGCCGCAGGCCTGAGGCGGGTCGGCCCTTCCTATACTGGCCTGCCCGAATGCGCCACCGACGCCATGGAACACGTGGATTTCATGCACCTGCTGCGCCTGAGCGAGCAGGCCTGCGAGTCCGATGCCAAGGGCTACCGCCGCAGCGTCTGGTGGTTTGCGGTGCTGGGCTACGCGGTTGTCATCGTGCTGGCTCTGGTGGCGTTGGGCATGCTGGGTGCGGTGGCTTGGGCTGCTGCCACCGGGCGACCCGGCGGCTGGATGGTCTGGCTGGCCCTGGTGGCTTTGGCGCTGTTGTGGGTCACGGTGCGTGCGCTCGTGACGCGCTTTCCGGCCCCTGAGGGTTATCGGGTCACGCCGGCCGACGCCCCCGAACTCTTCAAGGCCATCGAACGGCTGCGCAGCGCCGTCAAGGGCCCCCCCATCGACGAAGTGTTGCTCGACGCCAGCTTCAACGCGGCCATCGTGCAGCGCCCTCGGCCCGGCTGGCTCGGGCACACCAACCATCTCATCATCGGCTGGCCGCTGATGTGTGCGCTGGAGCCGCGCCGGCTGCTGGCCGTGATTGCCCACGAGTACGGCCACCTGCGCGGCGAGCATGGCAAGTTCTCGGCCTGGATCTACCGCACCCGCTCGGCCTGGTGGCGCCTGCAGCAGACCTACGAGGCCGACGAAGGGCCGGTGCCCTGGCTGGTGCGGGGCTTCCTGTCGTGGTACGTGCCGCGCTTCAACGCACGGACCTTTGCGCTCGCCCGCCAGGACGAATACGAAGCCGACCGCGTGGCCGCCCGCCTGTGCCGCCCCGAGGTGGTGGGCCAGGCCTGGGTCGAGATCGAGATCAAGTCGCGCTGGTACCACGAGGTCTACTGGCCGCGCCAGTGGCAACGCGCGCTGAAGGAGGAACGTCCCGACCCGATGCCGCATGCCGACATGGCCAGTGGCCTGCTGCACGGGCCCGACGAGGCGTTTGCCATGCGCGCCCTGCGCGAGGCCCTGGCACGCCTGCCCAGCTATGACGACACCCACCCCGTGCCGCGCGACCGCCTGGCCGCGCTGGGTGTGCGCCCGGACGTCCCGGCCTGGTCGAAGGCGCCGTCCATCGCCTTGCTGGGCCGTGCCGCACCGCTGGCCGCACGCCACTTCGACCGCCAGTGGTGGCAGGACACGCGTCGCGACTGGGAGCACCACCACCGCCATCTGGCCACTTGCCGCGATCGCGCGCGCGACTACCGTGCCCGCGCCAAGGACCTGCAGGCCGATGAGTGGGTGGACTGGGCCGAGTGCCTGGAGCAACTCGGCCGCGACGGCCATGCGGCCCTGTATCAGCAGGCGCTGGAGCAGGAACCTGGCCACGCGCGTGCCCTGCTGCGCCTGACCATCGCCCGCCAGGAAGCCACGCATCCCGAGACCCTGGTGCTGGCCGAGCGCCTGCAAGCCCGGCACCCGCAGCACGGCTATGCCGCCTGCCGGCTGGCGCTCGACCACCTCGACCGGCTCGACCACACCGGCAGTGACCTGGCACCGAGCGACCCCGCCGTGCGCCGCACCTGGCGCGAACGCCTTGCTCATTGCGAGAAGCTTGAAGCCAGCGCCTGGGAGTCGGTGACCGCCACCAACCCTTGCGAGCATCTGGTGGCGCCCGACTGGACCGAACTGGAACGCCGCTATGTGATCGACGAACTGATCCGCCTGCGCGAGGTGTCGGCCGCCTGGGTCGGCGGCAAAACCGTGCCCGAACTGCCCGGACGGGTGTACCTCGTGCTGTTCATCCAGATGCGCCGCACCGACGAGGCCCGCGGCCACGAACTCGTCCAGCAGCTCATGGAGAGCCTGCCCTTCCCGGGGCGGCTGCTGGTGACGGTGGTGGATCTCTTCGTGCGCGAGGCTGATGTGCGCGGCAGCGCGGCGCAGGCGTTCTACCGGCGCCAGCGCGGCCGCTGAGGGCTCAGCTCAGCTGGTTGGCCACCCCGGCGGCCACGTGCCCCGAAGGCACGTGCGGCGCGGCGTTCTCGACGTGGCGCATCTGGTCGTCGAAGAAGAAGTCGGGCTCGAACTCGCGCAGGAACTCGCCCTTGGGCAGGCCGCCCAGGAACATCGCCTCGTCCACCTCGATCTGCCAGTCCATCAGCGTGCGGATGGCCCGTTCATGGGCGGGGGCGCTGCGGGCTGTGACCAGGGCGGTGCGGATGCGCATGGCCGGTGTGCCTTCACGCTGCAACTGATGCAGGGCCTGCAGCACCGGCTTGAAGGGGCCGGCCGGCAGCGGCGTGGTGGCCCGGTGGCTTTCGTGGGCCTGGAAGGCGTCGAGGCCATCGCTCTGGAAGACCTGCTCGGCCTCGTCGGAGAAGAGCACCGCGTCACCATCGAAGGCGATGCGCACTTCGCTGGGGTGGGCGTCCGAGGCGCGCGCCGACAAGGGATAGACACGCGCCGCCGGAAAGCCGGCGTCGAGCGCGGCACGCACGTCGGCCTCGTTGGCCGACAGAAAGAGGTGGGCGTTGAGCGGGCGCAGGTAGCGGTAGGGCGACTGGCCGCGTGTGAACACGCCGCGCTGGATGGGCAGGCCATAGTGCTGCGCCGAGCGGAACACCCGCATGCCCGAGACGGGGTCGTTGCGCGAGAGGATCACCACTTCCACGCGCGGGGCAGCGCCCGTCCCCAGTCGGTTGAAAGCCAGCAGCTTGTTCACCAGCGAAAACGCCACACCGGGGCGCGCAGGCACATCCAGGCGCTGCAGTTGCAGCTGCATGTAGCTGTGATCGTCCTGGGCTTCGAAGAGCTGGTTCTCCTCTTCGAAATCGAACAGGGCGCGCGAGGAAATGGCCACGACGAGCTGGCCGGCAAGGGTCACGGGCATGGCGAGGATGCTAGCGTGCTGCGTCGGATGCGTCGGCCTCGCCCGTGGGCGGGGTGTCCGGGGCCCGCGGTGGCGCCTGGCGGTCGAGCTTGTCCTCGATCTCGCCCAACTGGGCGGCCAGACCGTTGCCGGTGTCGGTAAGGGCCTGGCGCAGGTTGTCGTCCAGCCGTCGGGTCTGGGCGCCCACCTCGCCGGCGACCGTCGAGACGTCCTGGCGCAGGGTGGAGAGCTCCTGCTTCAGCCACTGGCGCAACTCGGTGTAGCGCGAGGTTTCGGCCTTCTCGGCCAGTTCACGTTGCTCGCGCGCCTCATGCATCAGACGACGGGTGTCGGTCAGCCGTTGCGCCTGCATCACCGCGATGTAGGTCAGGAAGGCCACGGCCTCGATGGCAAGCAGGGCCAGCAGGACGAGACCCAGCGGCGCCTGGGTGTGCGCGAACAGCAGGAAGACTTCCGTGGGCGCCACGATGGCGGGCCAGTTCAGGGCGGCAAACAGCGCAATCAGCGCCAGCACCAGGCCAAGCAGGACGGTGCGCAGGGACATCGGCTTCCTCCGGGAGATCACGGGCGCCATCTGATGGCAACTCGGGCCACATCATCGCATGGTGCAGCCGCAAGTATCTGCGCAAGGCAGGTCAGCGAGCACGGCCGAACGGAGGCCGGATGCGGGATGCAGCGAAATGTAACCACTGTCGGCCGGCACCGACAGGCGGGGCACGGCGGCAACCGACAGGCGTTCAGGCCTTGCATGCCTAGAGTTCACTCACGGCCTTCGAACGCGAGGCCGACAGCAACCCAACAGACGAACTTGAAGGAGCACACCATGCAAGCGAGCCAACTGCTGCGCATCACGGCCCTGTCGGTGGCACTGGGCGCCACCATCGCCGCCACCGGCTGCGCGGCCACACCCACCCAGGCCAGTGCCGGCGAGGTGATCGACGACACCTGGATCACCACCAAGGTCAAGGCGGCCTTCGTCGAGGACAAGACGGTCAGCGCGCTCAACATCCAGGTCGAGACCTTCCGCGGCACCGTGCAGTTGAGCGGCTTCGCCAACAGCGCCGCCGAAGTGCAGCGCGCCGGCGAGATCGCCCGTGGCATCCAGGGCGTGAAGGACGTCAAGAACGACATCCGGCTCAAGCAGTCGGTGAGCTGATCCTCAGGAAAGGAGAGCCGCCATGCTGCATTACGCTGTCGTCTTTTTCATCATCGCCCTGATCGCGGCCGTCTTCGGCTTCGGCGGCATCGCCGCCGGCGCCGCCGGCATCGCCAAGATCCTGTTCTTCATCTTCCTTGTCGGCTTCGTCGTCTCCCTGGTGCTGGGGCTGCTGAAGCGTTAGGCCTCGTCTGTCACTGGTCGAGCTTGCCGCACTCCCAGAAAATGCGGGCGCGGCAGGTTCGGCAGATCTGCGGGTCCAGGGTCTGGAAGATGCGGGCGATGGCCGTGCGCTTGTCCGGGTGGATGTG
>CAZKGD010000164.1:0-4908 GCA_964552215.1 uncultured Caldimonas sp.
AGCCGGGGGCATCAAGGGCTGAGATCTTGCACCCCCTTCCCCAACCGCCCCTCAACCACCGCAAGGAGACATCACCATGACGCTTGCACACCACTTCGCGAAGGCCGCTGCGGCCACGGCCCTGGCTGCGCTCACCCTGGGCAGCGCCGTTGCCCAGAGCTCTGCCCCCCCGGCCGGCTTCGTCTCGATCCACTACAACCGCTGCGACAACAACTACGACGGCTGGGGCCTGCACCTGTGGAAGGACGGTGGCATTCCCCTGCCGGGCATCGAGTGGCAGAAGCCCATGATGCCCACCGGCAAGGACGACTTCGGCGTGTACTGGCACACCAAGCTGGACGACTATGTCAAGGGCCGCGTCAACTACATCATCCACAAGGGCGACACCAAGGACCAGGGCGGCCGCGACATGGCCTTCGATGGCAACGCCCACAAGCAGATCTGGGTGAACAACGGCGACCGCGCGATCTACACCTCCCTGGCCGATGCCAAGAAGGCCCGCGAAGCCAAGCCCTGCAAGTGAGCTGAGGCCCACCGCCCGCGCTCGCGACCGACCCGCACCGCGCCTTGGCGCGGGGCGGTGCCCACCCCTTCGTTCCCCTTACGCCATGAAGCCCCACCACCTGGCCCTGCTGCTTGCGCCCCTGATGGCCGCCTGCGGCACCTCCGCCCCGCCGTCCAAGCCCCAGGCTGCCGCCGCACCGGCCGTGCAGGCCAGCACGGCCACCCCGGACAACGTCCCTGGCCGGTTTGCCGACAACCCCATCGTCTACTTCGTCATCACCGACCGCTTCTTTAACGGCAACCCGGGCAACGACAACAGCTACGGCCGCCAGCGAGAAGCCAATCCGCGTGACGACGTCGGCACCTTCCAGGGCGGTGATCTCAAGGGGTTGACCCTCAAGCTCAAGGAAGGCTACTTCAAGTCGCTCGGGGTCAATGCCCTGTGGATCACCGCTCCCTACGAGCAGATCCGCGGCTGGGTGGTCGGCGGCGACAAGGAGTTCAAGCACTACGCCTACCACGGCTACTACGCGCTCGACTACACCGTGCTCGACCAGAACATGGGCACGCCCGAGGAGCTGCGTGAAATGGTCCGGACGGCCCATGCACAGGGGATTCGCGTGCTCTTCGACGTGGTGATGAACCACCCGGGCTACCTGGACATCCGAACTGCCTCCGAGATGTTGCCCAAGGTACTGTGGCCAGGCCACGAGAGCGCCAACCTGCGCAATTACCACAGCTACATCGACTACAACAACTTCGCCTTCGGCGAATGGTGGGGGCGTGACTGGGTGCGTGCCGGCCTGCCTGGCTACATCGACGGCGGTCGTGACGACCGCACCATGCAGCTCGCCTACCTGCCGGACTTCCGGACCGAAAGCAAGCAGGCCGTCAAGCTGCCGACCTTCCTGCGCAACAAGCCGGGCACCCGCGCGGTCGACCTGCCGGACACGACCGTGCGTGGCTATCTCATCAAATGGCTCACGGACTGGGTCCGCGAATACGGGATCGACGGCTTCCGCGCCGACACCGTCAAGCACGTCGAACCCGAAGCGTGGGCCGAACTCAAGCGCGAGGCCACCAAGGCCCTGGCCGAATGGAAGGCGAAGAACCCCCAGCAGAAGATCGACGACGAGCCCTTCTGGATGGTGGGCGAGTACTGGGGACACGGGCCGGAGCGCACCGCACTGCATGATGCCGGCTTCGACGCGATGATCGACTTCAACTTCCAGCAGCAGGGACGGCGATTCAATGAGCCCGAGCCGATCTTCGCCCAGTATGCGCGCGTCTATGCGGGCCGGCCGGATTTCAACAACCTCGCCTACATCTCGTCGCACGACACCGAGCTCTTCAGCCGCAAGCGCCTGTACGAGGCTGGCACCGCCCTGATGCTGGTGCCCGGCGGCGTGCAGATCTTCTATGGCGACGAGACGGGCCGCCCTGACGGCCACCGCCCTCGCACAGACCCTCAGCAGTCCACGCGCTCATTCATGAACTGGGAGAGCATCGACCAGGACCTCCTGAGCCACTGGCGCAAGCTGGGCACATTCCGCGCGCGCCACGTTGCGCTGGCTCGCGGCGTGCACGAGCAACTGCAAGCGTCACCGTACGTCTTCAGCCGCGTCGACGCGGCCACCGGAGACCGGGTGGTGGTGGCCCTGACGCCGCCAGGTCCTGCAACGATCCCTGTCGGCTCGGTGTTCAAGGAGGGCGAGCGTCTGCGCGATGCCTACACTGGGCAGGTGGCCAGCGTGAGCGCGGGCCAGGTGCGACTCGAAGCCGGACGGGTCGTCTTGCTCGAGCGCGCGCCCAGCGCCTCGCACTGAAAGGCCGGGCATGCAGTTGCTGGGCTCCGGCGCCGCCCGTGCGGATCAACGGCGGGCAATCTTGGGTACAGTGTGCGTGAAGAGAGTTCTCCATGCCGCTTCCTACCCTCGATGCCGCCGCCTCCGTCCTGACCACCCCGATGCTCGGGTCTGTGGGAGGCGCTGACGTGCCAGGATTCACCCCCCCCTATCCGGACCCCCGCCTGCTCGCCGACATTGGTGCGACCTACGCACGTTTCTGCCTTGAGCATCAACCCGGGCGCTTCGACTATGTGACGGTGCTCCCCTGCGCCGACTACCCTGGCTTCGTCGAGGTCGTCCAGGCTTATCTGGACAGCCTGCCGCCGGGGACCAAGCCGCGCCATGCTGCGGTGGCCATTGCCAACCCGATCGAAGGCGACTGGGTGCGCATGACCAACCGCGACTGGGCCTTCTCCATCGCCGGGGCACAGCGCTTGCTCGGGCTGTCCACCTTGCTGGTGGTGAACAACTTCACCGCCCTGGCCATGTCGCTGCCCCGTGTGGGAGAACAGGGGCGCGAACAGGTCGGCGGCGGCGAGCCCCAGGCCAATGGGGTGATTGGCCTGCTCGGGCCGGGCACCGGCCTGGGCGTCTCCGGGCTGGTGCCCGTGGGAGACCGTTGGGCCACGCTGGCCACCGAAGGGGGCCACGTGAGCTTTGCGCCGGCCGACGAACGTGAGCTCCAGGTGCTCCAGTACGCCTGGAAGTCACTCACGCACGTGTCCGCCGAACGGCTGGTCTCCGGGCCTGGCATCGAGATCATCTACCAGGCCCTGACCGACGGGCGGACCGACCTGCCCGCCCGGCTGAGCACCACCGACATCGTCCAGCGCGCCATCCAGAACCTCTGCCCCTGGTGCGTCGAGGCCGTGGAGACCTTCTGCAACATGCTGGGCACCGTGGCGTCCAACCTGGCGCTCACGCTGGGAGCCACCGGTGGCATCTACATCGGTGGTGGCATCGTGCCGCGCCTGGGCGAGTTCTTCCTGCGCTCAGGCTTCCGCGAGCGTTTCGAGGCCAAGGGGCGTTTTTCCGGCTATGTGGCGCGCATCCCCACCTATGTGCTCACCGCCGAGAACCCGGCCTTCCACGGCGTGTCCTCGCTGCTGGCCGAGCATGTGCCGGCGCACGAGGGCGGCAATCCACTGATGGAGCGTGTGCGCGCGGCCCGCACCGGCCTCACGCCCGCCGAGCGGCGGGTGGCCGATTTCGTGCTCGACAACCCGCGCACGGTGCTGAACGATGCCATTGCCGTGATCGCCCAGATGGCCGAGGTGAGCCAGCCCACGGTGATCCGCTTCTGTCGCTCGCTGGGCTTCCAGGGGCTGGCCGACTTCAAGCTCAAGCTCGCCTCGGGCCTGACCGGCAACATCCCCGTGCAGCGGACCCAGGTGCGCCGGCAAGATGCCACACCCGATTTGTGCGCCAAGGTGCTGGACAACACGATCTCCGCCATCGTGCAGTTCCGTGAGTCGCTCAACGTCGAGGCCGTGGACGAGGCCATCGAGCTGCTGCGCGAAGCCAAGCGCGTCGAGTTCTACGCGATGGGCAACTCCACGGTGGTGGCGCTGGACGCACAGCACAAGCTCTTCCGCTTCCGCATCCCGTCCGTGGCGCACACCGATGCCTCGATGCAGTCGATGGCGGCCGAACTGCTGGGCCCGCAGGACGTCGCCGTCTTCATTTCCAGTTCGGGTCAACCGCCGGAGCTGGTGCGCGCCGCCACACTGGCGCGTGACCGAGGCGCCGCCGTGCTGGCCATCACGGCCAGCAAGTCACCGCTGGCCAAGAAGGCCACCGTGTGCATCCCGGTGGATCACAATGAGGACAGTGCCACCTTCCTGGCGATGATCTCGCGCATCCTGCACCTGCTGGTGGTCGACATGATGGCCGTGGGCGTGGCCGTACGCCGCGATGCCGGCAGCAGCGTGCCTCGTTCAGCGCAACCGGGCGAGACGCCCGGCGACCATCCGCCGGGCATGCTGATCTCCCACGTGCTCTGACGGCCCCGCCGTCAGCGCACGCAATCCACGTAGTAGCGGCGCGTTCCGGTCGCATCCTCCTCTTCCACCAGGCCGTGCACATCGGTGTCAAAGCCGGGGAAGGCCGCATTGAACTCGCGCGTGAAGCGCAGGTAGTCGCAAATCTTCCTGTTGAAGCGCTCGCCCGGGATCAGCAGCGGGATCCCCGGGGGATAAGGCGTCAGCAGCGACGTCGTGATGCGCCCTTCCAGCTGGTCGATCTCGACCCGCTCCGTCTCGCGGTGGGCGATGCGGGCATAGGCGTCGCTGGGCTTCATTGCCGGGTGCAAGTCGGACAGGTACATCTCGGTGGTCAGGCGCGCGATATCGTTGCGGGCATACATCTCGTGAATGCCCTGGCAGAGGTCACGCAGGCCCATGCGCTCGTAGCGCGGATGCTGGGCACAGAACTCCGGCAGGATGCGCCACATCGGCTGGTTCTTGTCGTAGTCGTCCTTGAACTGCTGCAGGGCTGTCAGCATCGTGTTCCAGCGGCCCTTGGTGATGCCGATGGTGAACATGATGAAGAAGGAGTA
>CAZKGD010000165.1:0-4891 GCA_964552215.1 uncultured Caldimonas sp.
TGCGCATTGGCGCCATGCGCTGCCATAGCCAGGCGCTGACCTTCAAGCTGAAGAAGGATGTGCCGCTGGCCGATATCGAGGCGATGATCGCGGCTGACAATGACTGGGTGAAACTCGTGCCGAACACCCGCGAGGACACGATGCGCGACCTCACGCCGGTGGCGGTCACGGGCACGCTCACCATTCCGGTGGGCCGGGTGCGCAAGCTCGCGATGGGGCCGGAGTATGTCGGCGCCTTCACCATTGGCGATCAGCTGCTCTGGGGGGCTGCGGAGCCGTTGCGGCGCATGCTGCGCATCATCATCGAGCAATGACAGGCCGTCTTGTGGCGTCAAGCCCACAGTTCGTGCAATGTTTCCGACATTCGGGGCTGGCGGAAATGTCAGCCATTGCATGAGCTTGTCAGTGTATCTACTTGATGCTATTGTGATTTCTGTCTTTCCTGCGGAAAATCGTATTTCTTGATTACTCTGCAGGCCTGCATTTGCTGGCGGCGGCTTGATTCATTGGGAGACGCCTTGAAACAATATTCACATTCCCTTGGGCGTTTTGCTCTGTCCGGGGTGGCTGCGGCTGCCATGTTCCTGGCTGCCGGCCATGCCGCGGCCCTGGGACTGGGGCGGCTGACGGTCCAGTCGGCCTTGGGTGAAACCTTGCGGGCCGAGATCGACGTCACCAGCCTCACGCCAGAAGAGGCGGCCAATCTCACTGTGCGTGTGGCGCCTCCCGACGCCTATCGCGCGGCAGGGGTCGAATACAACGCGGCGCTTACGGGCACCCGCGTCACGCTCGAACGCCGCCCAGATGGCCGTCCCTACCTGCGCGTGGTCAGCGATCGCGCCGTGCAGGAGCCTTTCGTCGACGTGATCCTGGAGTTGTCGTGGACCTCCGGCCGCCTCGTGCGCGAATACACGCTGCTCTTGGATCCGCCCACCCGCCGCGCCGCCGCGCCGGCGCCTGCCACTGCGCCGATCGTCGGCGCGCCCTCGCCAGCACCGGCCGCGCCCGCGCCTGCGCCTGAGCCCCGTCCCGCAGTGACGGCACGGCCCAGCGCGCCCGCGCCTGCGGCGGCGCCGGCTGCAGCGGCCCAGACCGACGAGTACCAGGTCCGCCGTGGAGACACGCTTTATGCGATCGCGGCGCGCGTGCAGCGTCCTGGCGTCTCCCTCGACCAGATGCTGGTCGCGCTGTACCAGGCGAACCCCCAGGCCTTCATTGGCGACAACATGAACCGGCTGCGCGCAGGCGCCCTGCTGAGCGTGCCAGGCGCAGAGCAGGCACAGTCCGTCGCGCCCAGCGAGGCGCGTCAGCTCATCCAGGCCCAGAGTGCGGACTTCAATGCCTTCCGCCAGCGCTTGGCCTCGGCGGCACAGCAGACGGCCGCGGACGAACCCACGCGCCAGGCCTCGGGTCGCGTGGAGGCAGCCGTCCAGGATCGCCGTCCCGCGGGTGATGCAGCGCCGGACCGTTTGACCCTCAGCAAGGGCGCCGTGGCTGCGGCGCCGGGGGCATCGGCAGAAGACCGCATTGCCCAGGAGCGCCAGCGTCAGGAGGCTGCCTCCCGGGTGGCCGAGTTGTCTCGCAATGTCGAGGAGCTCAAGCGCATGGCGCCGGAGGGTGCACCCGCGGCGCCGGCTCCCGCTCCGGCCGCTGCGCCGTCACCGGTTCCGGCGGTGACGGTTCCCGTCGCACCCGTGCCTGCGCCTGCGTCGCCGGCCCCCGCAGCCGAACCCCAAGTGGTGGCTCAAGCGCCTGCCTCGGAGGCGTCCGCCGCAGCCGACGCTGCCAGCGAGCCCGCAAGTGCTGCCGAGGCTCCGGCCTCCGAGCCCGCCGTGGCAGAAGCACCGGCACCTGCGCCCGCGCCTGCGCCAGCCCCCGTGCCGGTGGCGGCCGAGCCGGGCCTGATCGATGACCTGCTGGCCAATCCCATGGTATTGCCGCTGGCGGGTGGTCTGGTGGCCCTGCTCGTGGGCCTGGGCGTTTACCGTTTGCGTTCCCGGACCAAGAAAGACAGTGGTGAGACGTCCTTCCTCGAAAGCCGCCTGCAGCCCGATTCCTTCTTCGGCGCCAGCGGTGGCCAGCGCGTGGACACGAAGGACGCTTCTGGCGCGCCGTCGTCGCTGAGCTACTCGCTCAGCCAGCTCGATGCGATCGGTGACGTCGACCCCGTGGCCGAAGCCGATGTCTACCTGGCATACGGCCGCGACCTGCAGGCTGAGGAGATCCTCAAGGAGGCCATGCGCGCCAACCCGGAGCGTTTGGCGATCCGCACCAAGTTGCTCGAGGTTTACGCCAAGCGCCGCGACAGCAAGGGCTTTGAACTGTTGGCAACCCAGCTCTACGGACTCACGGGTGGCCAAGGCGAAGATTGGGCCCGGGCCCAGGAGCTGGGGCGGCAGATCGATCCCGACAATGCGCTGTACCAGCCCGGCGGAGCGCCGGCCGAATCGGCCAAGCTGCCAGAGGGCGGTTACGAACCTCTCGGCGCCAGCACCATGCCCCAGTCGGTGATGCCCACCCCGTCGAAGTTCTCCGAAGTGCCTCCGGCCAAGGGGGATGTCGATCTGGACCTCGACCTGCCGCTGGGCGACACGCCGTCGCCGACGCGGGGCTTCGACACCGAGTCCACCAAGCCCCTGGCTGCCGCACCGACCCCCGCGCAGCCTGAACCGGACGCTGGCATGTCCTTTGAGCTGCCTGAACTGCCTGCCATCGAGCCTTCACCCGTGCAGGCGCGTTCCGAAGGGCCGAGCTCTCGGTCCATGGACTTCGACCTGGGGGACATCTCTCTGGACCTGGGCTCCACGGCACCCGGCCGGGTTGCCCCGGCTGACGATCTGGAGGGCCTGGATCTGGGGGATGCCGACGAATCGGGCGACCCCATGGAGCGCAAGCTGGAATTGGCCGAGGAGTTCCGCCAGATCGGCGACCGTGAAGGTGCTCGCGAGTTGCTCCAGGAAGTGGTCTCCAAGTCCAGCGGCGCGCTGAAGGCCAAGGCCCAGAGCATGCTGGCGGAGTTGGCCTGACGCGGCCGATCTGTCCGGCCACAGGGCCAGGGGCTTCAGGCCGCCTGGCCCTTGGCATTTTCTGGGGCATGCCATTGTCGGAAGGTGGGCAGTGAGGATTGCGCTGGGCATCAGCTACCGCGGTACGGCCTATCAGGGCTGGCAGAGCCAGCCGAGCGGGCAGACCGTGCAGGACCGGCTCGAGGCCGCGCTGTCGCGCTTCGCCGGCCGCGCTGTCCAGGTGGTCTGTGCGGGCCGCACCGATGCCGGAGTCCACGGCCTGAACCAGGTGGTGCATCTGGACACCGATGTGGTCCGGGAGCCGTTCTCCTGGGTGCGTGGCACCAACACCTTCCTTCCAGTCGACATCGCCGTGCAGTGGTGTGCCAGCGTTCCCGACAGTTTCCATGCGCGCAACTCCGCTCGCGCCCGGCGCTATGCCTACCTGCTGCTGGAGTCACCCGTCCGTCCTGCGGTGGAGGCGGGAGCGGTCGGTTGGGTTTTCCGGCCGCTGGATGCCGGTGCGATGCGGGCGGCGTCGGCGTGTCTTGTGGGGGAGCACGACTTCAGTGCTTTCCGGTCCTCCGAATGCCAGGCCCGCACGCCCATCAAGACGATGCATGAGATCCGCATTGCACGCCACGGCGCTTACTGGCGCTTCGAGTTCGAGGCCAACGCCTTCCTCCATCACATGGTGCGCAATCTCATGGGCTGTCTGGTGGCCGTGGGGGCCGGTACGCGGTCTCCCGACTGGATGGCTGAAGTTCTCGCGGGGCGCGATCGCCGGCTGGCTGCGCCGACGTTTGCGCCAGATGGCCTTTACTTTCTGGGACCGCGCTACGATGCGGACCTGGAGCTTCCGTGGCGCACAGCGGCCCACGACTGGCTGCCCGGCCTTCCCGCAGAGGAATCCCCCCGATGACCTGGTCTCCCCAGCGCACCCGCATCAAGATCTGCGGCCTCACCCGAGAGGCTGACGTGGACGCTGCAGTGCAGGCCGGCGCCGATGCGATCGGCCTGGTTTTCTACCCACCCAGCCCTCGTTCCGTGACCCTGGAGCGAGCCGCAGCGCTGGCGCGGTGCTTGCCGCCGTTCGTCACGCCGGTGGGCCTGTTCGTCAATGCCTCGGCCGCCCAAGTGCGTGAGGCCTGCGAGGCCATTCCCTCTCTGCTGCTCCAGTTCCATGGCGACGAAACGCTCGAGGATTGCGAGTCCCATGGCCGGCCCTACCTGCGTGCGGCCCGGATGGCACCGGGGTTCGATTTGCTACACTTTGTCCAGCGGTTTGCCACCGCCCAGGCCGTGCTGCTGGACGCACACGTGGAGGGCTATGGTGGCGGTGGAAAGGTTTTCGATTGGTCGCTCATTCCCTCCGACGTGCCCTCTCCGGTCGTTTTGTCTGGTGGGTTGAATCCTGCAAACGTGACCGATGGGGTGCTTCAGGTCCGGCCCTGGGCCGTTGACGTGAGTTCCGGCGTCGAATCCGCCAAGGGCATCAAGGATGCCGTGGCGATGCGCCGGTTCTGCGAAGCCGTCCGCGAAGCCGATGCGCGCATCGCGGCCGCCATCGCCTGACACCTTTCACCTGAAGCCATGTTGAACTACCAGCAACCCGATGCCCGGGGGCATTTCGGCCCCTACGGCGGCTCCTTTGTCGCCGAAACCCTCACCCATGCCCTGGACGAGCTCAAGGCGGCCTATGAGCATTACCGCCACGATCCGGAGTTCCAGGCCGAGTTCCGCAGCGAACTCGCCCACTTCGTCGGCCGCCCGAGTCCCATCTACCACGCTGCGCGCCTGAGCCGCGAGTTGGGGGGCGCCCAGATCTACCTCAAGCGCGAGGACCTCAACCACACCGGCGCGCACAAGGTGAACAACACCATCGG
>CAZKGD010000166.1:0-4729 GCA_964552215.1 uncultured Caldimonas sp.
CGGCCCAGTTGCAGCAGTTGCACCTCGAGCTGGCCCATCCACAGCGTCATCTTGCCGCTGAAGGCGAGGGTGGGCCAGGTCAGGCCCGGCGGCACGCTCTCGACGTTGCGGAACAGGCGCGGGAAGCGGCCGATCTCGCTGGCCTTGTCCTGCTCACCACGCTCGCGGATGAGGTCCAGCGTGTCGTGGCTGGCAATGATGTGTTCGGGTTGGTAGGCCGAGGCGCCCAGCACGCGCACCGCGTGGTAGTGGGTGAGCAGCACGTACTTGATGGGCTTGTCGGTGACCTCGCGGATGCGGCGGATCACGTCCTGCGCCATCGCGGGTGTGGCCTGGGTGTCGAGCACCATCACGGCGTCGTCGCCGATGATCACGCCGGTGTTGGGGTCGCCCTCGGCGGTGTAGGCATAGGCGTTGTCCGACAGCTTGGTGAAGCTGACCTGCTTCTCCTCAAGGTCGGCCTGGCTGGCAAAGGCTTTCTGGCTCATGGGGGCTCCTGCACGGGCGGCTGGGGCGGCCGCAAATTCGTCTTAGATGAAGTGATTCGATATGGCTGAACTTGGCTTGATCGTAGTCAACTTGTTTGCTAATGTCTAATGAATTTGATGAGTGACAACCCGAATCGCGGGTAAACCCTGATCTCAAAGATCAAGGCTCGACGGGCCTGGAAAGAACATAGACCGTGGACGACAACAACACGAAGGCCGAACGCGACCGGCGGGGCATCCAGAGCGTGGAGGTGGGGGGGCAGTTGCTGCGGGCCCTGGCCCATGCCGGCCGGCCGCTGCCGCTGAAGGACCTGGCCCGCGAGGCCGGCATGGCGCCGGCCAAGGCCCACCCTTACCTGGTGAGCTTCGGCAAGATCGGCCTGATCGAGCAGCACGAGGCCAGCGGCCACTACGGCCTGGGGCCGCTGGCGCTGCAGTTGGGCCTCATCGCTCTGCAGCAGGCCGACCCGGTGCGCATCGCCACGCCGCTGATCGCCGACCTGGCCCAGCGCATCGGCATGACGGTGGCGGTGGCCGTGTGGGGCACACGCGGGCCCACCATCGTGCGCATCGAGGAGTCACCGGCGGCGGTGCACGTGAACATGCGTCACGGCACGGTCGAGTCCATCGCCGGCACGGCCTCGGGTCGCCTGTTCGGCGCCTATCTGCCCGAAGCCCTGGTGCGTGCCACGCTGGAAGAAGAACGTGCGCGAGAACGTGCGCTCGGCCTGCGCGCCCAACCCGGCATGCCCCCGCCCCAGCCACTGCCCAGCTGGGACGAGTTCGCGCCCCGCCTGGCCGAAGTGCGCACCCATGGCCTGAGCCGCTCCGAAGGCGCTGTGATCCAGGGCGTGAGCGCCATGTCCGCCCCGGTGTTCGATCACGCCGGCCAGATGGTGATGGCCGTCACTGCCATCGGGCCTTCGGGGGTGTTCGACACGCGCTGGGATGGCGAACTGGCGCAAGCCCTGCGCGAGTGTGCACGGGCGGTGTCGCAGCGCTTGGGGGCGAGGTAGGGTCAGCGCTCGTTGTGTCCGAGCCGGCTCAGCCAGTACTCAGGCAATTGGTGGTCGCCCGCGACGGCGTGAATGAGGACGCCGCCATTCGTTTCGGAGTAGATGAGCTTGAACGGAAAGGCGGCGACAAGCCGACGCCGTGTGCCGGCGGGGCCGGGTTTGCCGTGATGGGGGTAGGTCGCAGCCAGTGCCGCGGCTTGTTCGATCTCGGCGCGAAAACGGGTGCCAAGGCCTTCGCGAATGGCCTCGTAATAGGCCGTCTGGGCCAGGAACTCAGCGCGTGCCTCCCGTGTGAAGCGGGCGCGCGTCACGGGGCAATGCGGCGAGCTTCTGCGAACACATCTTCGGCGGCGAAGGTCTCCACCTCGCCACGCTCATACGCGGCCACGCGACGCTCGATCTCCTTCTCCCAGGCAGCCTCTACATCGGCAATCGGAGGCTCGTGCAGGGATTCGAGGAGAAGCTCCACCAGACGCGAACGCTCCTCGGCGGGCAGGCTCTTGGCTTGGTCTGCAAGTTCGGCAACGAGATCGGCCATCACGACTCTCCGGTCAAACGAAAACGAGACTCCGCTCTCGCAATAGCCACGTAAAGCGAGACAGCTTGTGCAGAGCCTGCATCCAACTGCTGCTCGCGGCGTTCGGCAACTGCATCCCAGGCCGCGTCGGCATCACCGTCGTCAACGTGCAGGCTGGCGATCAATCGATCGAGCAACTCGGCTCGTTCAGCACTGGAAAGGCGCAGGACTTCGGCCTTCAAGGTCTCTAGGGTCATCGACATGGGTGGCTCCGCGTCGGCATGCACACCATAGCTTGCCACAACTGGCCGTGCTATTTGACCCCGACGAAGCTGACGGAAAGCTCTGATACCTGCAATCCGACAGAATGCGGCTCATCAGCACGCGTCTGCGATTGCGCAGCAGCTAATCATCCGAGATCCGACACCTAGGCGACATTCATCGCGGCAAAGACGATCAGCAAAATCAGCGCGAGGATCGCGCCCCAGAACAACCAGGACGGCATTCGGGGGCTGGATGGATGAGGACTGATGGGCTGCGAAAGTGAGTGAACAAGCTCAGCCTTTCGCACTTTCGAAGCGAAGAACATCTCCCAGGTCATCCTGGCCGCCAAGAACGAGGCAAGGGCCCCAACCGTCAGGGTGAAGGCGACAAAGGCGTAGAACGACACCGGGTTGACATTGGGCGTCGCGGTGTACGGCGCAGTATTCCTCGGATTGATGACGACGCTGCCGTCCATCAACGCCGCCCACCCGTGGGCTAGGAGCGCGAGGCCGAACACCAGCAGCGCGCCGAGCACTGCGAATGGGCGAAGCGACCTTTGCGGGTTCGATGGTGATGCAGATATAGGCGTCGGGGGTGGTCTCACTTCGCCCCCCCGATCATCGAACTGATCTGATGCGCCGCCGCCAGCAGCTTGGGCAGGAAGCGCTCCAGCATCACCACCGGCGGTGTGCGGTGCTGCTGGCCGCTCACGTTGATGGCGGCCACCACTTCGCCGTTGCGGCCGCGGATGGGGGCGGCGAGTGACACCAGGCCTTCTTCGAGTTCTTCGGCCACCAGGGCCCAGCCTTGTACGCGCACCTGTTCGATCAGGGCACGCAGGCGGGTGGGGTCGGTTTCGGTCTTGGGGGTGCGTTGCACCAGGTCGCTGGCGGCCAGGCGGGCGTCAATCTGCTCGTCGGGGAGGCCGGCCAGCAGCACGCGGCCCATGGAGGAGCAGTAGGCCGGCAGGCGGCTGCCCACGCCCAGGTTGATGGCCATGATCTTGTGGGTGGGCACGCGCAGCACGTAGACGATGTCGGTGGCGTCCAGCACCGCGGCCGAGCACGATTCCTTGATGTCGGCCACCAGGTCTTCCATCACCGGCTCGGCCAGGTTCCACAGCGGCAGCGAACTCAGGTAGGCAAAGCCCAGGTCGAGGATCTTGGGCGTGAGGCGGAAGAGCCGCCCCTCGGCTTCCACATAGCCCAGGTGCTGCAGCGTGAGCAGGATGCGCCGCGCGCCGGCGCGGGTGAGGCCGGCGCGTTCGGCCACCTCGGTGATGGTCTGGGCCGGGGCCTCGCCGCTGAAGGTGCGCACCACCGCCAGGCCGCGGGCGAAGGACTGCACATAGCTGTCGCCGGGCTCGATGCGGGCAGGGGCAAGGGCGGCCGAACTTGAGTTTGCGCTCATGGTGGAGTAGAGTGAGTGTTCACAGGAAGAACCGATGTTCAATATTAGAACATTCGGCTCAGTTGTCAATCATTTGTTCGATAGGCGTTTCATGATCAACAAGATCTGTGCCTCCGTCGAGGCCGCCCTCGCCGACGTGCGTGACGGCGCGACCGTGATGATCGGCGGTTTTGGCACCGCCGGCATCCCCGACCACCTGATCGAGGGCCTCATCGCCCAGGGGGCGAAGGATCTCACGGTGGTGAACAACAACGCGGGCAACGGCGACACCGGCCTGGCCGCCCTGCTCAAGACCGGTCGTGTGCGCAAGATCATCTGCTCTTTTCCGCGCCAGGTCGACTCCCATGTGTTCGACGGCCTCTACCGCAGTGGCAAGCTGGAACTGGAACTGGTGCCCCAGGGCAACCTGGCCGAACGCATCCGCGCGGCCGGGGCCGGCATCGGCGCCTTCTTCACGCCCACCGGCTACGGCACGCAACTGGCCGAGGGCAAGGAAACGCGCGAGATCAACGGCACGCACTACGTGCTGGAGTACCCCATCTACGCCGACCTCGCCCTGATCAAGGCCGAGCGCGCCGACCGCTGGGGCAACCTCACCTACCGCATGACGGCCCGCAACTTCGGCCCCATCATGGCCACGGCGGCCCAGTGCACCGTGGTGGAAGTGCCCGAGATCGTCGAACTCGGCACGCTCGACCCCGAGGCCGTTGTGACCCCGGGCATCTTCGTGCATCGCGTGGTGCAGGTGGAACGCAAGCTCACCCAGGCGGGTGGCTTCAAGAAGGAGGCCGCGTGATGAACAAGTGGACCCGTGACCAGATGGCCCAGCGCGTGGCCGTCGACATTCCCGATGGCGCCTACGTCAACCTTGGCATCGGCCTGCCCACCATGGTGGCCAACCACATCCCCTCCGACCGTGAGGTGGTGCTGCACAGCGAAAACGGCGTGATCGGCATGGGCCCGGCGCCCGCGAAGGGCCAGGAGGACTACGACCTCATCAACGCCGGCAAGCAGCCGGTGACGCTGCTGCCGGG
>CAZKGD010000167.1:0-4655 GCA_964552215.1 uncultured Caldimonas sp.
GGCCTGCCCGAGGCCTACTACCGCGACTGGCTGCGCGTGGCCGGCGAGGAGGCCCTGCATTTTTCCCTCCTGCGCGAGCATCTGCGCAGCCTGGGCCAAGACTATGGCGACTTCGAGGCCCACGACGGCCTGTGGGCCATGGCCGACAAGACCCGCGACGACATCGTGGCCCGCATGGCCCTGGTGCCACGCACGCTCGAAGCCCGGGGGCTGGACGCGACGCCGCTGATCCAGGCCAAGCTCGCGAAGGCCGGCGATGCGCGCGCCGTCGAGATCCTGGACATCATCCTGCGAGATGAGGTGGGCCATGTCGCCATCGGCAACCACTGGTATCGCTGGCTGTGCGAGCGCGAGGGCTTGGACCCCATCGCCCACTACGAGACGCTCACCCAACGCCATGGGGCGCCGCGGCTGAAACCGCCCTTCAACCTTGGCGCCCGGCGTCGCGCCGGCTTCACGCAGGCTGAACTGGACTGGCTGGAGCGGCCACTCTAGACGGTCACACCGCGAAGGCCCGTCCGTCGAAGACCTGCAGCAGCCGGCTTACACTGCGCCTTATGTCGGCGCCGCAACCCCTTTTCCTCTCGAGGACTTCAATGACTTCGCTGAACACCCGTCGTTTCCTGAAAGTCGCCGGCCTGATCGCAGCCGGCCTGTGGCTGGCCGCCTGCAGCAAGCAGGAACCCGCCGCCCCCGCGGCTGCGCCGGCCGCCGCCCCCGCCAAGGTGTACGTGGTGGGCACCGATGCCGCCTACGCCCCCTTCGAGTCGCAGAACGAGCGCGGCGAGATCGTCGGCTTCGACATCGAGGTGGTGAGCGCCATCGCCGCCAAGGCTGGCATCGAGGTGCGCTTCGTCAACACGCCCTGGGAAGGCATCTTCAACTCGCTGGCGCAGGGCGACCGTGACCTCCTGGTGTCGGCCATCACCATCACCGAAGAGCGCCGCCAGTCCATGGACTTCACCGCGCCCTACTTCGATGCCGTGCAGCTGATCGCCGTGCGCCAGAACAGCCCGGTCACCAAGTTCGAGGACCTGAAGACCCTGAAGGTGGGCGTGCAGACCGGCACCACCGGCGACGAGGTCGTCACCCAGTTGCTGGGCAAGGACAGCACCAACGTGCGCCGTTTCGAATCCACCCCCCTGGCGCTCAAGGAGCTCGAGTCAGGTGGCGTGGATGCCGTGGTGGCCGACAACGGTGTGATCAACCACTACGTGGCCAACAACAGCACCGCCGCCTTCAAGACCGTGAGCGACACGTCCTTCGCACCCGAGCAGTACGGCATCGCCGTGCGCAAGGGCAATGCCGAGCTGCTCGACAAGCTGAACCAGGGCCTGGCGGCCATCCGTGCCGATGGCACCTACGACGCAATCTTCACCAAGTACTTCGGCGCGCCTGCCGCCGCCCCCGCCGCGTCGAGCTGACCGCTGAACCCGCATGGATCTGCGCTGGGAAATCCTGGCCGGCTACGGCCCGTTGTTCGCCACCGGCCTGTGGATGACCATCAAGCTCACGCTGGTGGCCATCAGCCTGGGCATGCTCTTCGGTGTGGTGCTGGGGCTCGTCAGCAGCTCAGCCGATGCGCCGGCCCCGAAGGCCTGGCCGCTGCGCTGGGGGATGGTGGCAGCGCGCGGGCTCACGCTCGGTTATGTCACCTTCTTCCGCGGCACACCGCTGTTCGTGCAGATCCTGCTGGTGCATTTCGCGCTGATGCCCACGCTGGTCCATCCCGACAACGGCCTGCTGCTCAGCGGCGCTGCGGCGATTCGTTTCCGGCAGGAGCACGGGGCCTTCTTCTCGGGTGCCCTGGCGCTCACGCTGAATGCGGCGGCCTACATTTCCGAGATCTTCCGCGCCGGCATCCAGAGCATCCACCGGGGCCAGACCCAGGCGGCTTACAGCCTGGGTCTCACGCACAGCCAGGCCATGCGCAGCGTCGTGCTGCCCCAGGCCTTCCGCCGCATGGTGCCCGCCTTCGTGAACGAGGGCATCACCCTGATCAAGGATTCCTCCCTGGTGTCCGCGATCGGCCTGGCCGAACTGGCCCTGGCCGCCCGCACCGTGGCAGGTGCTTACGCGCGCTACTGGGAACCCTACCTCGCCATCTCGGCGATGTATCTGATCCTCACGCTCACGCTCTCGCTCCTGGCCAAGCGCCTCGAAGCCCCCGAGCACCTTCGTGGACGATGACTCAGGCCTCGAAGAAGTAGCGCTTCAGGCCCGCCAGGATCATCTCGACCGCGATGGCGGTCAGCACCAGCCCCATGAGCTTCTCGATGGCCGCCACCATCGAGTCGCCCAGCAGTTTGCGCAACCGATCGGCCGCCAGCAGCACGGCGCCGCACACCAGCATGGCGGTGGACAGCGCCCCCACCCATTCCACGAGACGCTCCGGCTGGCGCGAAGCCAGCAGCAGCACCGTGGCCATGGCCGACGGCCCGGCCAGCAAGGGCACGGCCAGCGGGAAGATGAAGGGCTCACGCCCCGTGCCCGCGGCGTAGATCTCACCGCCTGACGCAAAGATCATCCGGATCGCGATGATCAGCAGGATGACCCCGCCCGCCACCTCCAGGGAACGTTCGGACAAATGCATCAGCTTCAGGAAGGCCCCACCGGCAAACATGAAGCCCAGCAGGACGAAGAACGCAATGAGCACCTCGCGCACGGCCACTCGCGTGCGCCGCTCGGGGGGCACGCCCTTCAGCACGGAAATGAAGATGGGCAGGCTCCCGAAGGGGTCGAGCACCAGGAGCAGAAGCACCAGGGCAGAGAGGAAGTTGTGGTCCATGGCGCGCATTGTGCGCGAGGGCAGATGTGTTACGCGCCTGCGTCACTTGTCTCACATCTGAACATCCCACCTAGGGTCATCCCTAAAATGGCATATTCATGACAGGCAGCCCGAAGCAGGCTGTCGCGCCCTCCCCCCGACTCGTTGATCAAGGAACATCATGAAGAAGCACTCTATCGCCTTGGCCGTGATGGCCACCCTGTGTGTGCCGGCTCCGCGCTGGCGCAAAGCAACATCGAGATCTATGGCCGACTGAATACTTCGCTGGAGCGCCAAAAGGCCGGCAGCGAATCGCTGACAGGCATGGTCGACAACTCCTCCCGTATCGGCTTCCGCGGCACGGAAGACCTGGGCGGCGGCCTGAAGGCGCTGTTCATGCTGGAGCATGGCTTCAATGCCGACACTGGCACGAACCAAGGCGACATGTGGGCCCGTGAGAGCTGGGTCGGCCTGGAGGGCGGTTTTGGTCGCCTCCGGCTCGGCAACACCCCGAGCGGCACCTATTTCGCGACCGCCGACTACGTCAGCATGCACAACCACGACACAGGTACGTCGTCGGACGCGCTGTACGCGTATGTCATCATGCGCGACACCGACAAGATCTCCTACACGACGCCCAGCCTCGGCGGCCTGACGGCTGAACTGCAGTACAGCCTGAAAGAAACCGCCACCGGCGGCGACAACGCGTGGGAAATCGCGGCCAACTACCAGACCGGCCCCCTGCAACTGGGTGGCGGCTACGTGAAGTTCGGTGACAACAATCTCTTCGCGATCCGTGCCCTGTACGGAATGGGCGCCTTCACGTTCGGCGGCTACTACGAGCGCGACGATTTCGACGGCGACAAGCGCAACAACTTCCGCCTCGCTGGCATGTACGCCATGGGCGCCTCGGAGTTCCACCTGAACTTCGGCATGGCCGGGGATACTGGCGATGTGGACGACTCGGGCGCCAAGCAGTTCACGCTCGGCTACAACTACAACCTGAGCAAGCGCACCAAGGTGTACGCGTTCTACACCCGCATCGACAACGAGTCGAACGCGGCCTACACCCCCAGCCGCCTGCAAGGTGGCCTGGGGCTGACCGACGGGCAAGACTTCAGCTCCTTCGCCCTGGGCCTGCGCCACAATTTCTGATCACGCATCTGCCTGATCGCAAAAGCCGGCCCTGGGGCCGGCTTTTTTCATCCCCGGGGGTGATGTTGCGCGTGCAGTTGCCGCAAGCGTTCGCGGGCCACGTGGGTGTAGATCTGCGTGGTCGAGATGTCGGCATGCCCCAGCAGCATCTGCACCACGCGCAGGTCCGCCCCGTGATTGAGCAGGTGGGTGGCGAAGGCGTGGCGCAGCGTGTGCGGCGACAAGGGCTGTGTGATGCCCGCCGTGCGGGCATGCTTCTTCACCAGCGTCCAGAACATCTGCCGCGTCATGCCCTCGCCGCGCTGCGTCACGAAGAGATCCTGCGCCGCTCGCGGCCCAAGGATGAGCGGCCGCGACTCGGCCAGGTAGCGGCGCAGCCAGCCGTGGGCTTCCTCGCCAAAAGGCACCAGGCGCTCACGCGCGCCCTTGCCGCGCACTCGCAGGGCCCCTTCGTCCAGCGCGACATGCACGGTCTTGAGGGTGACCAACTCGCTCACGCGCAGGCCGCTGGCGTACATCAGTTCGAGCATGGTGCGATCCCGCAGACCCAGCGGGGTCTCGAGGTCCGGGGCCGCGAGCAGGGACTCCACCTGGGCCTCACTCAGCGTCTTGGGCACCCGCAGGGGCTGGCGAGCCGCATCGAGCTTCAGGGTCGGGTCGGCCGCGACGAGGTGCTCGCGCAAGGCCCAACGGAAATAGCGACGGAAGACCGTGAGCTGGCGATTGGCCGTGG
>CAZKGD010000168.1:0-4611 GCA_964552215.1 uncultured Caldimonas sp.
TCCAGGAAGGCGACGTGGTCGAGAAGCTGCAGACCTCGATGCAGTCGGGCAAGTCCATCTACGATGGCTGGATCTCCGATTCCGACCTGATCGGCACGCACTACCGCTATGGCGTGATCATGCCGCTGTCCGACTACATGACCGGCGCCGGCAAGGAGTTCACCAACCCGGGCCTGGACCTCAAGGACTTCATCGGCACGAGCTTCACCACCGCACCGGACGGCAAGCTCTACCAGCTGCCCACGCAGCAGTTCGCCAACCTCTACTGGTTCCGCGCCGACCTCTTCGAGCGCAAGGACCTGAAGGACCGCTTCAAGGCCAAGTACGGCTATGACCTGGGCGTGCCGCTGAACTGGAGCGCCTACGAGGACATCGCCGACTTCTTCACCAATGACGTGAAGCAGATCGACGGCAAGCCCATCTACGGCCACATGGACTACGGCAAGAAGGACCCGTCGCTCGGTTGGCGCTTCACCGATGCCTGGCTGTCCATGGCCGGCACCGCCGACATCGGCATTCCCAACGGCAAGCCGGTGGACGAGTGGGGCATCCGCACCACGCCGGACGGCTGCCACCCGGTGGGGGCCTCGGTGTCGCGCGGCGGCGCCACCAACTCGCCGGCGGCCGTCTATGCGCTCACCAAGTACATCGACTGGATGAAGAAGTACGCCCCGCGTGAAGCGATGGGCATGACCTTCGGCGAAGCCGGCCCGGTGCCGGCCCAGGGCCAGATCGCGCAGCAGATCTTCTGGTACACCGCCTTCACCGCCGACATGACCAAACCCGGCCTGCCGGTGGTCAATGCCGACGGCACGCCGAAGTGGCGCATGGCCCCCGGCCCCAACGGCCCGTACTGGAAGCAGGGCATGCAGAACGGCTACCAGGACGTGGGCTCGTGGACCTTCTTCAAGAACCACGACGCCAACCGCACGGCCGCCGCCTGGCTCTACGCCCAGTTCGTGACCGCCAAGTCGGTGTCGCTGAAGAAGACCATCGTGGGCCTCACGCCCATCCGCGAAAGCGACATCCAGTCCAAGGCCATGACCGACCTCGCGCCCAAGCTGGGTGGCCTGGTCGAGTTCTACCGCAGCCCGGCCCGCGTGGCCTGGACGCCCACCGGCGGCAACGTGCCCGACTATCCGCGCCTGGCCCAGCTGTGGTGGAACAACGTCGCCTCGGCCGTCACCGGCGAGAAGACGCCCCAGGCGGCGATGGACAACCTGGCCGAGGAGATGGACCAGGTGATGGCCCGCCTGCAGCGTGCCGGCATGGCCAACTGCGCGCCCAAGCTCAACCCGAAGAGCGACCCGTCCAAGTGGCTGAGCGACAAGAACGCCCCGTGGAAGAAGCTGGCCAACGAAAAGCCCAAGGGTGAGACCATCGAATACGAGAAGCTGCTCGCCGCCTGGCGTGCCGGCCGCGTGCGCTGAGCTCCCGGGAAGGGGTCGCAAGGCCCCTTCGCTTCACGGCCCTGCGGCGTCTCCCCGCAGGGCCTTTTTCATGGCGCGCCGTGCAGCGCGTCGTCCACGACTTCGATCCAGTGCCGCACCGGCGTCATGGTGCCGGTCTGCAGGTGCTGGATGCAGCCGATGTTGGCCGAAACGATGGCCTCAGCCTGCAGGGGCAGCAGGTGCGAGAGCTTGCGGTCGCGAAGCTGGTAGGCCAGCTCGGGTTGCAGCACCGAGTAGGTACCGGCCGAGCCGCAGCACAGGTGGGATTCGTTGGCAGCCAGCTGCACCTCGAAGCCCAGCTCGCGAAGCGACAGCTCGACGCCCCCGCGCAGCTGCTGGCCATGCTGCAGCGTGCAAGGCGGATGGAAGGCCAGCCTGCGAGCGCCGATGGCGCGCGGCAGGCGCGACTTCAGCGCGGGCACCAGCGACGGCAGCAGCTCGCTCAGGTCGCGCGTGAGCTCGCTGATGCGCCGGGCGCGCTCGGCATAGTCGGGATCGTGCTGCAGGGCATGACCGTACTCCTTCACCGTCACGCCACAGCCCGAGGCGTTCATCACGATCGCCTCGACCTCGCCGCGGCTCACCAGCGGCCACCAGGCGTCGATGTTGCGTCGCATGTCGGCCAGGCCGCCCTCGTGGTCGTTGAGGTGGGTGCGGATGGCGCCACAGCAGCCCGCGCCATCGGCCACCAGGGTCTGGATGCCGGCGGCGTCCAGCACGCGGGCGGTGGCGCTGTTGATGTTGGGCATCATGGCCGGCTGCACGCAGCCGGTGAGCATCAGCACCTTGCGCGCGTGCGTGCGCGTGGGCCACTGGTGGGCGCGTGCACTGGTGTCGCGCGGCGGCACCTTGTTCTTCAGCGCGCCGGGCAGCAGCGGGCGCACCACCTGGCCCAGCTTCATCGCCGGGCCGAAGAGCCGCGAGGTCAAGCCCTCGCGCAGCGCGGTGCGCACGAGCGTTTCCCCGGCGGGCCGCTCGACGCGTTCTTCCACGATCTTGCGGCCGATCTCCACCAGGTGGCCGTACTGCACACCCGACGGGCAGGTCGACTCGCAGTTGCGGCAGGTCAGGCAGCGGTCCAGGTGCATCTGCGTCTTGCGCGTGACCGGCTGGCCTTCGAGCACCTGCTTCATCAGGTAGATGCGCCCGCGCGGGCCGTCGAGCTCATCGCCCAGCAGCTGGTAGGTGGGGCAGGTGGCGGTGCAGAAGCCGCAGTGCACGCACTTGCGCAGGATGGCCTCGGCCTCCTGGCCCTCGGGCGTGTTCTGGAACTCGGGGGCGAGATGGGTTTGCATGCGCGAGGGCCGTGCGGTCAGAGGCCGCTCATCAGGCGGCCGGGGTTGAAGAGGCCTTGCGGGTCGAAGGCGGCCTTGAGCGCGTGGTGGATGCGGTGCTGCACCGGCGACAGCGGCGTGAAGACGGGGCCGTCGGCCGGGCCGTGGAAGCGCGTGGCATGGCCGCCGGCCCGCCGGGCCGCCTCGCGCACGGCGGCGGCTGGCGAAGGCGTGCACCACCAGCGTTGCCCGCCGCCCCATTCGATGAGCTGCTCGCCCGCAAGCTTGAGGGGCGGGGTGGTCTGCGGCACCGACACCCGCCACAGGCTGGCGCCGGTCTGCACCGCGGCGCGGGCCTTGGCGAAGAACTCGTCGCGCTGGTCGCGCAGGCCCTCCCAGAAGGGATCGGCCTGGTGCGGTGGGATGGTCTCGCCGCCCAGCCGCTGGCAGGCTGCCGAAACCGCCGCCTGGGCACCGCGCAGGCGCAGCAGCAGGGCGCCGCCCCACCAGGCGCTGGCATTCAGCGGCAGCGGCTGGGCGGCCCATTCATTGAGCTGCTGGATGGCGCAGCCCTCGTCCAGTTCAAAACGCAGGGTGGCCGTGGCCGGGGCCACGGGCAGGACCTTGAGCGACACCTCGAGGATCACACCCAGGCTGCCCATCGAGCCGGCCAGCAGGCGCGAAACGTCATACCCGGCCACGTTTTTCATCACCTGCCCGCCAAAGCTCAGCACCTCGGCGCGGCCGTTGAGCATCGTGGCGCCCAGCACGTAGTCGCGCACGGCGCCCACCGCGGCCCGGGAAGGGCCCGAGAGGCCGGCGGCCACCATGCCGCCCACGGTGCCACCGGGCGCAAAGCGCGGTGGCTCGAAGGGCAGGCACTGGCCTTTCTCGGCCAGCGCGGCTTCCAGGTCGGCCAGCGGCGTGCCGGCGCGCACGGTGACCACGAGCTCGGTGGGTTCGTAGCTGGAGATGCCGGCCAGCGGCCGCAGGTCCAGGGGCTCGCCTTGCAAGGGCTCGCCGTAGAAGGCCTTGGTCTGTCCGCCGTGGATGGCCAGCGCGCGCTGGTCGGCCATCGCGGCAAGCACCTGGTCGAGCAGCCGCTCGAGGATGGGGTCGGGGGTCATGCGGGGCGGGTCAGAAACGTTCCAGCTCGGGGAAGGGCAGCAGCCCCTTGCGCACGTGCATCTTGCCGTACTCGGCACAACGGTTGAGCGTGGGCACGAGCTTGCCGGGGTTGAGGCCCTCCGCCGGGTCGAAGGCGCGCTTGAGCGCGCGCATCTGCTCCAGCTCTTCGGGCGCGAACTGCACGCACATCGAGCTGAGCTTCTCGACACCCACGCCGTGCTCGCCTGTCACCGTGCCACCCAGGGCCACGCTGGTCTCGAGGATGTCGGCGCCGAAGAGCTCGCAGCGGTGCAGCTGGTCGGGGTCGTTGGCATCGAAGAGGATGAGCGGGTGCAGGTTGCCGTCACCGGCATGGAAGACATTGGCGCAGCGCAGGCCGTATTTCTTCTCCATCTGCGCGATGGCGATGAGGATGTCGGCCAGGCGCTTGCGAGGAATGGTGGAGTCCATGCACATGTAGTCGGGGCTGATGCGTCCGCTGGCGGGGAAGGCATTCTTGCGCCCGCTCCAGAACTTCAGCCTCTGCGCCTCGTCCTTGCTCACCTCCACGCGCGTGGCCCCCGAGGCGACGAGCACCTCCATCATGCGCGCGATCTCCTCGGCCACTTCCTCGGGCGTGCCGTCGCTCTCGCACAGCAGGATGGCCTCGGCGTCGAGATCGTAGCCGGCGTGCACGAAGTCCTCGACGGCGGCGGTCATGGGCTTGTCCATCATCTCCAGCCCGGCCGGGATGATGCCGGCGGCGATCACGTTGGCCA
>CAZKGD010000169.1:0-4506 GCA_964552215.1 uncultured Caldimonas sp.
TTGATGGCCATCAGCGAACGGCTGCCTGCGGGCCGGAACGCAATCGCGATGGCGTTCACGTCCTTCTGCCAGTCGCCGAAAGACGCACACACCCCGAACTCTCGGTACTGCTGCACCGCCTGCTCGATGCCCTGGCGGATGCGCGGCCAGGCCACTTCGTCCAGTTCGCGGATGCGGTCCATCAGGTCATGGCGTTCGCCGTCCGGACACATCGCCAGGTAGGCACGGCCCATGGCCGTGGTGGCCAGCGGGATGCGCGATCCCACGTCGAGGCTGAGCGTGAGGGCCGCCGGGCTGCGGCAGTTCTCGACATAGATCATGCTCAGGCGGTCGCGCGTGCCCAGCGACACCATGGCCTGCGAGAAGTCAGCCAGTTCCTGCATCAGCGGGCGTGCAATCTGGCGGGCATCCATGCGGGCCAGCATGGTGCTGCCCAGCGACAGCGTGGCACTGCCCAGGCGGTAGCGGCCGGTGTCTTCCACGTACTCCAGGTAGCCCAGCTTGGTCAGCGTGTAGGTCAGGCGCGAGATGGTGGACTTGGGCAGCTTGCAGCGCCGCGCCAGCTCCTGATTGCCCAGCATGCGGTCGCCCGAACGGAAGCAGGCCAGCACCTCCAGCCCACGCGCCAGCGCGGTGACGAAGTGGCGGTCTTCCTTGATGCGGCCCGCTGCATCGGTGGCAGACGGTTCGTTGGCGGCGTCGGAGGCGATCGGGTGGTCCATGCGGTCAGGCATCCTTGGGTGAAGTCAGCTGCAAGGCCTGTTCGCGCAGGCGCTGCTTGTAGAGCTTGCCCGTGGCCGACGCCGGCAATTGAGGCATGACGACGATCTGCGCCGGCAGCTTGTACGGCGACAGCCGCTCGCGCAGCCAGGCCATCAGGGCCTCGGTGTCGAGGCTGCGGCCGGGCACGGGCTCGACGAAAGCCACCACTTCCTCGTTGCCCGGGACGGGGCGGCCCACCACGGCCGACAGCACCACGTCGGGATGAGCGTTGAGCACGTCTTCGACTTCCACCGGGTAGACGTTGAAGCCCGAGCGGATGATGAGCTCCTTCGAGCGACCCACGATCGTGAGCGTGCCATCGGTTTCCACGCGGGCCAGGTCGCCGGTGTTGAGCCAGCCCTCGGCATCCACCGTCTCGGCCGTGAGCGCCGGGTTGCGGTAGTAGCCCTTCATCACGTTGGGCCCACGCAGCCAGAGTTCGCCCGTCTCGCCCGCAGGCACCGGTGCGCGCGTGGCCAGGTGGACCAGACGCACCTCGATGCCCGGGATGGGCGGGCCCACCGAGCAGTCGCGGCGCGGCGCATCCAGGCGGGTCTGGCAGATGGAGGGCGACGCTTCGGTCATGCCATAGCCGTTTTGCAGCGTGAGGCCGAAGTGCTGCTCGAAGCGATCCTTCAGCGCCTGGTCCAGGGGCGCGCCACCCGACTGCGCCACCCGCAGCGCGGGCGCGCGCAGGCTGTTGCCGGGTCGATCACCCCACTCCAGCAGCTTGGCGTACATGGCCGGCACGCCGTGCAGCACGGTGATGCCCTCGTCCGCCAGGGCCCGGGCCATGGCCTCGGGGGCAAAGCGGGCGGCCAGCACCAGGCTGGCGCCCGCCGAGAGCGTGGCCAGCAGCACGGCAGTCAGGCCATAGACATGCGACAGCGGCAGCACGCCATAGACACGGTCCGCGTTCGAGAGGCGGCGCTGGCGGCGGCTGTTCGCCGCGATGAAGAGCAGGTTGGCGTGGGTGAGCATCACGCCCTTGGGGGCCCCGGAGGTGCCCGAGGTGTAGATCAGCGCCGCGACCTGTTCGGCCGCCGCCTCGCTCACAGGTTCGGGCGCAGCCTGGGGGTGGCCGGGAGCGAGCAGCAGCTCGCCCGCACCGGGCCAGCGCCGCGGCTGGCCGCCCAGGCGCTGCAGGTGCCGCGCCGCTTCGGGCGATGCTTCGACCAGGCCGACCACCACGCGGGCCTGGGAGTGTTCAAGGAAGGTGTCAATCTCGCGCTCGGACAGACGTGCATTGACCAGCGAGACCCAGGCGTCGAGCCGGCTGCAGGCCAGCACCAGGACGGCGGCGGCATTGCAGTTCTCGCCCACCACCAGCACGCGGTCGCCCGCCAGCACGCCCGCCTCGCGCAGGCCTTGCGCGGCTGCGTCCACGGCGCCCGCCAGGGCGCAGTAACTCAGGGTGGTGCGCTCGTCCTGCAGCGCCGGCGCGTCGGGCTGCCGCCGCACCCAGTGGTCGAGCCAATGGTGCAGGCGCTGCGGCTGCAGGTCTTGCGCAGCGTCGGGGGTGAAGGCGTCGGTCGAACTCAAGGCGAAGGCTCCCATCCGGGCCCGGCCAGGTGCCGGGCCGCCGGATGATAAAGCTGATTCTGCTCCTCAGTTCAATATTCTGCCATGCAGAATTACCCGTATCCGCTGGTCAACCCTCCACCGGCGTGAGCTTGGCCACGCTCAGGGCCAGCCACTTCATGCCGTGGCGGCCGAAGTTGATCTGGGCGCGTGCATCGGCGCCGCTGCCTTCGATGGTGAGGATCACGCCCTCGCCGAACTTGTTGTGGAAGACGCTCTGGCCGGCACGCAAGGCCTGGCCTTCGCTGGTGGTGGCCTTCGGTGCCGCCCAGGCCGGCGGGGTGTCGGGCTGGCGGCCGGCGCCCACGATGCTGCCCAGGCCTGAGCCGCGCTGCCAGGCGGCGCGGTAGTCGCGCTCGAAGCCCGAGCCGAAGCCTTGATTGCGGGGCGTGATCCACTTCAGCGCGCCTTCGGGCAACTCGTCGAAGAAGCGGCTCTTGACGTTGTAGCGCGTCTGGCCGTGCAGCATGCGCGTCTGGCTGTGGCTGAGGTACAGGCGCGTGCGCGCACGCGTGATGGCCACGTACATGAGCCGGCGCTCCTCTTCCAGCCCGTCGGCATCCGACAGCGAGTTCTCGTGCGGGAAGAGGCCTTCTTCCAGCCCGGTGATGAAGACCACGTCGAACTCCAGGCCCTTGGCCGCGTGCACGGTCATCAGCTGCAGCGCATCCTGCCCGGCCTGGGCCTGGTTGTCCCCGGCTTCCAGCGCCGCGTGGGTCAGGAAGGCGGCCAGCGGCGAGACGATCTCGCCCGTCTCGGCATCGGGTGTGAGGTCCACCGCGGCCACGGCCGGCGGGCTGCCTTCGGCGATGGCGCCGGCCTGCTCGTCCACCGGCAGGGCCACGGCGTCCTTGCCGAAGCCTTCCTGCGTCACGAAGGCCTCGGCGGCATTGACCAGTTCGTCCAGGTTTTCCAGCCGTTCCCTGCCTTCCTTTTCGGTGCGGTAGAAGTCGGCCAGGCCCGAGGCCTCGATCACGTGCTCGATGATCTCGCGCAGCGTGAGGCCCTGCGTGGCCTCGCGCATCGCATCCACCAGCGCCACGAAGGCCGCGAGGTTGGCCCCGCCCTTGCCCGCCACGGCACCCACGCTCTGGTGCAGGCTGCGCCCGCTCGCGCGGGCGGCGTCCTGCAACTGCTCGATCGTGCGCGCGCCGATGCCGCGGGTGGGGAAGTTCACCACGCGCAGGAAGCTGGTGTCGTCGTTGGGGTTCTCGATCAGGCGCAGGTAGGCCAAGGCATGCTTGATTTCGGCGCGTTCGAAGAAGCGCAGCCCGCCATACACGCGGTAGGGGATGCCGGCGTTGAAGAGGGCGCTTTCCAGCACGCGTGACTGGGCGTTGCTGCGGTAGAGCACCGCTGTCTCGCTGCGCGCCACGCCATCGCGGTGCAACTGCTGCGCCTCCTCGATCAGCCACTGCGCCTCGGCAAAGTCGCTGTTCGACTCGTACACCCGCACCGGCTCGCCCGGGCCTGCCTCGGTGTGCAGGTTCTTGCCCAGGCGCCGCGTGTTGTGCGAGATGAGGGCATTGGCCGCATCGAGGATGTTGCCGAAGCTGCGGTAGTTGCGTTCGAGCTTGATGACCCGGTCCACGCGGAACTCGCGCTCGAAGTCGGCCATGTTGCCCACCTGCGCGCCGCGGAAGGCATAGATGCTCTGGTCGTCGTCGCCCACGGCCATCACGGCGCTCTCGGGGCCGGCGAACATCTTGAGCCACGCGTACTGCAGCTTGTTGGTGTCCTGGAATTCGTCCACCAGAATGTGGCGGAAGCGCCGGTTGTAGTGTTCGCGCAGGGCCGCGTGGTCGCGCATCAGCTCGTAGGTGCGCAGCATCAGCTCGCCGAAATCGACCACGCCTTCGCGCTGGCACTGGTCTTCGTAGGCCTGGTAGACCTCGATGAGCTTGCGGGTGTGCTCGTCGCGCACCTCCACGTCCTTGGGCCGCTGGCCGTCTTCCTTGCAGCCGGCGATGAACCACGTCACCTGCTTGGGCACGAAGCGTTCCTCGTCGAGGTTCATCGCCTTGATCACCCGTTTGACAGCCGAAAGCTGATCCTGCGAATCCAGGATCTGGAAGCTCTGCGGCAGACCGGCCAGCTTCCAGTGCGCACGCAGGAAGCGGTTGCACAGGCCGTGGAAGGTGCCGATCCACATGCCGCGCACGG
>CAZKGD010000170.1:0-4476 GCA_964552215.1 uncultured Caldimonas sp.
GCCGAGGCCCGGGAAGTGGGCGACGCCTGGGCCCCTTTCCGCTCGGTGGCGACATGGTACATTTGGCGCAGCCTGGACCCACTGCCCGTGGAGTACTAGGATTCGTTCGTCTCGCGCACATCAAGAACCACAGCGAGGCGCTTCGTCCAACGTCGGGATCACCGGGATGAGCAAACGACATTTTCTCGAGTTCGAGCAACCCATTGCCGAACTTGAATCCAAGATCGACGAGCTGCGATACGTGCAAAGCGAATCGGCGGTGGACATCTCCGAAGAGATCGACCGCCTGGGCAAGAAAAGCCTGCAGCTCACGAAAGACATCTACGCCAGCCTCACGCCCTGGCAGGTCACGCAGATCGCGCGCCACCCCCAGCGCCCCTACACGCTGGACTACGTGAACGAGATCTTCACCGAGTTCCAGGAACTCCACGGCGACCGCCACTTCGCGGACGATCAGTCCATCGTGGGGGGTCTGGCCCGTTTCAACGGCCAGCCCTGCATGGTCGTTGGTCACCAGAAGGGGCGTGACACGAAGGAGCGCGGCCTGCGCAACTTCGGCATGTCGCGCCCGGAGGGTTACCGCAAGGCGCTTCGCCTGATGAAGCTGGCCGAGAAGTTCGGCCTACCGGTCTTCACCTTCGTCGACACGCCCGGCGCCTACCCCGGCATCGGTGCGGAAGAGCGTGGCCAGTCCGAAGCGATCGGCCGCAACATCTTCGAGATGGCCCAGCTCGAAGTGCCCATCATCGCCACCATCATTGGCGAGGGGGGCTCTGGTGGGGCCCTGGCCATCAGCGTGGGCGACCAGGTGCTGATGCTGCAGTACTCTGTGTACTCGGTCATCTCTCCTGAGGGCTGTGCCTCCATCCTGTGGAAGACGGCCGACCGCGCCTCCGACGCGGCAGAAGCCCTGGGCATCACGGCACATCGCCTCAAGGCCCTGGGTCTGGTGGACAAGATCGTCAGCGAGCCCGTTGGCGGTGCGCATCGTGACACCAAGCAGATGGCGGCCCAACTCAAGCGCGCGCTCAATGATGCGCTGCGTCAGGTCAGCGACCTGAAGCCCAAGGAGTTGCTCAACCGGCGCTACGAGCGGCTGCAGAGCTACGGCCGCTTCACTGACACCAAAGCACACTGATGAAACCTGCGGCTGCCGCGCCTGGCGTGGTGGCGGTCGCCTACAGCGGGGGCCGTGATTCCACGGCCCTTTTGTTTGCCACCTTGCGGGTGGCTCACACGATGGGCCTGCGGGTGGTGGCGCTGCACGTTCACCATGGGCTCCAGGCCAGGGCCGACGACTGGCTGGCCCACTGCCAGCGTCAGTGCGGCGCGTGGCAGCGCCGGGGCTGGCCCGTGACCCTCGCCTGGACCCATCTGCACCTCCAACCAGGCGTGGGCGACAGTGTGGAAGCCGTGGCCCGCCGCGCGCGCTACCAGGCCCTGCGTCGCCTGGCCCTCGAGCACGGTGCCGACATCGTGCTGCTCGGGCACCATCGCACCGACCAGGCCGAGACCTTCCTGCTGCAAGCCTTGCGTGGAGGCGGGGTGGCGGGCCTGGCCGGCATGCCCGTGACGGCGACCCGCGAGGGGGTGACGTGGTTGCGGCCCTGGCGCAACCGCCCGCGCAGCGACATCGAAGCCTACGTCACCCAGCACGGGCTCGCCTACGTCGATGACGAGAGCAACGCCGACGATCGCTATGCCCGCAACCTTCTGCGCCGGCAAGTCTGGCCCGTGCTGGTGGGGGCCTTCCCTCAGGCGGAAGCGGCCTTGGCCGACGCAGCCAATTGGGCGGGTGAAGCCTCAGCCTGCCTGGAGGACTTGGCGACACTCGACCTGGCCTCCCTCGACGGGGGGCAGGGACTGGAGGTGCAGGCCTGCCGGCGCCTGGGCACGGCCCGAGGCCGCAACGCCTTGCGGGTGTGGGTCCGCCGGGTGAGTGGGCATCGCCCACCCGCCAGCCTCCTGGAGCGTCTCTGGCAGGAATCGGTCGGCGTTTCTGCAAGGCGCTGGGCTTGGGCCGCGGGAGAACTGCGGCTGTATCGCGGCCGCCTGTCATGGGTGGCCGACGTGGCCGTGACCGATCCCGAGGCGCGGGTCCTGCCAGCAACCCGCCTGAGCCTGCGGGGGGGCGGGACAGTGACGGTGCCGGGTTGGGGCGGCGCACTGACGGTCGAGCGCGTGCAGGAGGGTGGTGTGCCCTGGGGGCGTCTGAGACGCATCGAACTGCGCGTGCGCCAGGGCGGAGAACAGTTTCAGGCCGGCGCTGCACGTCCACCGCGTGCGCTGAAAAAGCAGTTCCAGGCTGCGGCCGTGCCGGCCTGGCACCGGGAGGGTCCGCTGGTCTACGACGCGGCGGGGCATCTTCTCTTCGTGCCCGGGCTGGGCATGGATGCGCGCGCCTGGGCCGAGCCCGGTCGCCCCCAGTGGAGCCTGCGCTGGGAGCCGCTCCCCTAGCGTCGGCGTCCGCTGGCAAAGTGGCGCAGACCTTCCAGATCGAGCACGGTCACCCCCCGGTGCTCGAGCCGCACCAGGCCCTGGTCATGCAGAGTGCGCAGGGCCACATTGACCCGTTGCCGCGACAGGCCGCTGAGCAAGCCGATCTCGTGCTGGCTGAGGTCCACGTAGGGCTTGGGTTCAGGGTAGAGGTCGGGATTGAAGAGCATGGCCAGGCAGCGTGCGACCTTGGCGTCGCTGTCCAGCAGACGGTCGTATTCCAGCAATCCGATGAAGAGGCTGAGCCTCGCATTCATCAGGTTGTGCAGGTAGTGATTGAAGGGCAGGTGGGTGGCGCGCAGCCGCTCGAAGGTGGCGTAGGGAACGAGGGCCACGCGCGAAGGCCGCAGGGCGATGACGTCGTAGCGCCTTGGCTCGCGCTTGATGAGCGAGCCCTCACCGAACCAGCCGCCGGCGCTCACGCCGGTGAGGGTGGAGACCTTGCCATCGGGTGCGGCAACCGACATCTTGAGCAGGCCGTCGATGAGGCCGGTCCAATGCTCGACAGGCTGCCCCGCATGGGCGACATGGCCGCCCTCCGGGATCTGGCGTTCCCCGGATTCGGCGACCACGCGGTCCAACTCGGGCAGCGGCAGGTTGCGACCCCAGGTCGATTGGCGCAGCATCTCGGCCAGCGTGCTCATGGCGCGCGATTCTAGGGGCCCCTGCCGCCAGGACTGCCGCTGGCGGTGGTGCAGGTCAACCAGCAGGCGCTGCCGCTACAATATCGGGTTTGCGATCGCGGCGCAAAACCCTGCCGATCATCCACTCCGCGCAGCACTTCCATGGCACTCATCGTTCACAAATACGGCGGCACGTCGATGGGCTCGACCGAGCGCATCCGCAATGTTGCCAAGCGCGTCGCCAAATGGCACCGTGCCGGCCACCAGATGGTGGTCGTGCCTTCGGCCATGAGCGGCGAAACCAATCGTCTGCTCGGCCTGGCCAAGGAGCTGGCACCGTCCAGCCACACCACCGCCTACGCCCGCGAACTGGACATGATCGCTGCCACCGGCGAGCAGGTCTCCGTGGGTCTGCTGGCTATCGCGCTGCAGGCCGAGGGTCTGGACGCCATCAGCTACACCGGCTGGCAAGTGCCGGTGCGCACCGACTCGTCCTACACCAAGGCGCGCATCGAGAGCATCGACGACCAGCGCGTGCGCGCCGACCTCGACGCCGGCAAGGTGGTGATCATCACCGGCTTCCAGGGCATTGACGGCCTGGGACACATCACCACGCTGGGCCGGGGCGGCTCGGACACCTCGGCCGTGGCCATCGCTGCGGCGATGAAGGCGGCCGAATGCCTGATCTACACCGACGTGGACGGCGTCTACACCACCGACCCGCGCATCGTGCCCGAGGCACGCCGCCTGCACACCATCAGCTTCGAGGAAATGCTCGAGATGGCCAGCCTGGGCTCGAAGGTGCTGCAGATCCGTTCGGTCGAATTCGCCGGCAAGTACCGCGTGCCGCTGCGCGTGCTCTCGAGCTTCACCCCCTGGGACATCCCCCTCGACGAGGAAGCCAAGTCGGGCACGCTGATCACCTTTGAGGAAGACGAGAACATGGAACAAGCCGTTGTGTCGGGCATTGCCTTCAACCGCGACGAGGCCAAGATCACCGTGATGGGCGTGCCCGACAAGCCGGGCATCGCCTACCAGATCCTCGGTGCCGTGGCCGATGCCAACATTGATGTTGATGTGATCCTGCAGAACGTTTCGCACGACGGCAAGACCGACTTCTCGTTCACGGTGCACCGCAACGACTACGCCAAGACCATCGACCTGCTGAAGGAAAAGGTCGTGCCCCACCTGGGCGCCAACGAGGTGGTGGGTGACGCGAAGATCTGCAAGGTGTCCATCGTGGGCATCGGCATGCGCTCGCACGCCGGTGTGGCCAGCCGCATGTTCCGTGTGCTCTCGGAAGAGGGCATCAACATCCAGATGATCACCACCAGCGAGATCAAGACCAGCGTGGTGA
>CAZKGD010000171.1:0-4426 GCA_964552215.1 uncultured Caldimonas sp.
TTCCACAGCTCGGTGTACTGCGTCATGAACATGGTGTGCAGGGTGTTGAACATCGGCCCCGTCACGTTCCAGTGGAAGTTGTGGGTGGTGAGGTAAAGCGTGTAGGTGTCGGCCAGCAGCTTGTTCAGGCCGGCGGCGATGGCCGCGCGGTCCTTCTCGGGGATGCCGATGTTGACCGGCAGGGTGCTGGACTTGGTTTTGCTCTTGGCCATGAAAACTCCTTGAAGGGACAGATCACTCGGACAGCTTGTGCACACCCGCCAGTTCGCAGGCGTAAATGGCGTTGCGCAGCGCGGCGATGGCCTCGTAGCGCGTGAAGGTGCGCCGCCACACCAGCACCACACGGCGTGTGGGCACGGGCGGCGTGAAAGGCACGTAGACCACATGGGCCTGGGGTTCGGGCGGTACGCTGAGCTGCGGCACCACCGTCAGGCCCATGCCGGAGGCCACCATGTGCTTGATGGTTTCGAGCGAGGAACCCTCGAAGCTCTTGCGGATGCCTTCGGCCTCGCTGGAAAAGCGTGCGAACTCGGGGCAGACCTCGAGCACGTGATCTCGGAAGCAATGGCCCGTGCCCAGCAGCAGCATCGTCTCGCGCTTGAGTTCTTCCGAGGTGATGCTCTCGCGCGAGGCCAGCGGGTGGGTCTTGGGCACGGCCACCATGAAGGGCTCGTCGTACAGGGGCGCCACCGCGAGGCCGGCATCGGGAAAAGGTTCGGCCAGGATGGCGCAGTCGAGCTCACCGGTGCGCAGCATCTCGAGCAGCTTGACGGTGAAGTTCTCCTGCAGCATCAGCGGCATCTGCGGCACCTGCTCGATGGCATTCTTCACCAGGTCGGGCAGCAGGTAGGGGCCGATGGTGTAGATCACCCCCAGCTTGAGCGGCCCGGTGAGAGGGTCCTTGCCGCGCTTGGCAATTTCCTTGATGGCCGCCGCCTGGTCGAGCACCGCCTGGGCCTGGCGCACGATATCCTCGCCCAGGGGCGTGACGCTCACCTCGCTGGCGCCGCGCTCGAAGATCTTCACGTCGAGCTCGTCCTCGAGCTTCTTGATCGCCACGCTCAGCGTGGGCTGGGAGACGAAGCAGGCCTCGGCCGCGCGGCCGAAATGCTTCTCGCGCGCAACGGCGACGATGTAGCGCAGTTCGGTCAGGGTCATTGCGGGCGCCTCCGAAGGTCGAAGGAAAAAGCTATCGGGGCCATGGCGTGATTGTGCGCCCGTTGGCGCCCCCTGGATAGCCTGGGGCTATGCCTTGAGGTACTCGGCCTTGGTGCCCAGCCAGCGGGCGATGTGGGAGCGGGCCACGTCCGGATGGCGATCGAGCAGGGTGGGGGCGATCCGCCGGGCGATCTGCAGCCATTCGACGTCCTCGGCCAGATCGGCAAAGCGCAGCAGCGGTGCACCCGACTGGCGCGCGCCCATGAATTCGCCCGGGCCGCGGATTTCAAGGTCGCGCCGGGCGATCTCGAAGCCGTCGGTGGTGTCGGCCATGGCCTTCAGGCGCGCCTTGCCGGTGTCCGACAAAGGCCCGGTGTAGAGCAGCACGCACACACTGGCCACGGCGCCGCGCCCGACGCGCCCGCGCAGCTGGTGCAGCTGGCTCAGGCCGAAGCGCTCGGCGTGCTCGATCACCATCAGGCTGGCATTGGGCACGTCCACGCCCACCTCGATGACGGTGGTGGCCACGAGCAGCTTCATCTCGCCGCTGGCAAACAGCGACATCACCGCCGCCTTCTCGGTCGCCGGCAAACGCCCATGCAGCAGACCCACCATCGTGCCCGGCAGGGCCTCGCAGAGTTGCTGGTGGGTTTCAGTGGCGTTGCGCAGGTCCAGCGCCTCGCTTTCCTCGATCAGCGGACACACCCAATACACCTGCCGCCCTTGCGCCACCTCGGTGCGGATCTTCTCGATCACGGTGTCGCGTTTGCCGTCGGCGAACACCTTGGTGACGATGGGCGAGCGCCCGGGCGGCAGCTCGTCGATGGTGCTCACGTCGAGGTCGGCGTAGTAGCTCATCGCCAGCGTGCGCGGGATGGGCGTGGCGCTCATCATCAGGAGGTGCGGCTCCAGCGCCTGGCCCTGCAGCTTGCGGCGCAGTTCCAGGCGCTGGGCCACGCCAAAGCGGTGCTGCTCGTCGATGAGCGCCAGCCCGAGCTTCGCGAATTCGACCTGCTCCTGGATCACGGCATGCGTGCCCACCACCAACTGTGCCTCGCCGGAGGCGACGCGTTCCATCGCCTCGCGCCGCGCCTTGCCCTTGAGGCTGCCGGTGAGCCAGGCCACACCCACCCCCAGCGGCTCGAGCCAGCCGACGAGCTTGCGGAAATGCTGTTCGGCCAGGATCTCGGTGGGCGCCATCAGCGCGCATTGCCAGCCGGCGTCGATGGCGACCGCGGCGGCCAGCGCCGCCACCACGGTCTTGCCCGAACCGACGTCCCCCTGCAGCAGGCGGTGCATGGGCTGCTCGCGCGCGATGTCCCGCATGATCTCTTCCACCACGCGGCGCTGGGCCTCCGTCAGTGCGAACGGCAGGACGGCCAGCAGGCGTTCGTGCAGGCCTTCGCGGCGGGCTGGCAGTGCCGGCGCGCGCAGCCGCGCCCGCTCCCGCTGGGCCAGCAGCTGCGAGAGCTGCTGCGCGAGCAGCTCCTCGAACTTCAGCCGCTGCCAGGCCGGGTGACTGCGGTCTTCCAGCGCGGCCAGCGGTGTGCGCGGGGGTGGGTGATGCAGAAAGTTCAGGGCCTCGCGCAAGGGCGGCAGGCCTTTGGGCACCAGCTCGGCCGGCAGGATCTCCCCGAGGTCTGCCCGGCCCAGTCCGGAGGCCACGGCCTTGCGCAGGTAGGCCTGGGGCAGCGTGGCGCTGGTGGGATAGACCGGCGTGAGCGTGGTGGCCAGCGGGGTGTCCTCCCCCACGCCCTTGAAGCTGGGGTGGACGATCTCGCGGCCCAGGAAGCCCCCGCGCAGCTCGCCGCGGGCGCGCACGCGCTGGCCCACGGCCAGGGTCTTCTGATGGTTGGGGTAGAAGCTGAAAAAGCGCAGCAGCACGGTATCGCTGCCATCGTCGAGCGTGACCTGCAACTGGCGGCGCGGGCGCAGCACGACTTCGCTGCGCGTGACAAGGCCTTCGACCTGCACCGTGTCGCCGTCGCGCGCATCGGCCAGGCGGGTCAGCCGGGTCTCGTCCTCGTAGCGCAGCGGCAGGTGCAACGCCAGGTCGATGTCGCGCACCAGGCCCAGTTTCTCCAGGGCTTTCTGGGGGGCGGACTTTTCCTTCTTCGGCTCGACGCGGACCTCGGACATGGGACAATTCTGCCCTTGCTTTCTTCCTTCACCGTTGGCACGGGTCGGTCTGGCCCTCAACCATCATGCCCCACACCTACACCCTGAGCGACTTCGACTTCGCTCTGCCCCCCGAGCTCATCGCCCAGCAACCCGCCGCCGAGCGCAGCGCCTCGCGTTTGCTCGACGGTCGCACCTCCCCCCCGGAGGATCGCATCTTCCGCGAGCTGCCGGCGCTGCTGAGTCCCGGGGATCTGCTGGTCTTCAACGACACCCGCGTGATCAAGGCACGGCTCTACGGCGCCAAGGCCAGTGGCGGTGCGGTCGAGGCGCTGATCGAACGCGTGCTGCCTGGCCACGAGGTCTGGGCCCACCTGCGCGCGAGCAAGTCGCCCAAGGCGGGCAGTGTCGTGCGCTTCGCCCAGGCCTTCGATGCCGAGGTGCTGGGCCGCGGTGGCCCGGACGACGGGCTCTTCCACCTGCGCTTCCCCGAGGACCCGCTCGTGCTGCTCGAGCGCCACGGCCATGTGCCGCTGCCGCCCTACATCACGCATGCCGACAGCGAAGACGACGCCCGCCGCTACCAGACGGTGTTCGCCGCCAAACCCGGCGCCGTGGCTGCGCCCACCGCGGCGCTGCACTTCGATGACGGTGTGCTGGCGGCGCTGCGCGAGCGCGGCGTCGGCACCGCCCACGTCACGCTGCACGTGGGTGCGGGCACCTTCCAGCCGGTGCGCACCGAGAACCTGGCCGAGCACAAGATGCACAGTGAATGGTTCGAGGTGAGCGCCGACACGGTGGCCGCCATCGACCGCACACGCGCCGCCGGCGGACGCATCGTGGCCGTGGGCACCACCACCCTGCGGGCGCTGGAGTCGGCCGCCGTCTCAGGGCCCCTCGTGGCCGGCAGCCGCGACACCGACATCTTCATCACGCCGGGCTTCACCTTCCGCGCGGTGGACGTGCTGATCACGAACTTCCACCTGCCCAAGAGCACGCTGATGATGCTGGTGAGCGCCTTTGCCGGTTACGAGCACATCATGGCGCTGTACCGGCATGCGATCGAGCAGCGCTACCGCTTCTTCAGCTATGGGGATGCGATGCTGCTGGCGCGCGCCCCGGCTCACGATTGAAAGACCTGGCATGACCA
>CAZKGD010000172.1:0-4322 GCA_964552215.1 uncultured Caldimonas sp.
TTTAGGTCCTGACGCCAGCGATGGTGTGGGGGTTCGAGTCCCCCCCCGCGCACCACATTCAAACGAGAGAGATCACCATGGCCGTGACTGTTGAAACCCTCGACAAACTGGAACGCAAGATCACGCTGACGCTGTCGGCCGACGTCATCAAGAACGAGGTCGAATCGCGCCTCAAGCGCCTGGCGCGCACCGTCAAGGCCGATGGCTTCCGTCCCGGCAAGGTGCCCATGAGCATCGTGGCCCAGCGCTACGGCTTTTCCGTCCAGTACGAGGTCATGAACGACAAGGTCGGCGAGGCATTTGCCAAGGCGGCCAACGAGGCCCAGCTGAAGGTGGCCGGCGCCCCGCGCATCACCGAAAAGGACGGCGCCCCCGAAGGCGAACTGGCCTTCGATGCGACCTTCGAGGTCTATCCCGAAGTGAAGCTGGGCGATCTGTCGGGTGCCGAGGTCGAGCGCGTGACCACCGAAGTGGGCGATGCGGCCATCGACAAGACCGTGGACATCCTGCGCAAGCAGCGCCGCACGTTCAATCAGCGCCCGGCCGCCGAAGCGGCAGTCGACGGTGACCGCGTCACCATCGACTTCGAGGGCAAGATCGACGGGGTGCCCTTCGAAGGCGGCAAGGCCGAAGGCTTCCAGTTCCTGCTGGGCGAGGGCCGCATGCTCGAGGCCTTCGAGAAGGCTGTGCGCGGCATGAAGGCCGGTGAATCCAAGACCTTCCCGCTGAAGTTCCCCGATGACTACCATGGCCAGGACGTGGCCGGCAAGGAAGCCGACTTCCTTGTGACGCTGAAGAAGGTCGAAGCCCAGCAGCTGCCCGAGGTCAACGACGACTTCGCCAAGTCGCTGGGCATCGTCGACGGGTCGGTGGAGGCCCTGCGGGCCGACATCAAGAAAAACCTCGAGCGTGAGGTCAAGTTCCGCGTTCTGGCGCGCAACAAGGGCGCCGTGATGGACGCCCTGCTGAAGGTGGCTGAACTCGAGGTGCCCAAGGCCCTCGTGCAAGGTGAAGTCGAGCGCATGACCGAGGCCGCGCGCGCCGACCTGAAGGCCCGTGGCGTCAAGGATGCGGACAAGGCCCCGATCCCGGCCGACATGTTCCAGCCGCAGGCCGAGCGCCGTGTTCGCCTGGGTCTGGTGGTGGCCGAGCTGGTCAAGACGAACGACCTCAAGGCCCAGCCCGACCAGATCAAGGCCCACATCGAGGAGATGGCTCAGAGTTATGAGAAGCCCGACGAGGTGGTGCGCTGGTACTACAGCGACATGCAACGCCTGGCCGAGGTCGAGGCTGTGGTGCTGGAGAACAACGTCACCGACTTCGTGCTGGCCCGCGCCAAGGTGGTGGACAAGACCCTGCCGTTCGACGAACTGATGGGCGCCTGAGCCCGTCTGGCGCTTGCCGCTCTCGGGGCGCTTCGCCGGTGGCGGGCGCCCCGATCCATTTTCCGGCCGCCCTCCGGCGAGGGCTTGGCCAAGCGGCCATAATCACCGTTGCATTGCAACGTCGTCTGCCTATCCTCCGCTTCGCAAGGATCGCCTTCATGAGCTCCCTGGACATCCAGAACCTGGGCATGGTGCCCATCGTCATCGAACAATCTGGCCGCGGCGAGCGCGCCTACGACATTTACAGCCGCCTGCTGCGCGAGCGGGTGGTCTTCCTCGTGGGCCCCGTCAACGACCAGACTGCCAACCTGGTGGTGGCCCAGCTGCTGTTCCTGGAGAGCGAGAACCCCGACAAGGACATCTCGCTATACATCAACTCCCCGGGCGGCAGTGTGAGCGCGGGCATGTCGATCTTCGACACCATGCAGTTCATCAAGCCCGACGTGTCCACCCTGTGCATGGGCATGGCAGCCAGTATGGGTGCCTTCCTGCTGGCGGCCGGCGCCAAGGGCAAGCGCTTTGCGCTGCCCAATTCGAAGATCATGATCCACCAGCCCCTGGGCGGCGCCCAGGGCCAGGCCACCGACATCGAGATCCATGCGCGCGAGATCCTCAAGACCCGCGAGCAGCTCAACCGTATCCTGGCTGAGCGCACCGGCCAGAGCCTGGAGAAGATCCAGGCCGACACCGAGCGCGACTACTTCATGAGTGCCCCGGACGCCCAGGCCTACGGCCTGATCGACCGGGTGCTCGAGCGCCGCGAGCAGGGCTGAACGCCCGGCGGGCCCCCCATGGCGGGCGGTCCGAAAAACAGGACAGCAAACGGGGCCTTTCTACCCACCCGGGCCCCGTTTTCTTTTGACTTATCATCCCAACGAAGCACCCCCAGCCGAGTCCCGAACCATGCCCGAGAAAAAAGGCTCTTCCAGCGAGAAAGTCTTGTACTGCTCCTTCTGCGGCAAGAGCCAGCACGAGGTGAAGAAGCTCATCGCCGGGCCGTCTGTCTTCATCTGCGATGAGTGCATCGACCTGTGCAATGACATCATCCGTGATGAAGTGCCGGCGGAGGCCCCGGAAAGCCGGTCCTCGCGCTCCGACCTGCCTACCCCGTCGGAGATCAAGGGCAGCCTGGACCAGTATGTGATCGGTCAGGATGCCGCCAAGCGCACGCTGTCGGTGGCGGTGTACAACCACTACAAGCGCCTGAAGCACATGGGCGCGAACGCCGGGAAGAAGGACGAGGTCGAACTGGCCAAGAGCAACATCCTGCTCATCGGCCCGACCGGCTCGGGCAAGACCCTTCTGGCCCAGACGCTGGCGCGCCTGCTCAACGTGCCGTTCGTGATCGCCGATGCCACCACACTGACCGAGGCCGGCTACGTGGGCGAGGACGTCGAGAACATCATCCAGAAGCTGCTGCAGAACTGCAACTACGACGTCGAGCGGGCGCAGCGCGGCATCGTCTACATCGACGAGATCGACAAGATCTCGCGCAAGGCCGACAACCCCTCCATCACCCGTGACGTGTCGGGCGAGGGCGTGCAGCAGGCCCTGCTGAAGCTCATCGAAGGCACGATGGCCTCGGTGCCACCGCAGGGGGGGCGCAAGCACCCCAACCAGGATTTTCTGCAGATCGACACGACCAACATCCTGTTCATCTGCGGCGGGGCTTTCGACGGCCTGGAAAAGGTCATCCAGAACCGCTCCGAAAGGTCGGGCATCGGCTTTGGCGCCAGCGTGAAGAGCAAGACCGAGCGCAAGCTGTCGGAGGTCTTCCGCGATGTCGAGCCCGAGGACCTCATCAAGTTCGGCCTGATTCCCGAACTGGTGGGCCGCCTGCCGGTGGTGGCCACCCTGGGCGAGCTCACCGAGGACGCTCTGGTGCAGATCCTGACCGAGCCCAAGAACGCCCTGGTCAAGCAGTACCAGAAGCTGTTCTCGATGGATGGTGTCGAACTGGAAATCCGACCCTCCGCCCTCAACTCCATCGCTCGCAAGGCACTGGCGCGCAAGACCGGCGCTCGAGGCCTGCGCTCCATCATGGAGCAGGCCCTGATCGACACGATGTTCGACCTGCCCGCTCTGGACGGGGTGGCCAAGGTGGTGGTGGATGAACACACCATCGAGGAAAGTACCAAGCCCCTGCTGGTCTATCGAGAGCAGGCCAAAGCGAGCGCCTGAAGGAGCGGGACCCGGCCCCCGGGTCCCGGTCTTGCAATTGAACGCTCGAGCCCCACATCGGGCTTGAGAAAGAGAGGTCTGAGATGTCAGGACATCCCGTGTTGCCCGCCGATCCCATCGAGTTGCCCCTGCTGCCGTTGCGTGACGTCGTGGTCTTCCCCCACATGGTCATCCCGCTGTTCGTGGGCCGGCCCAAATCCATCAAGGCGCTGGAATCGGCCATGGAGGCTGGCCGCCAGATCATGCTGGTGGCCCAGAAGGCCGCCGGCAAGGACGAGCCGCGCGCCGATGACATGTTCGAGGTGGGCTGCGTCTCGAGCATCCTCCAGATGCTCAAGCTGCCAGACGGCACCGTGAAGGTGCTGGTCGAAGGCCTGCAGCGAGCCACCACAGACAGGATCGACGACAGCGGCGAGCACTTCGTGGCCGTGGTGCGACCTGTGCCTCCGGAGGCGGATCCGTCGCCCGAGATCGAGGCCCTGCGCCGCGCGGTGACCCAGCAGTTCGACCAGTACGTCAAGCTCAACAAGAAGATCCCGCCCGAGATCCTCACGTCGATCGCCGGCATCGATGACGCCGGCCGCCTGGCCGACACGATAGCCGCCCACCTGCCGCTCAAGCTCGAGAACAAGCAGTCGGTGCTCGACCTGTTCTCGGTGTCCAAGCGCCTGGAGCGCCTGCTCGAGCAGCTCGAGCACGAGGTCGACATCCTGCAGGTGGAGAAGCGCATCCGCGGCCGCGTCAAGCGCCAGATGG
>CAZKGD010000173.1:0-4300 GCA_964552215.1 uncultured Caldimonas sp.
CTGAGCAGCAGGCTCAGCTTGTCGATGTTCGTGCGCAGCAGGACGTCCGCCATCGGCAGATCGGGCTTGACGAGCAGGTCCATCAGGCCGGGGCCGGCCGGCAGATCAAGCACCCGCCGCAGGCTCGGCCGCGCGACGTCGGCGTCGACCAGCAGGACGTGGAAATCGAGCTCGGTGGCCAGGCTCATGGCCAGGTTGAGCGCCGTGAAGCTTTTGCCCTCGCCGGGCAAGGCGCTGGTCACCATGATGAGGTTGCCGTTGCGCACGGCCACGGCGCCTTTGCCTGCTGCATTCGCGAGCAGGGGCCGCTTGATGACGCGGAACTGGTCGGCCACCGTCGAGCGCGGGGCGTTGGGCGTCACGTATCCGGCCGCCATCAGGCGGTCAAGATCGAGATGCACGGCACGCGACACCGGTTGCTGGGCAGCCGGCGCCTCAGGGCGCACGGGGGCCCCGCTGCTGGCCGCCGCAGGCCCCCTGGACGGCGGCGTCGGCGTTGGTTGCACCGGGGGGGAATTCAGTTCGACACCGGCCTTGCGGAGCTGCTCCAGGCGCTGTGCGGCTTTTTCAATCAGACTGGACATGTCGGCCTCTTGGTCTCGTCGGCTTCACAGTCCGAGCGTTGGCTGGTAGGTGAGCAGCACCATGCCCGCCGCGAACAGCACCAGCAGCGCCACCAGCGCGAGCAGGAAGCGACGCAGGCTGCGCCGTTCACGCTGACGCACGGTCTCGCTGCGCACCAGGCCCACGACCCCCAGCAAGGGCAGATCAACCGCATGGCGCAGGGACGAGCCGTCGAAGAACACCGGGCGCACCTGGCTCATGAGAAAGGCCACGCCACCCCCGGCACCGAGCGCGAGCAGCAAGGCCACCGGCAGCAAGAGCACGCGGTTGGGCGCGACCGGCTTGTCGTTGGCGCGCGGCGGGTCGATGACACGAAAATCGGCCAGACGCGAGGTGGAGCCCAGCTCGCCACTGATCGTGATGGACTCGCGACGTGCCACCAGGTCTTCGTAGTTCTTGCGATGGACCTCGTAGTCGCGGTTGAGCTGGGCCTGCTCGGCCTCGATCTGAGGCGCGGCCGTCATGAGTTGGCGGGCGCGGGCGACCCGGGCCTCGTACTCCGCCACGCGCGAACGCAGCGAAGCGGCCTGCACCTCGGCGGCGGACTGGATGCGCGAGAGTTCGACCAGCGCGGGATTGCCTTCGATCACCGGTCGGCCGGGATTGGCAGCCGCAGCGCGTTGCAACTCGGCGATCTCGCGCTTCTTCTGAGCCTCCAGCTCACCGATGAGCTTGCGCGTGTTGATGACGTCCGGGTGTTGCTCGGTGTAGCGTTGCAGCAAGGCGTCGAGGTTGCGCTTGAGGGCGTCCAGGCGCGCGTCGAGTTCGGGTGTGGCAAAACCCACCGGACCGGACGAGCCCGCCTGCATGGACGAACGCGCCGCCTCGAGCTGACGCCGGGCCGCTTCGCGAGCGCTTTCGGCCTCGCGCAATTCCAGGCGGGCCTGGCTGAGCGTGTTGTTGAGCTCGCCCAGGCGCGTGGCCATGTCGCCCCCGCCCTGGGACTGCAGCTCAAGGTTGCGCAGGCGGAAATCCTTCAGCCGCGTTTCGGCCTCGGTGAGCTTGGCCTCGTAGTTCTTGATCTGCTCTTCGATGAAGCGGCGGGCGGATTCGGAGTCCGTGCGACTGTCACCGAGGCTGCTCTCGACAAAGATGGTCATGAGCGCCTGCACCACCCGCAGCGCCTGATCAGGGCTGTCGCCGCGGTACGAGAGCGTGTACAGGTTGTCGCGGCCGGTGGAGCGGATGGCCAGTGCCTGGGTGACGTCGACGATCAGGCGCTCGCGCTCTGCCTTGTCGCGGGTGCCCAGGTCGAGATCGGCCATGCGCACCAGCCGCTCCACGGTCGGCCGGCTGATGAGGGTGCGGCTGAGCATGGCCACCTGCTGGTCCACGTTGGGCTGCACGGCAAGGCCCGACATGAGCGGTCGCAGGATGCTTTGCGTGTCGACGTAAACGCGCGCGGATGCCTCGTAGTGGTTGGGCATCAGCACCACCCCGACGGCGCCTGCAATGGCCACCAGCCACGCCACGAACACGCCGAGGCGGCGGTACTTCCACATGCCCCGCAGGGTCGTGGTGATCTGGTTGATGAGTTCTTGCATTCAGGCGCGGGTGAAAGGCTGCGGCCAGCGGCGGCTGTGGACCGTGCGGGCCGGCTCGGGCTGCACGGCAAGCCAGCGCGGCAAGGCCGCGATGGGCATCAGAACCAACCCTGGGGAATGATCAGGATGTCGCCCGGCAGCATGTCGACGTTGGCCGAGATGTCGCCGCGGTTGACGAGGTCGTCCAGGCGAACGCCGTAGTGCTTGTTGCCCTCGGCAGCGCGCACCAGGGTGGCCTTGTTGCCGTCGGCAAAGTCGGTCAGGCCGCCCACGGCAATCATCACGTCCAGCACGGTCATGTTCTGCTTGTAGGGCAGGAACTGCGGCCGGGCCGCAGCGCCGACCACGCGGATCTGCTCGCTGTAGGGGCCGACGAAGCTCGTGACGACCACCGTGACCACCGGATCACGCACGTACTTGCCCAGCAGCTTTTCGACGTCGCGGGCGATCTGCTGCGAGGTCTTGCCCTGCGCGACCAACTCGTCCACCAGCGGTGCGGACAGCTTGCCGTCGGGTCGCACCGGCACCACGGAAGACAACTCGGGGTTGCGCCAGACGGTGATCTGCAGCGTGTCGCCAGGGCCCACGCGGTACTCGTAATCCGGTTTCGCCGCACTGGCGGGCGCTGGCGGCAGCGAAGCGGTGCTGGCGCAACCCGCCAACCCCAGCACCAGAGCACCCAGGCCCAGGACCGCTGCCAACGGACGGATGAATGCGGACGTATGTGTTTGCATGCTCGTCACCCCCAACCAGAGGCCAAATGTTAATAAAAGTTAACAGTCAAAATGACTATACCCCAAGGCGTAGACCTCCACCACCGCGGATGGGGCAATGACGTCGCTCATCGGTGGGAGGGTCATGCAGTAGTTCACACCCGGGCCAGCGCCATGGCGCCACCAGCCGGGCCAGACGACTGGCAGCAGCCGCATAGAATTCCGGATTGCCCTCCCACCAACACCTCCATCCCATGTCTCTTTTTTCCACCGTCGAAATGGCCCCGCGCGACCCGATCCTGGGTCTGAACGAGCAGTTTGCTGCCGACACCAACCCCAGCAAGGTCAACCTGGGCGTGGGTGTGTATTTCGACGAGAACGGCAAGCTGCCGCTCCTGCAGTGCGTGCAGGCGGCCGAGAAGGCGATGATGGACAAGCCCGCAGCGCGCGGCTACCTGCCCATCGACGGCATCGCGGCCTATGACAGCGCCGTCAAGGGCCTGGTGTTCGGCGCCGACAGCGAGCCGGTGAAGAGCGGCCGCGTGGCCACCGTGCAGGCCCTGGGCGGCACCGGCGGCTTGAAGATTGGTGCCGATTTCCTCAAACGCCTGAACCCCGGCGCCAAGGTGCTGATCAGCGACCCGAGCTGGGAGAACCACCGCGCCCTGTTCACCAATGCGGGCTTCCAGGTCGACACCTACGCCTACTACGACGCGGCAAAACGCGGCGTGAACTTCGACGGCATGCTGGCCAGCCTGCGCGCGGCGGCGCCGGGCACCGTCGTCGTGCTGCACGCCTGCTGCCACAACCCCACCGGCTACGACATCACCCCCGCCCAATGGGACCAGGTGATCGCCGTGGTGAAGGAACGCGGCCTGACCGCCTTCCTCGACATGGCCTACCAGGGCTTCGGCCATGGCATCGCCGAGGACGGCGCTGTCATCGCCAAGTTCGTGGCCGCCGGCCTGCTGTTCCTGGTGTCCACCTCGTTCTCCAAGAGTTTCAGCCTGTATGGCGAGCGCGTGGGCGCGCTGTCGGTGCTGTGCGCCGACAAGGCCGAAGCCGAGCGGGTGCTCTCGCAGCTCAAGATCGTCATCCGCACCAACTACTCCAACCCGCCCACGCACGGCGGCGCGGTGGTTGCGGCGGTGCTCAACAACCCCGAGTTGCGCGCGCTGTGGGAGAAAGAACTTGGTGAGATGCGCGTGCGCATCAAGGCCATGCGCCAGCAACTCGTTGACGGCCTCAAGGCCGCCGGCGTCAAGCAGGACATGGGTTTCATCACCGAGCAGATCGGCATGTTCAGCTACTCCGGCCTCACCAAGGAACAGATGGTGCGCCTGCGCAGCGAGTTTGGCGTCTACGGCACCGACACCGGCCGCATGTGCGTGGCCGCGCTCAACGGCAAGAACATCGGCC
>CAZKGD010000174.1:0-4264 GCA_964552215.1 uncultured Caldimonas sp.
CGCAGGAAGCGGTTGCACAGGCCGTGGAAGGTGCCGATCCACATGCCGCGCACGGGGATGGGCAGCATCGCGCTCAGGCGCGTGAGCATCTCCTTCGCGGCCTTGTTCGTGAAGGTGACGGCCATCACCCCGCCCGGCCCCACCTGCCCGGTCTGGATCAGCCAGGCGATGCGGGTGGTGAGCACCCTGGTCTTGCCCGAGCCCGCGCCGGCCAGCACCAGCACGTGGCGCGGCGGCAGCGTCACCGCCGCGTACTGCTCGGGGTTGAGGTGCTGCAGCAGGCCGGCCGGGGCCGTGGGAGGCGCCGCGACGGGCTCGGAATCAGATGGGAACAGGCTCATGGCCCGATTCTAGGAGGCGCCCCCTGACAACTCGCGGCCCACCCGCCCCCGGATGCGCGACAGCCCCACCGGCGTGATGCCCAGGTAGAGCGCCAGGTCCTTCTGCGGCACGCGCGCGGCCAGGGCCGGCTGCTCGCGCAGCAGCAGGCGGTAGCGTTCCTCGGGCCTCAGGGTGAGGAGCTCGCGCTCGCGCTGCTCCTTGCGTCGGCCATAGAACTCCAGCGCACGCCGCAAGGCCTTCTGCCAGGCCAGATGGCGCTCGCCCAGCGCCAGGATGTCGGCATAGGGCAGGCAGGCCACGCGCGTGGGCTCCATGGCCACCGCGGCGAAGCTGGTGCGCCCGGGGGGCTGCAGCGCCGCCAGGCTGGCGAAGAAGCCGCCACCGTCGATGAAGGACTTGATGCGTTCCTGGCCGTCTTCGCGCAGGTAGACGAGCTTCACCAGGCCCGAGGCGACCACCGCCACCCAAGGCCAGGCGGCGTCGGCCTGGAAGAGGACGTCGCCGGGCTGCAGCACGCGCCAGGCCATGCGCGGCTCGAAGGCCTCCCACTCGGGCAGGGGGCCCTCGGCCAGGCGTTCGAGCAGGGCCCGGGGCGTGGCGGCAGCGCGCATGTCCATGCCTGCGACCTTAGCGCATCCCCTGCTCACCCGGCGTTAACCTGGGATAACGACAAGGCCGCCTGCGCTGCCTATCGTGAGCCGCATGAACACCCTCCTCAACCGGCAGACCGTGGCCCTGCCCGACCTCCAGGCCACCCGCCCCCTGTTGTGGTGGCTGCGCGAAGACCAGGGGCTCACCGGCACCCGCTACGGCTGCGGCCAGGGCGTGTGCGGCGCCTGCACCGTGCACCTGGACGGCGAACCCGTGCGCAGCTGCATCACACCCTGTGCGGCAGCGGCCGGCCGCCGGATCACCACCATCGAGGGCCTGGCCGAAGGTGGCCGCCTGCATGCGGTGCAGCAGGCCTGGATCGACCTGGCCGTGCCGCAGTGCGGCTATTGCCAGAGCGGCCAGCTCATGGCCGCCGCGGCCCTGCTGGCGCGCCATCCCCGGCCCACCGACGCCCAGATCGACGAGGCCCTGGCCGGGCACCTGTGCCGCTGCGGCACCTACGACCGCATCCGCGCCGCCATCCATGCCGCGGCGGCCACCCTGGGAGCCTCCAGATGAGCCCCGCCGCAGGCCCCAGGCTGCGCCGCCGCACGCTGCTGGCCAGCGGCGCCCTCGGCCTCACCGTCACGCTGGGCCTGGGCGCCTGCGCCATCGTGCCGCCCATCCCCAAGCGCCCCCTGCCGCGCGCCGACCAGGCCCTGGGGTGGATCCGCCTGACGCCCGAAGGCCGGTTCCAGCTCTGGTGCGTGCGAATGGAGATGGGGCAGCACATCGACACCGCCCTGCGCGACATCGCGGCGCTGGAACTGGACGTGCCGTCCTCGCTGATCGACGTGGCCTGGCCCCGCACGGCCGACGTGCCCCTGTTCAAGGCCACCGTGGGCAGCGATTCCGTGCGCGAGCTGCTGCTGCCCCTGGCCCAGGCCTGCGCCACCTTGCGCCGCGCCCTGATCGAACGCGCCTCGGACCGGCTGGGGACCGATGCCGGCGAGGCCCGCATCACGACCGAAGGCCAGCTCACCCTGGGGTCGCGCCGCCTGCCCCTGGCCGGACTGGCCGAGCCACCGCTGACCTTGCCCGCCGAAGCCGTGCCCCCGGCGGCCCTGCGCGCCCCGGCCCTGCTCGCAAGCCGCAGCGCGCGAGGCACGCAGGCACCGTCCCCGCTGCACGACGCACAGGCGCTCGTGACCGGCACCGCCCTCTACGCCGCCGACATCCGCCTGCCCGGCATGCGCCATGTCACCGTCCTGCATCCCCCCTGGCGGCGCGAGCTGGGACCGGCACTCGCCGGCCTGGACGAGGCCGCCCTCGCCCGCGTGCCCGGCTTCCTGACGCTGCTGCGGCTCGATGCGGTGGACGGCCCCGTGATCGTCGCCGACCATCCCGGCGCCCTGCCGGCCTTGCGCGAGGCGGCGCGGGTGCGCTGGACCCCACCGCCCGAGGCCTCCGACCCCCACGCGGTGGTGGACATCGATGCCGCCCTGGCGCGCGATCGCTTCACCAAGGACAGCGGGGGCGTGACCGAGGGCCCCTGGACCGTCGACCTGCGCCTGGACGTGCCCACCGCCGCCCACGCCGCGATGGAGCCCCGCTGCGCCGTGGCCCGCTTCAACGCCGACGGCACCCTGGAGCTGTGGTGCGGCACGCAGGACCCGTTCTACATGCGCGACGTGCTGGCCCGCGACCATGGCCTGCGCGCCGACCAGGTCCTCGTGCACGCACTGCGCATGGGCGGTGCCTTCGGCGGGCGCACCGTGGCGCTGGTCGAGCGCGAGGCGGCCTTCATTGCCAAGGCCCTGGGCGAGCCCGTCAAGCTGCAGTGGACCCGCGAGGACGAGTTCACCGCCGGCTTCCACCGCCCGCCCGCCTCGCACCGCGTGCGCGCCCGGCTCGATGACCAGGGGCTGGTCAGCGACTGGTGGCACGCGGTGTCCAGCTCCCACATCATCTTCACCTCGGCCGGCATGCCGCGCTGGATGCAGGCTCTCACCGACTTCGTCGGCGACCCCGGCACCGCGCGCGGCCTGGTGCCGCCCTACGCCCTGCCGCGCCGACGCCAGTCGCTGCAGCTCACCCGCCTGAGCCTGGCCACCGGCCCCTGGCGCGGCCTGGGCGCCGCCCCGAATGTGCTGGCCATCGAATCGGCCATGGACGCCCTGGCCCGCGCGGGCGGCCAGGACCCGGTGGCCTTCCGCCTGCGCCACCTGGAGCCCGGCACCCCCAGCGAACACGTGCCCGAGCCTGCGCGCCTGGCCGCGGTGTTGCGCTCGGTGGCCGCGCGCGCGCAGGCGCAGCCGCGCCCCCCGGCCCGCGAGGGCGAACGTGTGGGCCGCGGCGTGGCCTGCGGCGTCTACAAGGGCATGGCCTACGTGGCCGCGGTGGCCGAGGTGGCGGTGAGCGCCAAGGCGATCCGCGTGACCCGCCTGTGGTGCGACCACGACTGCGGCGCCATGGTCGATGCCCGCGGCGTGCGGGCGCAGGTGGAGGGCAACCTGGTGTGGAGCCTGGCCATGGTGCTGCACGAGGCCCTGCCGGCCCCCCAGGGACGCCCCGCGATCACCGGCCTGGCCGGCTATGACCTGCCGCGGCTGCCCGACATGCCAACGCTGGACATCCGCCTCGTGCCCAGCGCCGAAGCGCCAGCCGGCGCGGGCGAGCCGGCCATCGTGGCCGGGGCGGGCGCGATCTTCAACGCCCTGGTGGACGCGACCGGCCAGCGCCCGACCCGCCTGCCGGTGCGCCCCCAGGACCTGGCCTGACGCCGCCGCACGCATCCGCGTAGAATGTGTCACCGGGCCCAAACGTTGGAGCCCGGTTTTTTGTGTCCACCGCCCTCGCTGACGGTTTCGGACCCGGCCGGCTCCAAATCAAGCGCTCGCAGCCATTGGGCCGCGCACTGCCTCAACGCGCCGCCCGCCCCACTGCAACCCGGAGCCTTGACCATGGAAATCTTCGACTACGACAACATCCTGCTGCTGCCGCGCAAATGCCGCGTGGAAAGCCGCAGCGAATGCGACCCCTCGGTGGAATTCGGCGGCCGCCGCTTCAAGCTGCCGGTGGTGCCGGCCAACATGAAGACGGTGCTGGACGAGCGCATCAGCGAATACCTGGCCGCCAACGGCTACTTCTACGTGATGCACCGCTTCGACCTGGACAACGTCGCCTACGCCAAGAGCATGCGCGACAAGGGCCTGTTCGTCTCGATCAGCTCGGGCGTGAAGGCCACCGACTACGCGGTGATCGACCGCCTGGCCGCCGAAGGCGTGGGCGCCGACTACATCACCATCGACATCGCGCACGGCCATGCCGA
>CAZKGD010000175.1:0-4211 GCA_964552215.1 uncultured Caldimonas sp.
TGTTCGTGCCCATCCTGCGCAAGCAGTTTCCGGAGATCGTCGACTTCTACCTGCCTCCCGAGGGCTGCAGCTACCGGATGGCGATCATCAGCATCCGCAAGGCCTACCCCGGCCATGCAAAGCGCCTGATGTTCGGGCTCTGGAGCTTCCTGCGTCAGTTCATGTACACCAAGTTCATCGTGGTGACCGACGAGGACGTGGACATCCGTTCGTGGACGGACGTGATCTGGGCCATCACCACCCGGGCCGACCCAGGGCGCGATACCACGCTGGTGGAACACACCCCCATCGACTATCTGGATTTCGCCTCGCCGGTGTCGGGACTGGGCGGCAAGATGGGCCTTGACGCCACGAACAAGTGGCCGGGCGAAACCGACCGCGAATGGGGGCGGCTGATCACGATGGACCCGGCGGTGCAGGCCCGCATGGGGGCGCTGTACGAGCGCCTGTTTGCGCGCTAGGGGTTGTCTGCGCGGCGCGCCATGAGGCTGCCAATGAGGCCGCCAATGAAGCGGCCGGGGTTCATTGGAAATGAGAACTGGCGAAGCCCCCGCGCGTTCGGTATCTTGGGAGGGCCTGCAAGGACGCAGGTGTTTCCAATGCGCAGTCTCTGCGCGAAGGAGCCCCGGACTTCTTCCCTCCGGAGCCCCGAAACGTGGCGTCAGCCACCGCCCCTCCGGCCAGTCGGCGCGGAGGGGTTTCTATTGGTGGCGTGCGCTCATTGGCCTGCGAGCCGACCCAGCCATTCGCGCCAGGCGAGTCGGTTCTCGATGAGGCCCTCGACGCTGGGCAGCCAGGCCTCCAGGGCAGAGCGGCTCGGGTTGAGCAGGCCCATCGGGGCCGGCTGCACCTGAATCCCCGTCCCGGCAAGCGCATCGGTGAATGCCCGCTGGGCGCGCGGCATGTGCCACACATGGGTGACGAGCACGATCTTGCGGATACCCGCCTGACGGAGCAGGGCGATCGTGCGCCCGGCGTTCTCGCGCGTGTCTCGCGCGCTGTCCTCGACCCATCTCAGCTTGGCGCCGTATTCTTCCTGCGCGATCCGCTCGGCCACCCGAGCTTCCGGTGTGGCGCTGGAGGGCAGGCCCCAGGGGATGCCGCCGCTGTAGGCCAGGGGCAGGCCGGTGGTGCGCGACAGCCAGATGCCGTAGCGCAGGCGCTGCAGCCCGGCAGGGGAGAGGTCGGACAGACGATAGTCGGGTGATCGCGGAATCAGGCCGCCCCCCAGCACGACGATGGCGACCTTGGGGTCGCCTTTCGCCTGGTCCTTGCCTTGTTCTCTCAAGGCTTCCAGGTCGAGGGGGCCCAGGGCCGGAGGGGCCTTGAGCACAAAGGACTGGGCCACCCAGGCGAATCCGGTGGTGGACCCCAGCCACAGGCCCACGCAGGCGACGAAGACGATCACCAGACCCAGGCCGCGCCGGGGGCGCAGCTGGCGCAGCCCGATCAGCAGCAGGACGATGAACACGCCGGGTGGCAGGACGACGGCAAGCAGATAAGGCAGGTAGGGTGCGAAGCTGTCGGACATGGGCCAGGATCCGGTCGGTGGAACGCCAGGATTGTGCAGGAAAGCCCCCGAAGTTCAGACAAGGTATCGACCAGCGGCACGAGGGGCTTCGGTAAGCTATGGCGCTTTGTTCCGCAGGGACCACGGAGCCGGTGCACCACCGGCGGGAGCCTGGCAATGTCCGAAGTGCAAGAGATCACCCTGGCCGGAGGCTGCTTCTGGTGCCTGGAGGCCGTCTATGACCGTGTCGAAGGCGTGCTCGACGTGGAGTCGGGTTATTCGAACGGCAGCTGGCACAGCCCCAGCTACGAGCAGGTGTGCTCCGGCGACACCGGCCATGCCGAGGTGGTGCGCGTGCGCTTCGACCCGGCGCGCATCAGCCTGCGCGAGATCCTCGAAATTTTCTTCGTGATCCACGATCCCACCACGCTGAACCGGCAGGGCCATGACGTGGGCACGCAGTATCGGTCGGGCATCTATGTGCACGACGCCGGCCAGGAGCGTGTGGCGCGCGCGATGATCGCTGAGCTGACATCGGCCGGTGTGTGGAAGGACCCGATCGTCACCGAGGTGGCCCCGGTGGACAACTACTGGCCGGCCGAGCCCTATCACCAGGACTACTTCCTGAAGCACCCGAACCAGGGCTATTGCGCTCACGTCGTGGCGCCCAAGGTCGAGAAGTTCCGCCAGACCTTTGCGGACAAGGTGCGCCGCGGATGATCGTCTGGGAGGGCTTGGCCTATCGCTACGCGCGCGGCCCACTGCTGCGCTTTCCAGATCTGCAACTCCCCGACGGCGGCTTGCTGTTGTTGCGAGGGGCGTCGGGCTCGGGCAAGTCGACGCTGCTGGCGCTGCTGGCCGCCCTCCTGACGCCCGCCGAGGGGCGGCTCGACGTGGACGGTGTGGCGGTGCATTCGCTCGGCCCCCGGGAGCGCGATGCCTGGCGGGCCCGGCACGTGGGGGTGCTGCCCCAGCGCCTGCATCTGAGTGACAGCCTGAGCGTGCTGGACAACCTGGCCTTGGTGGGGTGGGCTGCCGCCGAGCGCTCCATGGACCGTGAGGCCCTCCTGGCCGCGTTGGACCAGCTGGGGGTGGCCGAAGTGGCCGGGCGGCGGCCGCATGAACTGAGCGGGGGGCAGGCCCAGCGGGTGGCGTTGGCAAGAGCCCTGCTGCGCGGTCCGCGGCTGGTGATCGCCGATGAACCCACCGCCAGCCTGGACGACGATGCGGCTCAGACCGTGCTGAGCCTCTTGCAAGGCATGACGCAGGCGCGGGGCGCCACGCTGGTGGTGGCCACGCACGACCGTCGGGTGATGGACACGCTGGCAGCCGCATCGCCGGTGGAGCTGTGCCTGTGAACCTTGCCCGCCTGTCGTGGACCTATCTCTGGGCGCGTCCGCTCGTGACCGTGCTCAACCTGCTGCTGCTGGCCCTGGGCCTGGCGGCGGTAAGCGTGGTGCTGCTGGTGAGCCAGCAGCTGGAAGACGCGCTCAAGCGCGATCTTGCGGGGATCGACCTGGTGGTGGGCGCCAAGGGCAGCCCGATGCAGATCATTCTCTCGGGTGTCTTCCACCTGGATGTGCCCACGGGCAACATTCCCGCCGAGTCGATCGAGCGCTGGCGCGCCCATCCGCTGGTCGCCTCGGTGATCCCGATTTCGCTGGGCGACAGCTACCGCGGGCACCGCATCGTGGGCACCGAGCCGGCCTATCTGGAGGATCGTGGTGCGCGGCTTGCACAAGGGCGGCCATGGGCGGCGCCGCTGGAGGCAGTGGTCGGTGCCGAGGCTGCTCGACGCACCGGTCTGGCCGTGGGCGAACGCTTCGTGGGTGTCCACGGGCTGGGCGGCGACGGCGAGCCGCACGGTGAGTCGCCGTATACCGTCGTGGGGGTACTGGCGCCCACGGGCAGCGTGATCGACCGGCTCATCCTCACTGCCACCGAATCCGTCTGGGAGGTGCATGAGGCCGCCACCGCGCTGGACGACGAAGATCGTCGCTACCTGGAAGCCGAGCGCGAGGTGACGCTCTTGCTCTTGCGCTATCGCAGCCCACTGGCAGCCGTGAGCCTGCCCCGGCTCATCAATGCCGAGGCGGGGCTGCAATCAGCCTCTCCGGCCCTGGAGACGGCACGCCTGCTGCGCATGGTGGGCGTGGGCACCGAAGTGCTGCGTGGCTTCGGGGCGGTGTTGCTGGCGGTGGCCGGGCTGTCGGTCTTCATCGGCCTGTACCACGCCGTTCGTGAGCGCGCGGGCGATCTGGCCATGCTGCGGATGCTGGGAGCACCCCCTTCCCGTGTGGCAGCCGTCGTGGTGGCCGAGGCTTTGTGGCTTGCGGCCGGCGGGCTGGCCATCGGGCTCGGTCTTGGCCACGGCTTGACAGCTTTGCTAGGGTGGTGGCTGGAAGCTCGGCAATCTGTCGCGCTGACCGGCTGGGCCTGGGCCAGCGGGCAGTGGGCGGTGGTCATGGCCACGGTGGCGCTGGCCGGGGTCAGCGCGGCGTTGCCGGCCTGGCAGGCCTATCGTCTGGACGTGACCCGCCTGTTGCAGGCACCGCGCTGAACCTTGGAGGCAGTTCTTGCTCCAATCTTATTTACGCCGTTCGTGAACCATTGAAGTGAAGGGAGTTGTTCGTCATGAGTCTGCGAGGCTCCATGTCGTTTCGTGTGGAAAGCAACACCGTCACTGGGGCATCGCCGGCGC
>CAZKGD010000176.1:0-4166 GCA_964552215.1 uncultured Caldimonas sp.
ACCTTGGGTATATTGCGTCTTCTGTAGCACGGTAGCCGGCCCATCGGCACTGTTGCTTAGAGTCCTAGGGACTCGCATGCCCCCGAATGCCTTTGCCGATGTGAGGATTGTCACATTGCGGCCGTCTGCCTGCGGGCGTCGAGAATGTTCTTTAACACTGCTGCACGCATTCAGTCCAGCGTCTTGAGCGACTACCCTCAGTCGCGAGCGTCGCTGGCTTCAATCTTGAGGCTGCATGGCCCGAACGGGGCATGCAGCCGACATTCTTTGAGTCGCGTACCCTTCTAGACTATGGGGTTTCCGAAAGGAAGTTCCTGGGGGCGTCAGCGACTCTGCCCGCGCGTGCGGGCAACATCTCCGTTCAGGTCGCAGCGGCTGCGTCGTCTCTCCAGTGATGGTGATGACGCTAATAAAGCGACAGCGGAGGTTCTGTATGCGAAGAGGGACTCGCGGAAGATCCCTGACTTTGTGCGGCAAGGCCGCAATGATGCTGCTTCTCAAGCACGTGGCTTGAGCAATGGAACAGTCCACCGAGCCTTCAGAAGGCCCGAGGATAAATAGTGGTGACTGGCGACCCAAGCCGGGCTCCTTTCAGGAGTCGGACAGATCGGTGATCTCACTCACCCGACAGCCCACATCTTCAATGACATGTCTGTTCGATGCTTGGATAGCGTCGAAGGACAACAACGACTTGGCCGCTCCTCTTGTCGAAATCCAGAGGGGGGCCCCATACCTTTCTATGAACTCTAAGAACTACAACTATTCTGCTGGCGCCGATACGCGAACGCCGGCCATCTGCGACTTCCGAGGCGACGCCAAGTTCGCTTCTCCGAAGTATCAAAACGTCCGCCACCTGGCAGCGCCCCGATTGGCGGACCTCCCGGTATCTAGACTGCCTCGTTCCGCATCTGCAGGTGGGACATCGAAGCGTTCTGGTGCAGCAAAGAGCCAGCCCTTCGAGCCGCATCGGTACGCGGCACACTTGGAACGGTCGCGCGACTACTGCGTCGAGTCAGAGCAACTGTGCCGATGGACGGGGACCCACTGGGAAACGATGGGGGACCATGACGCACGCAAGGATGCCTATCGCTGGATACTGGAGCATGAGATGCCTGAACATGCCAGCGATAGCTGCGCAAAGCAGGCAGTCAAGGCCGCACTCCTACATCTGCCGAAGCTACCTGCGGCGCCCGAGTGCACGGTGATACCCGTTCAGAACGGTTACGTGATCGTCGACGCAGCCGGCGCGACGCTGCGGCCGGCGGATCGATCTCTCGGCATGCGACATGTGCTGAACTGCCGATATGACCCAAGCTCAACGGCTGTTGAGTTTGAGACCTTTGTGGCTAGGGCGCTTCCTGACCGTGAGGTCCGAGCCCGAGTGCAAGAGTACATCGGGTACACATTCTTGCCGGACGTGCGTTTCCAGCGAGCTCAACTCTGGATCGGTGACGGCGCGAATGGGAAGGGGCTCCTGGCGAGCATCGTTCGTGCGATGCACCATCGGTGGGCGAGTGTCTCGCTCGACGAGCTGGGGGGCTTCGAACGAAGTGCTGTGCTGGGCGCGAGCCTGATCTTCGCAGACGAGGTGCCACGAGGACGCATCGACGAGCAGACACTCAAGAAGATGATCTCTGGGGATCCTTTGTCGATCAACCGAAAGTACGAGTCTGTCGTGAGTGTCTCGTTGCGTGCCAAGTGGATCGCTTGCGGGAACCACCCGCCAGCGATCAGGGATCACTCCACGGGCTTCTGGCGGCGCTGGGACATCGTGCCGTTCGGCGCCACGATCCCCGAGCGGGAGCGTGACCCCGGCCTAGGCGAGCGAATCATTCGCAACGAACTCTCAGGCGTGTTGAACTGGGCGCTTGAGGGGCTGCTGCGGCTTCTGCAGAGGGGGCGATTCGACCACGTGCTGCCTCAAGCAATGCGCACTGCGCAACGAGAAATCATGCTCGAAACGGACTCCGTTGTGGCGTGGATGCACGAGTGCGATGTGACAGTCGATGGAGATTGCCGGACGCTGAAGGAGGGTGTCTTCGCGGCGTACCGGGCATGGTGCTCCGAGAACGGCATCAGGTACCTCAGTGCGGCTGCCTTCTGGAAGAGTCTCAAAGCCAAGCAACCCAAGCTTGCCGAGCAGCGCCCGCGGCAAAAAGGAGGGAATCCCAGGCTGGTCAACGTTGTCCTGCCGCGACGCCAGCTTACCCTCTAGCAAATACCTAGCATTAAGCGCTGAAGGGATCCAAGGGCAAGCCAAGGCCCTTGCCTTTCATGTAGCATGTTTATATGAACCAAGTGAACCAGGCATACCAAAGAGCTTCTGAGAATTAGTCTCAGACTGTTGCTGTTCTGGCTGACCGTTAAATGTCAGTGAGATTGCTTGATATGCCTGGTTCACTTGGTGCAGGGACTGCGAAGAAACCGTCCGGAGTGGAGTATTCATTTCGCCCGCTTTGGTTCGAGCTTTTGGGTAGAGCCAAAAGAAACAGCCCGGCGGAGGCCGCCGGGCTGCAGTCCACCTGAACGGTGGATAGGTAAGCCACCTAAACGGTGGGTAACAAGTCGCCTACACGGCGGATAACTAAGCCACCTACACGGCGGGTAACAGTGTTAGACATTAGGGCTCTCGCTATTCTCGAAGGTCCATTTGTCTATCACTCTTTAAGTATAGCATCGACGAACCAAAAACCACCGAATTTTTGTGAGTCATTTGAGTATCCTGTACTAGCCACAGGGTGGCTTGACAAACGTCCGTGACGCTTTTCAGGGTTTGCTTGTTGGCTATTGAGTGAGGCGCCGCTCTCGCCCCGCGGTCGATGGAACAGTCAACATGGATCCTTATCTGAAATCCCGGCTCTCCGTCGCCAACCGCCCCAGCAGCGGCGTCAGGTCCTCCAGGTGCCCGGCGATGAGGTTGCGCACCTCCCCCTCGCGCTGCCAGACCCCGCGCACCCCCATCAGCCGCGAGTGCAACAACTCCCGCCGCTGACGCTCGCGCAGCCGCTTCCAGACGATCACCTGCACTGTGCCGTCCTCATCCTCCAGGCTCACGAAGATCGTCCCGTTGGCCGTCTCCGGCTGCTGCCGCAAGGTCACGATGCCACAGGCGCTCACCAGCCGCCCGTTGGGCAGGTTCCACAGTTCCTGGCTCGACATCCAGCCCAGCTCGGCCAGCTTCGGCCGCAGCAGCGCCAGCGGATGTCGCCGCAGCGTCAGCCCCAGTGACGCATAGTCCCAGACGATCTCCTCACCCTCCGGCGCCGCCGGCAGCTCCAGGATCTCTTCATGCACTGGTGCCTCGCGCAGCAACACCGGGGTGGAGCGCAGCGCGGCCGCATCCCACACCTGCTGACGGCGATGGCCGCTCAGGCTCTGCAAGGCATCGGCCGCCGCCAGCAGCTTCATCTCGTGCTGCTCCAACCCGGCCCGCCGTGCCAGATCCTCCGCACTCTCGAAGGGGGCCTGGCCGCGGGCCTGGACGATGCGCTGCGCCGAAGCGCCCTTGAGCCCGTCCACCATGCGCAGCCCCAGTCGCACCGCCGGGGGCCCTGGCAGGCCCTCCAGCGTGCAGTCGATGGCGCTGGCCATCACGTCCACCGGCCGCACCTCCACACCGTGGCGCCTGGCGTCCTGCACCAACTGGCTGGGGGAGTAAAAACCCAGCGGTTGGCTGTTGAGCATCGCCGCCACAAACTCCGCCGGGTGGTGGCACTTGATCCAGCAGCTGGCGTAGACCAGCAGCGCAAACGAGGCCGCATGGCTCTCCGGAAAGCCGTACTCGCTGAACCCCTTGATCTGCTCGAAGATCGCCTGCGCAAAGCTCTTCTCGTAGCCTCGTGCCGTCATCCCGTCGACGATCTTGGCGTAGTACTTCTCCAGCCCCCCCTTGCGCTTCCAGGCCGCCATAGAGCGGCGCAGCCCGTCGGCCTCGCCCGGCGTAAAACCGGCGGCCAGGATGCTGATCTGCATGACCTGCTCTTGGAACACCGGCACACCCAGGGTGCGCCCCAGCGCCTCCTTCAAGGCCTCGCTCGGGTAGCTCACCGGCTCCTTGCCCTGGCGCCGGTTCAGGTAGGGGTGGACCATGCCGCCCTGGATGGGGCCGGGTCGCACGATGGCCACCTCGATCACCAGGTCGTAGAAGCAGCGCGGCTGCAGGCGCG
>CAZKGD010000177.1:0-4146 GCA_964552215.1 uncultured Caldimonas sp.
GCTCCGTGGTGTTGAGCGCAACGAGGACAGGCGTGAGCACGGCCTTGGGCAGCCCCAGGAACTCATAAATGCTTGCCGGCGCAGTTAGGCCGGCTCGCACGGCCTTCAGGACGGCTTCTTCGATGGGGCTGATCGGCTTGCGTTCAAGGACAAGAATGCGCAGCCTGAGAACAAAGACCGGCAGCCCAGCTTCCTTGAACGACACCAAGTCGTAGCCCGACCTGGCGCGCGCGGCTACCTCAAGGACGCTCTCGAGGCTCATGGCTGCACCTCTTCAAGCGCACAAGTCTGCGGGTTGCGACGGATGTAGTCAATGACGTCACGCAGAGGGTTCGTCGGCCCTTGAGCGGCCTGACAAAAGCCATGGTCGCCGACGATGGCCAGCAACTCCTTGCCACGAGACAGCGCTACGTTGATGCGCTCCATCTCTCGCAGGAAGCCCAGCCCCTTCGCGTCAGAGCGGGTAACGGAGAACACCAGGATGTCGGCCTCGCGCCCCTGAAACGCATCTACGACGTTGACGAAGATCTCCGAGAAGCTCTTCCAATGCCGGCCCTTAGTCTGCACCGCAGTCTGCAGGCGCGTCCGTTGCGGGTCATACCCCGTCAGGACCGCAACCGTCACCCGTTTGTCCTTGTGGCGCCCCCGTTGCATCCAGGCATCGATGCGCGCGAGCAATCCGATGACGATCTCAACCTCCACGTCGTTGTAGTACGACTTGGCTTGCGGGCTTGATCCGCGATTGGCTTTGCGCACGGTCGAGTACCAAGTCACTGGGCGCGGCATGACGCCTGCCAGATGAGCCGCCGGCGCACGCTCAATGCTCCGCAGCTCACCACGATAAAAGCACTCCGAGATCAGATCACCGATGGCCGGTAGCATGCGGTGCTGCGAGGTGAGCGACTTCTTCAGCGCTGCAGGCAGGTTGGCCGCGAGGTGGTTGAAGAGCGTCGCCTTCTGATCCTCCGGCTTGAGGTCGTAGCGCTCCAGGAGCCCCATCGTCCTCAGGTCCGGGTCCTGAAATGGCGAAAGCTGCTTGCTGTCGCCAACCAGGACTGTGCGACGCGCCCGCGACATCGGAACCAGCACCTCGGTAGGCGTGGCGATCGACGCCTCGTCCACGATGCACAGGTCGTAGGTGATCTCGGAGCGGCCCGGAATGCTCATCACACCGAGACAAGTCCCCGACACAACTTGGCTGGCTGCGATAACGGCAGCCTGGAAGTCGCGACTACGGCCGAACGCAGCCTCCCAGTCCGTGTGGACCTGAAGCAGTTCCTTTAGCTGACCCCCGGCAGGCGTTCCGTCCGAGTAGGCCTCGGCCCATCCATGGAGGTCAGCGGCTGGACACTCTGCGAACTCCTTCAACTCATCCTTGGACTCAATGTGGCTGGAGAGATCCTTCCACGATTCCTTGAGCAGTCCTTCCAGCAGGTCGCGATCTCTGCTTAACCCTTTGAACCGGTCCTCAAGTTCCGACTCCTCCTCAGCGCTCAAGCCGGCACGCGCCGACTTGGCAAGCTGCGGCTCTAGTTCTAGCAAGCCTTGCTCCGCTGCCTCCAGGCGCGTCTTGAGCTTGCCGTGACGCTCCATTGCCATGACGCGGCGGATGTCCTTGACGTTCAGGCCGTGTTCCTGGGCCCAGCGTTCCATGAAAGCGCGGCCGGCGGCGAGCGCACGTTTGCGCATCTCGGGAAGCTTCGTGTCCAGCATGAGCTTGCGGGCGGAGGCGGCGATGCGATCGTCGTCGTCCTGCCCGATGCGGACAGCGTCCACGGGAATGGCGCCTTGCCCGACGATTCGCTCCAGCGAGTTGTCCAGTGCAACGTGGGTCTGCGAAGTGAGGAGTACCCGGGCGTTCGGGTTCGCCTTCAATGTCTGAAGCACCAACTCAGTGATGAAGGTGGTCTTACCCGTTCCCGGCGGACCCTCAACAAGCAAGAGTGGCGGTCCAGAGAGCGCGGCGAGCACAGCGTCCTGCTTGTCTTCGTCGAGTTGCGCGTTGATGAAGGGCACCTCCACCGCCGGTGGAACCGGGACACTGTCTGGGCTGACGATGTAGCCGCCGAGCGCCGGATTCACTGAGCGACCGTATCGCACCGCATCCACTGCCGCTTTCTGCTTGTCCAACGCGGCATCGGTTTTGGTGGTGTCAGTCTCTACGACTCCCTCCTCAGGGGTTGCGCCTGCGTCCATGCGGTTACGCACGCTGGGGCGCATGAGCACTCCATCTTCTGTCCGGGATATGACCTTGCCTCGGAACTCGCCTTGCTCGCCAGCCGGAATGAATACGTCCTGACCGACCATGCCGGACGGGTCCACTCCCGGCCTCATCTTCAGACGCACGAACTCACCTGCCGGCCCACGGTCCACGTATGGCAGCCGGAGACGCCGACCACGTTCAAGTTCGGTCTTCGCGCTGAGCAGGTCCACCCACTTCCGATACAACTCCTGCCCTCGCTGCTCAAGCCACCGCTCCTTCTGGTCTGCCGTGAAGGCAAGAAGGCGATCTAGCAGGGCGCCAAGTGCATCGCTGGAGGCTTGGTTGGTCGCGCCGGAGTGGACGAATCTCACCTCGGGGTCCGCCGCATTGCCCCGCCGGCGCTCCAGATCGGACGGCTGGTACTCGAGCGCCGACACCAACAGCAGGCGGTTGCCAGCGTCTTCGCGCACGGCGATGTACCCATAGGTACCTCCGTACACGCGGAAGCTTCGGCCTGGCTTGTCGGGGGTGGCTGGAATCTCCTCCATCCGCGCGCCTTCTAGATCGCGCTCGATGAAGCGCTCCCCCATTGCTCCACGGAGCCCCTTGTCGTACTCCACCGTGCTGCGCACCTTGTTTGTTAGTGCCAGCAGGACTTCCGGGAGCGCTGCGCGCGCGGGTGCTGGCGTCGCCTGCTCGAGTTCGGCTTGGAGCAGGCCGGCATTGGCTGGCCGTTGTTCCGGGCGCTCAAGGTCCAGGCACCGCCGAAGGACGCGCCGGATCGGCTCTTCGATGGGCGATTCCTCCAGCAGCACAGCGAGGTCGGCGTACTCGACTGGCTTCTTCCCAGTGAGCACAGCCACGCTCATCGCCGCAAAACCAAAAACGTCGCGGCTGTAGCTGTAGCTTCCGTCGTCCGCCTCCGGCGGTGAGTAAGGTGCTGATGCGAATCGCGCCAGAGTGACACCAGGTGCCAGGAACGTACGGATCTTGGAGATCCCGAAGTCGCAGAGCTTCACCACCCCTTGCTCAGTGACCAGGACGTTAGAGGGCTTGACGTCGCGGTGAGCGGTTGAGCGTGTGTGTGCGAATGCCAGAGCGTCCAGAACTCCTTTGCCCACGCCGCCGTAGTAGCTCTCCCAGTCGGGATACCTCGCCGGTGCCATCACGGAGCCCAAGTCCCGTTCGACCCACTCCATGACGACAAAGTGCACACCGTGGTCGTCGTCACGACCGGAGTCAAGAATCCGGACTATGTGCGGGTGGCCGAGATCGGACAGCGCCTGCACCTCGCGGCGGAACGACTCTTCGATGACGTCGTCCGTGCGTCCCTCGCTACGAAACACCTTCACGGCGACCTTGGTAGTGGTCTCAAGGTCAGTCGCCTGGTACACCGTCGACAGACCACCGCTGCGAGGCGCGCTGCGCGTGGTGACGTAGCGGCCGTCCGCAAAGCTTTGGCGAGGGCTGCCCTGGCGTGCCTCCAAGTCGCTCAGTTTGATCATTTTCTTCTCGGACATCTTGCTCCCTTCGACCTCCCCAGGGCTGTACTGCTAGGCCCTTCCCAGGAATGTCGCCCGCAGTTTCTGGTACTCCGTACATCGTTCGTCCATTGCCTGGAAGGCAGTAACCAAGGCCTCCCGATGCGCTTCCGACAGCTTTTCGAACTCAGCCTCAGCCGAGGCCCAGCCGTGACCCAATGCCCTCAAGGAGGAAATCAATGCACCGTGGTTTTGGGTCAATGTTCCCCAAGCCTTCTGTTCCAAGATCGCCCGATCTTTGGCGATCTGCCATGCTTCCAGTGCTCGGTCGAGCTGCTCTTTGGTAACGGCCATGTTGAGGTGCCCCAAGCTAGTACGTAGCGATCTACAGATGATCAAAGATGGTCAACTCACCCTCGCGGCCAGAGCGCGAGCGCCCGAGAGAGTAGATCGCGGCCGCGC
>CAZKGD010000178.1:0-4092 GCA_964552215.1 uncultured Caldimonas sp.
TCAGGCCGCCCGCTCCTCCCCAAACCCCCTGAACCGCCCCTTCTTCAAATGAATCAGCAACAGCGAAATCGCCGCCGGCGTGATCCCCGAGATCCGGGAGGCCTGGCCCAGGGTCTCGGGCCGATGCTTGCTGAGCTTCTGTCTCACCTCATGGCTCAGGGCCGTCACCTGCGCATAGTCCAGCTCCGCTGGCAGCTTGAGGTGCTCGTAGGCCAGCGCCCGTTGCACTTCCTCGTTCTGCTTGTCGATGTAGCCCGCGTACTTGACGCTGATCTCCACCTGCTCGATCACCGCGTCGGCCAGGGCCTCGCCGAGTTCGGCGCGCAGCGTTTCACGTGAAACACCGGCCTCGGGCTTGGCGATCGTGGCCACCTCGGCCAGGGTGTCGAAGCTCACGCCGGGTCGGCGCAGCAGGTCGGTGAGGTTGTACTCGTGCTCCAGGGCCTTGCCCACCAGCCGCTCGGCGTCCGCGGCGGGGAGGATCTGTGGGTTCACCCAGGTGGACTTCAGGCGTTCTGTTTCACGTGAAACCGCGTCGCGTTTGCGGTTGAAGGCGTCCCAGCGCGTGTCGTCCACCAGGCCCAGTTCGCGGCCCACCTCCGTGAGGCGAAGGTCGGCGTTGTCTTCGCGCAATTGCAAGCGGAACTCCGCCCGGCTCGTGAACATGCGATAGGGCTCGGACACGCCTTTGGTGATGAGGTCGTCCACCAGCACGCCGAGGTAGGCCTGGTCGCGGCGGGGCAGCCAGGGCTCGCGGCCTTGCACCTGCAGCGCGGCGTTGATGCCAGCGAAGAGCCCCTGGGCCGCGGCTTCCTCGTAGCCGGTGGTGCCGTTGATCTGGCCGGCGAAGAAAAGGCCGCCGATGGCGCGGGTCTCGAAGCTGGGCTTGAGTTCGCGCGGGTCGAAGTAGTCGTACTCGATGGCATAGCCCGGCCGCAGGATGTGGGCGTTCTCCAGCCCGGGCATGGAACGCACGGCCGCCAGCTGGATGTCGAAGGGCAGGGAGGTCGAGATGCCGTTGGGGTAGAACTCGTGGGTGGTCAGGCCTTCGGGCTCGAGGAAGATCTGATGGCTGTCCTTGTCGGCAAAGCGGTTGATCTTGTCCTCGATGCTGGGGCAGTAGCGCGGGCCCACGCCTTCGATCACGCCGGTGAACATCGGGCTGCGATCGAAGCCGGAGCGGATGATGGCGTGGGTGTGTTCGTTGGTGTGGGTGATCCAGCAGGGCACCTGGCGCGGATGCTGGGAGGCGTCGCCCAGGAAGCTGAACACCGGGACCGGATCGAGGTCGCCGGGCTGTTCGGTGAGTTTCGAGAAATCGATGGAGCGGCCGTCGATGCGCGGCGGGGTGCCCGTCTTGAGCCGCCCCTGCGGCAGCTTCAGTTCCTTCAGCCGGGCCGACAGGGACACGGCGGGCGGGTCCCCGGCGCGGCCCGCGCTGTAGTTTTGCAGGCCGACATGGATCTTGCCATCCAGGAAGGTGCCGGCCGTGAGCACGACGCTGCGGCCGCGGAAGCGTACGCCCACTTGCGTCACCGCGCCGACCACGCGGTCGCCTTCCACCATGAGGTCGTCCACCGCCTGCTGGAAGATCCACAGGTTCGGCTGGTTCTCCAGGCGGCGACGGATGGCGGCCTTGTAGAGGATGCGGTCGGCCTGGGCCCGGGTGGCCCGCACCGCCGGGCCCTTGGAGCCATTGAGGATGCGGAACTGGATGCCGGCCTCGTCGGTGGCCGCGGCCATGGCGCCGCCCAGGGCATCGACCTCCTTGACCAGGTGGCCCTTGCCGATGCCACCGATGGACGGGTTGCAGCTCATCTGCCCCAGCGTCTCGATGTTGTGGGTCAGCAGCAAGGTGGTGCAGCCCATGCGGGCGGCCGCCAGTGCGGCCTCGGTGCCGGCGTGGCCGCCGCCGACGACGATGACGTCGAATTCCTGGGGGAAGAGCATGGGGGCCTCCGCGGGCGCGTTGACAACCGAGTGCCGCAACGCGGACAAACTCCCTATTTTAGGTTCGCGCCAGCCTCCAGAGCCACGCAAGGGTTGAGGTGGCCGCGCGCCGTGCAGGGCGTCTCACACCGGCACCCACTGAAGGGGGGGTCAGGGGTAAACCCGAATGATTCCTCGACACCGATACAGACAATGGGGGCCTTCCGCGGCGCCCGCCCCGTTTGCTGCCAAGAACAATGACAACGCCCTCATCACGTGCACCGTCGCCTTCCCCTGTCCGGCATGCGCTCGGGCAGTGGGCTGTCGACGCCGATGAGCTGGCCCGCGCCTGGCGAGTGCTGCACGACCCTCAGGCCCCCCCTCTGCCTTGGGGCCAGCGCCTGCTGGCCTTGTCTTCGTTGTTCCCAGCTCGTCCTTCGGCCTGGCTGCTGGCCCTGGAGGCGCGCTTGAGCGCCCTGGAGACGCACATCCGCCGCTTCGGCCTGCCGCCGGACGACAAGGCCTTTGCCGCCGCGGCCCAGGCGCCACTGCAGGCCCACGAAGACGCCTACCACTTCCCCACCGACACCCGCTGGTGAGGGGCGGTGCCCCGGGGACACCCTCAGGTCCGTGCGCCGGGGGTGGCCTCGATGGGCGCTGTGTGCAGACGGAAGGCCGGCGCGCTGCCGTCCTTGCCCTCGCCGGCATACACCGTGAGGTGAGGGTAGGGGATCTCGATGCCGGCCTGGTCAAAGGCCTTCTTCAGCCGGCGCAGGTATTCGCGGCGCACGCCCCATTGCTCGATGGGCTGGCAGCGCAGTCGGCAGCGGATCACCACGGCGGAGTCGGCCCACTGGTCCACACCGGCCATCTCCAGGTCGCCCAGGATGCGTGGCCCGAAGGTCTCGTCGGCGCGCAGCTGGGCAGCCACCTCGTGCATCACGGCCATGACCTGATCGACATCCTCGCGGTAGGCCACGCCGATGTCCATGACGGCATTCGCAAACCCGCGGGTCATGTTCGTGACCACGCTGATGGTGCCATTGGGGATGAAATGCACGTTGCCGCTGTAGTCGCGCAGCTGCACGAAGCGCAAGGTCACTTCCTCGACCACGCCGGCCTGGCTGCCCAACTGGACCACGTCGCCTTGGCGGATCTGGTTCTCCAGCAGGATGAAGAAGCCGGTGAAATAGTCCTTCACCAGGCTTTGTGCACCAAAGCCGATGGCCAAGCCCACCACACCAGCCGCACCCAGGATGGGCGCCACCGAGACGCCCAGCTCCGAGAGGATGAGCATCGCGGTGATCAGCGTGACCACGACGCTGACGATGTAGCGGAACACGCGCCCCAGGGTCTCGGCCCGCTTGACGGCCTCGCGGTCGTCGATGCGCGCGGTCAGGCGCTCGCGGAAGACCCGGATGGCCCGATGCAGCACGCCGACCACGATCCAGGCGACGACGGCGATGATCGTGATGCGCACGACGACGGAGGTGTATTGCCCCAGGCTGCTCCACAGGGCACCGGCACCGGCGATCAGGTCTTCGTTCATGCGGGAGAACTCCTTTCGGTGAGAATCAGTCGCCAGCCTGGGCGAGCGTGTCGAGGAAACGGCGGCGCCACCAGTGCACGTCGTGTTCGCGGATGCGCGCCAGCAGGGCCTGGTGGCGGCGTTGGCGCTCTGCCAGCGGCATGCGCAAGGCCTGCTGGATGGCTTCGGCCGTGCCGTGCACGTCATAGGGATTCACGAGCAGCGCCTCCTTGAGCTGCTCGGCGGCGCCGGCAAAGCGCGAGAGCACCAGCACGCCGGGGTCCTCCGGGTTCTGCGCGGCGATGTACTCCTTGGCCACGAGGTTCATGCCGTCGCGCAGCGGGGTGACCAGGCCCACGTCGGCCGCGCGGCACAGGCCCGGGATGCGCTTGCGCGCCACGGTGCGGTGGATGTAGCGCACCGGCATCCAGTCGAGTTCGCCGTAGTCGCCGTTGATTGCGCCGCACAGGCCTTCGAGCTCCTGGCGGATGTCGGCATAGGCGTCCACGCTTTCGCGCGTGGGTGAAGCGATCTGGATCAGCGTGGCGCTGTTGCGGTTCTCGGGGTAGTGCTTGAGCAACTCGCGGAAGGCGCGCACGCGGTGCGGGATGCCCTTGGAGTAATCGAGCCGGTCC
>CAZKGD010000179.1:0-3951 GCA_964552215.1 uncultured Caldimonas sp.
GAGAACCTGGTGGGCGAGGAGAACAAGGGCTGGACCTACGCCAAGTACCTGCTCGCCCATGAGCGCACCAACATCGCCGACGTCAACCGCGCCAAGCGTGAGCTGGAACGCCTCAAGCGCATCGCCAAGGCCGAGCGCACCGGCGGACGCCCGCTCATCGACGACCTGCGTTTCCGCGATCAGATCGCCCAGCTCGAAGTCGACATCGTCGCCCTGGAGATGATGGTGCTGCGTGTGCTGTCGGCTGAACGCGGCGGCAAGAAGGCGCTGGACGTGGCGGCCCTGCTGAAGATCCGCGGTTCGGAAATCCAGCAGCGCTACACCGAGCTGATGATGCTGGCGGCAGGCCCCTACGCGCTGCCCTTCATCTTCGAGGCCATGGAAGCCGGCTGGCAGGGCGACTATGTCGGTGCCATGCACTGCGCGCCGCTGGCCTCGACCTACTTCAACATGCGCAAGACAACGATCTACGGCGGCTCCAACGAGGTGCAGCGCAACATCGTGTCGCAGATGACCCTGGGGGTGTGAGATGGACTTCGATTTTTCCGACGACCAGGAACAACTGCGCGATGCCGTCAAGAAGTGGGTGTCCAAGGCCTACGACTTCGAGCGCCGTCGCGGCATCGTCAAGGCGGGCGGCTTCTCCCGCGAGGCCTGGGGCGAGATGGCCGAGCTGGGCCTGATGGGCCTGGCAGTCCCTGAGGCCCACGGCGGCATGGGCTTCGGCCCGGTGGAAGCCATGGTGGTGATGGAGGAACTGGGCCGCGGCATCGTGCTCGAGCCCTACGCCGCCGTGTCGCTGGTCGCCACGAGCGGCCTGGCGGCCTATGGCAGTGCCGAGGTGCAGTCGGCCTGGCTGCCGCGCATCGCCGAAGGTTCGGCCCTCGTGGTGCTGGCCCACCAGGAACGCGAGGCCCGCCATGTGCTGCGCCATGTGAAGACCCGCGCGACCGAGTCGAAGGGCCAATGGAGCGTGAATGGTGCCAAGAGCGTGGTGCCTGCGGGCGACCAGGCCGACGCCTACCTCGTGCCCGCCCGCGTCTCGGGTGCCGACGACGAGGCTCAGGGGATTGCGCTCTTCCTGGTGGAACGCAGCGCGGCGGGTGTGAGCACGAGAGGCTACGAGCTCCAGGATGGCAGTCGCGCTGCCGAGGTGAGCTTTGCCAACACGCCGGCCACCCTGCTGGCCGGCCCGGCCGACGGCCTCAAGGCCCTGGAAGCCATGGCCGACGTGGCGATCGCGGCCCAGTGCGCCCAGGCCGTGGGAGCGATGGACCAGCTCTTTGCGATCACGGTGGACTACCTCAACACCCGCAAGCAGTTCGGTGTGGCCATCGGCACCTTCCAGGCCCTGCGCCACCGCGTGGCCGACATGAAGATGCAGCTCGAACTGGCGCGCTCGATGAGCTACTACGCCACGCTCAAGCTGGGCGAACCTCATGAGCAGCGCCGCCGCGCCCTCTCGCAGGCCAAGGTGCAGCTCGGCCAGTCGATGCGCTACGTGGGCCAGCAGTCCATCCAGCTGCATGGCGGCATCGGCGTGACCGACGAGTACATCGCGGGTCACTACTTCAAGCACCTCACCTGCCTGGAGCTGAGCTTCGGCGACACCCTCCATCACCTGGGCGAGGTGTCGGAGCGCATGCAGGACACCGCCGGCGTGTTTGCCTGATCGCGAGGCTACACTGCACACCGGCCAGCCGCCTTCGGGCGGCTGTCTCGTTTTCAGCCCCCCATCATGCGACTGCGCGACGTCCTCTTCAGCCAGGGTTTTGGCACCCGGCGCCACTGCGATGCCCTCATCCTGGCCGGTGAGGTGTCCATCGCCGGCCAGGTCTGCGATGACCCGGGCGAAACGGTCGACACACAAGGCCTCGTGTTCACCGTGGAAGGCCAGGACTGGCCCTTCCATGCCAAGGCCCTGGTGATGCTGCACAAGCCGGCCGGCTACGAGTGTTCCCAGAAGCCTTCGGCCTGGCCGAGCGTGATGACCCTGCTGCCCGGCCCCCTGCGCACGCGCGGCGTGCAGGCCGTGGGCCGGCTCGACCAGGACACCACCGGCCTGCTGCTGCTCACCGATGACGGCGCGCTGATCCACCGCCTCACCTCCCCGAAGAAGCATGTGCCGAAGGTCTATGAGGCCCTCACCGCCGACCCGGTGACGCCCGGACAGGTCGCCCAGCTGCTCGGCGGCGTGGTGCTGCACGACGATCCCCTGCCCGTGCGCGCGGCGGCCTGCGAAGCCACCGGCGAGCGCTCGCTGCGCCTGACGCTCACCGAGGGCAAGTACCACCAGGTCAAGCGCATGGTGGCGGCCACCGGCAACCATGTGGAACAACTGCACCGCAGCCATTTCGGCGCCCTGGCCCTCCCGGCCGACCTCGCCCCGGGCCAGTGGCGCTGGCTGGCGGGGCCGCAGGACATCCTCGGGCCGGGCGGCGGATAATCGGCTTCCATATGCGTGTCTTCCGCGGCTTCCACCACCAGGGCCTGGCGAGCGCCTGTGCCCTGACCATCGGCAACTTCGACGGCGTGCACCGCGGCCATCAGGCCATGCTGGCGCTGCTGCGCAACGAAGCCCAGCATCGCGGCCTGCCCAGTTGTGTGCTGACCTTCGAACCCCATCCGCGGGACTACTTTGCCCAGGCGCTGGGCAAGCCCGAGATGGCCCCGGCGCGCATCGCTCCCCTGCGCGACAAGCTCACCGAACTGCAGCGCTGCGGCATCGACCAGGTGGTGGTCCTGCCCTTCGACCGGCGGCTGGCCAGCCTCGCACCCGAAGCCTTCATCGACGAGGTGCTGGTGCACGGGCTGGGTGCCAAGTACGTGCTGGTGGGCGACGACTTCCGCTTTGGCGCCAAGCGGGCCGGCGACTATGCCCTGCTGGACCGGCTGGGCGAACAGCGCGGCTTCGACGTGGCCCGCATGATGAGCTACGAAGTGCACGGCCTGCGCGTGTCGAGCTCGGCCGTGCGGGAGGCCCTGGCCGCCGGCGACATGGACCGCGTGACCAGCCTGCTGGGCCGCCCCTACAGCCTGAGCGGCCACATCGTGCATGGCCGCAAGCTGGGCCGCGACCTGGGTTTCCGCACACTCAACCTGCGTTTCCCCCATCCCAAGGCGGCCGCCCAGGGCATCTTTGCCGTACGCACCTACGGGCTGACCGACGATCCCCTGGACGGTGTGGCCAGCCTGGGGCTGCGCCCCACGGTGGACCACAGCGGCCGGGTGCTGCTGGAGGTGTATTGCCTCGACTGGCCCGCCCACCTGGGAATCGAGGGGGGCTACGGTAAAATCGCCCGGGTGGAACTGCTGCACAAACTGCGCGACGAAGCGCGCTACGACACGCTGGAGGCCCTGAAGGCCGCCATCGACCGTGACGTGGCCAACGCGCGCGCCTACTTCGCCTCGCTGCACGGCCAGACGCGCCGCCAGACCACGCGCGACCGAATTTGACGCCTGCCCTGCGCGGCGACACCGGGCCCCCGCCTGCCCCGCCCCCTTGGGGCCCGAGACCCTGAAGCGCCTTGCGCGCGCCCCACGACCATGAGCGACGCCAAAGACTACCGAGCCACCCTGAACCTGCCCGACACGCCCTTCCCGATGCGCGGCGACCTGCCCAAGCGCGAGCCGGGCTGGGCCCAGGCCTGGGACGAACAGGGGATCTACAAGCAGCTGCGCGATGCCCGCTGTGGCAAGCCGAAGTTCATCCTGCACGACGGCCCGCCGTACGCCAACGGCAAGATCCACATCGGGCATGCCGTCAACAAGGTGCTCAAGGACATGATCGTCAAGGCACGTCAGCTCGCCGGCTTCGACGCGCAGTACATCCCCGGCTGGGACTGCCACGGCCTGCCGATCGAGAACGCCATCGAGAAACTGCATGGCCGCAACCTGCCGCGCGACGAGATGCAGGCCAGGAGCCGAGCCTTCGCCACCGAGCAGATCGAC
>CAZKGD010000180.1:0-3783 GCA_964552215.1 uncultured Caldimonas sp.
CAGGTGAAGTTCCCGCCGGGCTACTACATCACCTGGAGCGGCCAGTTCGAGTACATGGAGCGTGCCGTCGAGAAGATGAAGATCGTCATACCGGTAACCTTGCTGACCATCTTCCTGCTGCTCTACCTGAACTTCAAGCGGCTGACGGAGACGTTGATCGTGATGCTGTCGGTGCCCTTCGCCTTGGTCGGTGGCGTGTGGCTGATGTGGTGGCTGGGCTACAACCTGTCGGTGGCTGTTGCCGTCGGCTTCATCGCACTGGCCGGGGTCGCGGCGGAAACCGGCGTGGTGATGTTGATCTATCTCGACCATGCCTGGGCCGAAGTGCGGGAGCGCTGCCGCGGCGAAGGGCGGCTGCCAGGCCCGGCAGACCTGTACAGCGCGGTGATGGAGGGGGCGGTCGAGCGCGTGCGTCCGAAGATGATGACGGTGGTGGCCATCATGGCCGGCCTGCTGCCGATCATGTGGGGCACGGGCACTGGCTCGGAGGTCATGAGTCGCATCGCGGCGCCGATGGTCGGCGGCATGATCTCGTCGACCGTACTGACGCTCGGGGTGATCCCGGCGCTCTATGCGCTGGTCAAGCAATGGCAGCTCAGGAGGGAAGCGCGTTCTGCCCCGGTTTCTCCCACGCAGGAAGCCTTGGGCTCTTCAGCGGCCGCGTGAGGATGGTGTCATGAGACGCAGAGAACTTCTGGAGAGCTTGGTAGCGATCGGCGTGTCGCTGCCAGGCTTGGCGCTGGCGGCGAACCCGAAGCCCGAGGTACAGGTGTTCAAGAGCCGCACCTGCAGTTGTTGCGCGGTCTGGGTCGGGCACCTTCGCGAGGCCGGATTCACGGTTGCCGTGCTGGATGTGCGCAACGCGTCGGTCGAACGTCGGCGCCTGGGCATGCCCGACCGTTTTGGCAGCTGCCATACGGCCCTCGCCGACGGCTACGTGATCGAAGGACATGTGCCAGCGGCAGAGATCGAGCGACTGCTGGCAACCCGGCCGAAGGCCTTGGGCCTGTCGGTGCCTGGCATGCCCGTGTCAGCGCCCGGCATGGCGGTTCCGGGCCGCTCCCAGCCCTATCAGGTACTCCTGATCGATCTTGCCGGGCAGGCTTCGACGTTTGCCAGCTATCCTGGCTGACTGCTTCCGGGCTCCTGGGTGGCGCGTGAGCGCACGTCCGTTCAGGCCAGACGTGAACTCGCGCCCTCGGGCGCTCTGAAGGCGACGTCGATCGTCGCGTGCGCTATCCGCGGTGGTCCAGGTCCAGCAGTTGGCTCAGCCTGGCGACCTCATTGCTGGTCATGGTGAGCTTGCGTCCGTCTTTCGTTTCGATCACCGTCCCGACTTTCACGCTGGTCGCTCGTCCATAGCGGTCCTCCTTCGCCATGAGGCCGTCGTCGAACAGGTAGAGCGCCCCACCATCGGCAAGAGCGATCACCTGCTTGGCGGCCTCCTTGGCGGCATGCCCTGCGTGGGCAGGCGAAGTGGTGACTGCTGCGAAGAGCGCAACAGCGGCAAGTTGCGTGAGTCTCAGTTTCATGGCTACCTCCATGGGTGGGGAAGTGGATCGGTCCCAGACGCGCCGAGAAATCTAGTCCCACGATGCCGACAGTTCACTGTCCCTGGGATGACGGCCCGGTCATCTGCACACCCAGGCGTCTTCGGTCGACAGCGAGCCGAACGCCTGCCAGGGGACGGACCACGCGCCTTCGGTCGCCCGCTGCCAAAGAGAGCCATAAGCAAGGACGGATAGACTGACTCGCTCTCACGGAGACTCGCGATGAACAAGTTCAAGGCGAACAGCGATGGCCCGATTGATGCCGGCCGACGTAGTCTGCTGTGTGGCATGGCCGGCATCCCACTGTTTCAGATGTCCGGATGTGGCGGGGGTGCCTCGGGTCACGAGTCGGTGGTCACGCCTCTGATCAGTCCCGCGTCCCAGGGGGCCGACCTGCCAATCATCCCCATGGTCGACGGGTCTGTAGATGCGGCTGGCACGAGGAACTTCTCACTTGTCGCTCAGGCGGGAACGACTACCTTTCGCTCCGGCGTTGCGGCCGCCACGTTGGGCTACAACGGCCAACTGTTGGGCCCGGCATTGAGATTGCGCAAGGGCGAGAACGTCGCAATGCACGTGCAAAACAATCTTGGCGAGGACACCACGGTCCACTGGCATGGTCTGCTGGTACCTGCGGAGGCGGATGGAGGCCCGCATCAGGTCATCGCGGCAGGGGCGCAGTGGACCGCCAGCTTCACAGTTGCCAACGCTGCGTCGACCTGCTGGTTTCACCCTCACGCCCACGGTTCGACCGGTCGCCAGGTTGTCATGGGTCTCGCGGGCCTGCTGATCGTCGATGACGCGCAGATGGCGCGCTCGACACTGCCGGACACATGGGGAGTGGACGACCTGGCACTGGTGCTCCAGGACAAGCGATTCACTGCAGCGGGTCAGATCGACTACACGCTGTCAGCCAGCGACCGAACCAACGGCTACACCGGCGACGTTCTCCTGGTGAACGGAGCGTTGGCTCCGGTGTGGCGGGCGCCGAGTCAGTGGGTGCGGTTCAGGCTCCTCAATGGCTGCAACGCACGTGCGCTGGTGCTGCGGCTTGGCAATTCACTGCCCTTGCTGCAGGTCGCCAACGAGGCGGGACTGCTGGCTGTTCCCGTTGCGCGCCCGTCGCTTGCGTTGGGGCCTGGAGAGCGCGCTGAAGTGTTGGTCGACTTCAGTGCAATGCCGGCGGGGCAGGAGGTGCCCCTGTACGCCAGCACCGCGCAGGGAGGGATGGGAATGGGCAACGCCGGGGGCGCGACGGAGGTCGAGGCCATGAGGATTCGCGTGTCTCTGCCAAAGCAGAGCAATTCCATCTCGTCGCCACCGAACACGTTGCCTGCAGCGGCAGCGGTCGTCGCGGGACCGGGTGCGATCAACCGCACCTTCAGATTGGACGGCGGGATGATGGGCGGGGCCTTCACGATCAACGGCCGAAGCTTCGACATCGGTCGAATCGACTTCAGCGTACCGGCGAATTCGGTGGAAGTCTGGACGTTTACCAATGCGACCAATATGGCGCATCCGATGCACGTGCACGGCGTGAAGATGTCAATGCTGACGCGTGCCGCCTTGGCGCCGCCCATCTACGAGCAAGGTCTTCGAGATACCTTCGTCGTCGAGGCTATGCAGACGGTGCGGGTCGCGGTGCAAACGGCCGAGGTCGCCTCGGCGACGCCCCTCATGTTTCATTGCCACATCCTCGAGCACGAGGACGCCGGCATGATGGGCCAGTTCACCACGCTGTAGTAGAAGTCTCACCGCGCGGATGACAAGTCTGCGCCGACGGAAAAGAATACGTCGCTGTGCAGGGCAGTTGTGTGGCCGATGCTGGCTAAGCGGCGCAACGCCGGCCCTGTAGGGCCGCTCGGCCAGGTGCCGAGCCGTCGCGGGGCTTGCTTGGCACAAACTCAGACTTTCATGCTGCCACTCTCGTTGGTTGAGCGCGTTCCGTTGACCGGTTGGCCTGCTGCACCCGTGAGTGGACCGGGGCACGGAGAGGCAAGTCTTGTCAGTTCCAGTTCGTCACCGCCAGTTCTCGCAGACCTTGGGAATGGACGCCCGGGTTCTCGTCTCGCACGGAATTGGTGGTTTGCAGGTGAAGGCGCTTGCCGTAGTTGACATAAACATTAAAGTCGCTCATCCAGCCTGCTTGCGATCAGCCTGCTTGCGACCGTTGCGCCGAGGTGACGCAAAGTGGCGGTTGCGTCCTCGGCTCTCTCTGGCCAAAGACGTCAAC
>CAZKGD010000181.1:0-3759 GCA_964552215.1 uncultured Caldimonas sp.
GTCGGGTAGCGCTGGTTGTCCAGGCGGTAGAGCTTGAGCGCCTGCATCAGGTTGTTCACGTCGGTGCGCGCCGCCGTCACGCGGGCGTCGTCGGCCCGGTCCAGCACGTTGGGCACGATCAGCGCGGCCAGGATGCCGATGATGACCAGCACCACCATCAGCTCGATCAGCGTGAAGCCGCGGTGGGCGGCACGGGCGGCGCGATGGCGCCAGGGGGTCAGGGTCGAAGTCATGGATCTCGCAGGTTCAGGTCCACCAGCAGGAGGCGGCACACGCCGTGCCCTGCGCACAGCATAGCGCGGGCACCACACCCCCAGGTGACAAGATGTCCTCTGGACGGGCCTTGAATCATAATGGGACGATGTTCGCCAAACTCGGTGCCTTCGTCATCTGGGCCCTGGCTGCGGCCAGTGCGACCTTCTGGGCCTTGCGCCTGGGCAGCTCGCCCCTGCCCGTGCCGGCCCATGCCGGCACGGTGGTGGCGGCCTCCGGCAGCGCTGCGTCGGTCACCCGCCTGCTGGGGGGCAACAACCGGCCTTCCAGCGCCGCGGCGGCGCCGGCCCCATCGGCGTTGAGCAGCCGCTTCAAGCTGGTCGGCCTCATGGCGCCGGCCGGCGGCGCCGACGGGCCGGGTGTGGCCCTCATCGCGGTGGACGGCAAGACCCCGCGTGCCTACGCCGTGGGCAGCCCTGTGGACGGTGACCTGGTGCTGCAGACCCTGGGGCACCGCACCGCGGCGATCGGCCCGCGCGACGCCCCCGCCGCCTTCACGCTGGAGCTTCCGGTCCTGCCGCCGCCCCAGACCGGCACGCTTCAGCCCGCCCGCCCCGAGGGGCAGACCTCCTGAGCCGGGGTCGGTCCGGCGCGCGCGCGGATTCGACCCGGCCATGACGACCGCTCCCTCCCCCCGAACCCCCCGCCCGGACCGGGCCCAGTGGGGGGCCGTCTTCCAGCCGCACCCGCCGTTCTCGCAGATGCAGGCGGCCCACATCGAGCAGCTTTTCGATGCCGCCACCCTGCTGCGCTGTGCGCCCGGCCAGGTGCTGCGTCGCCCCGAGGACGGCCCGGTGCACACCCTCTTTGCCGTGCTGCAAGGGGCCGTCACCGGTCGCCGCGGCCTGGCCGATCTGGAGGCCACCGGCTTCCAGTACGAGGCGGGCGAGCTCTTTCCCGTGGGGGCGCTGATGGGCGCACGGCCGGTCACCGCCACCTACACCGCCACCGAAGCGGGCTGGTGCCTGCTCATTCCCCGCGAGGCCGTCGATGCGGTGGCGGCCGCCAGCCCGCCGTTTGCCGACTTCCTCAGCGGGCGCATCCTGCAGTACCTCACGCTGTCGCGCCGAGCCGTGCAGGCGGACGCGGCCTCGCGGACCCTGGCCGAGCAATCCTTCGAGACCGCCCTGGCCCATCTGGCGCGCAAGCAGCCCGTCACCTGCCGGCCCGGCACCCCGCTGGCCGAGGCCTTGCGCAGCATGCACGAGCAGCACATCGGCTCGCTGCTGGTCACCGACGAGGTCGGCCGCCTGCAAGGCATCCTCACGCGCCAGGACGTGCTCGGCCGCATCGTGCTGGCCGGCAAGCCCTTGAGCACTCCCATTGCCGAGGTCATGACGCATCCGGTGCACACGCTGGGGGTGGACGACACGGCCCAGGACGCGGCCCTGCTGATGTCCCGACATGGCATCCGTCACGTGCCGGTGCTCGATGGTGGGCGCCTCGTGAGCCTGGTCAGTGAGCGCGACCTCTTCGCCCTGCAGCGCCTGTCGCTCAAGCAGCTCAGTTCCGACCTGCGCCACGCGCGCGACCTGGCCGCGCTGCAGGCGGTGGCACCTGACATCCGCCGCTTTGCCCGCAGCCTGCTCGCCCAGGGGCTGCGCTCGCGCCAGCTCACCGAGCTGGTGAGCCATCTCAACGACGTGCTGGCCGAGCGCCTGGTCGAGCTGACGGCACGCTCCCATGGGCTCGACATGGAACGCGCCTGCTGGATCGCCCTGGGCTCCGAAGGCCGCGCCGAGCAGACCGTGGCGACCGACCAGGACAACGGCCTGGTCTTCGAGAGCGACGATCCGGCCACCGACCGCCCCCGATGGCTGGCCTTCGCCAAGGACGTGAACGAAGGCCTGGCCGCCTGCGGCTATCCGCTGTGCAAGGGTGGCGTGATGGCGATGAACCCGCAGTGGTGCCTCACCTCGCGCGAGTGGTGCGAGCGCTTCGACCACTGGATCGAGCACGGCGCCCCCGAGGACCTGCTGCACGCCAGCATCTTCTTCGACTTTCGCGCCCTGGCCGGCCGCGAGGCCCTGCTGGCGCCGATGCGCCAGCTCGTCACCCGCCGCGCCCGGGCGGTGCCGCGCTTCCTGCGCCAGATGAGCGAGCTGGCCCTGCGCCACCGCGTGCCGCTGAACTGGCTGGGGGGCCTGGACACCACGCGCGAGGGCGAGCACGAATGGGTGGACCTCAAGATGCAGGGGGCCGCCCTCTTCGTGGCCGCGGCGCGCATCTACGCGCTGGCCCATGGCGTGACCGCCACCGGCACACGCGCGCGCATCGAGCAGGCCGCACCGGCCATGGGGGTGGAGCCCCAGGAAAGCCAGGCCTGGATCGCCGGCTTCGAGTTCCTGCAGACCCTGCGCCTGCGCGTGCAGATCGGTGCCGACGCGATGCCCGAGCAGCCCAACCGCATCGACGTGAACCAGCTGAACGACATCGACCGCCGCATGCTGAAGGAAACCTTCCGGCTGGCGCGGCGGCTGCAGCAGCGGCTGCAGCTCGACTACTTGCGCTGATGCGCTACAGGTCCGCCGGCCGGCTGGGCCCCGGGTCCTCGCCCTCGGCCACCTCGGTCAGCAAGGCGGCTGCGGCGTGGATGAGTGGCCAGGCCAGCGACGCGCCGCTGCCATCGGTGCTTTCCAGCCCCAGTTCCAGCAGCGGGCCTTGCTTGAAATACTCCATCGCGAGGCTCAGGCCCGGGCGGCTGTGGCTGCGCGAGAAGACGGCGTAGTCCACCACTGGGGGCGCGATGCGCGAGGCCACGGCCAGGGCCGCGCAGGCCGGCAGGCCGTCCACGATGATCAGGTGGCGCTTGCCGGCGGCCACCAGCATGGCGCCCACCATCATCGCGATCTCGAAGCCGCCCATCGCGGCCAGCATCTCCACCGGCTCCATCACGTTGCGATGGCGCTCCAGCACCGCCTGCAGCACGGCCACCTGGTGGCCCAGCAGTTCGGGCGGCGCCTGCACCGAGGGTTGCACCAGGTGCTGCAGGGGGATGAGCGTCAGGCGCGACAGCAGCGCGGCGGCGCTGGCCTCGCTGCCCACGCCCAGGCCCGCGCAAGCCAGCACGTTGCCTGGCAAGGCGTTGGCGATCTCCATGCCGGCACGGATGGCCGCCTGGGCCTGGTCCACCGACATGGCCGGGCCCACGCGGGAATTGCGCGTGGCGTGCGCGATCTTGCGCGACAGCAGCAGCGGGTGGCGGCCCAGCGGCTCGGACAGCCCGGCATCCACCACCGTCAGCCCCAGGCCCTGGATGTGGGCGAAGACGGCCAGCGGCGTGCGCAGCGTGATGATGGCCTGCACCTGTTCGATGCTGGGCGTGGTGTCGGGCGCGGTGATGCCGTCCACCGCCAGGCCGTGGTCGCCCGCGAACACCACCAGCTGCGGCGTGTGCAGCCGCGGCTTGAGGGTGTTCTGCACCAGCCCCAGGCGCACCGCCAGGGGCTCCAGTTCGCCCAGGCTGCCGGCGGCGGTGTTGCGCGC
>CAZKGD010000182.1:0-3759 GCA_964552215.1 uncultured Caldimonas sp.
CTCATCAGTTCCGGCTCCCCCTTCGAGGAGCAGATTGGCTATTCCCGCGCCGTGGTCGATGGCGACTGGATCTTCGTGTCCGGCACCACCGCCTTCGACTACGCGACCATGACCATCTCCGACGATGTGGCGCAGCAGGCCGAGCAGTGCCTGAAGAACATCCAGCAGGCTCTGCGCCAGGCGGGGGCCGACCTGGCGGACGTCGTGCGCGTCCACTACATCCTGCCCAGGGCGGCCGACTTCGAGGCCTGCTGGCCCGTGCTGCGGCGCTACCTCGGCTCGGTGCGGCCGGCCGCCACGATGTGGTCGGCGGCGCTGCTCGACCCGCGCATGAAGATCGAGATCGAGGTGACCGCCCGCAGGGCCACGCCGGCCTGAGCTGGGCTACACTCCTTCTGTCACACGTTGTTACATCTGAGGCAGGCTCTGCCTCGCACGTGTGGCCAGGAAGGAGACGACGATGTCCGAGTCCGCGAAGACCCCGCTGTACAAGGAGTCCACCATCGCCGACGAGCCCATCCTGGGGCCGGCGCTGTTCCTGCCCGACGGCCGCATCCGGCCGCTCACCTGGTTCGAGCGCGTGCTGGTGACCCTGCGCCTGACCACGGCAAAAGACCTCGAAGCCCGCCACTTCAAGCAGGCGGCTTCAGCGCCCTGATCAGCAGGCCTGCAGGGCCCGCCGCAGCTGGATGGCTTCGGCCAGGTGGGCCACGGCCAGGGTGTCGGCCCCGGCCAGGTCGGCCACGGTGCGTGCGAGCTTGAGCACCCGGTGCAGGCTGCGGGCCGACCAGCCCAGGCGGGCGGCGGCGGCCTGGAGGAAGCGCGAGGCCGTATCGTCCAGCGGGCAGTGGGTGTCGATCAGGGCGCCGTGCAGCAGGGCGTTCGTGCAGCCCTGGCGGGCCCGTTGGCGTTCCCGCGCCCGGGCCACGCGTTCGGCCACGGCCGCGGTGGACTCGCCCTCGGGCAGCTTCAGCAACTCATCATGGGCCACGCTGGCCACTTCCACCTGCACGTCGATGCGGTCGAGCAGGGGGCCGCTGAGCTTGCCCTGGTAGCGCGACACCGCCTCGGGGCTGCAGCGGCACAGGCGCTGGCGTGAACCGAGGTAGCCGCAGGGGCAGGGGTTCATCGCGGCGATGAGCTGGAAGCGGGCCGGGAACTCGGCCTGGTGGGCGGCGCGCGAGATGGTGATCTGGCCGGTCTCCAGCGGCTCGCGCAGCACTTCCAGGGCGGCGCGGGGGAATTCGGGCAGCTCGTCGAGGAAGAGCACGCCGTGGTGGGCCAGCGAGATCTCGCCGGGGCGGGGCGGCGAGCCGCCGCCGGCCAGGGCCACCGGCGAGGCGCTGTGGTGGGGCGCGCGGAACACCCGCTGGCGCCAGCGCGTCGGGTCGAAGCTGCCCACGAGGCTGAGCACGGCGGCCGACTCCAGGGCGGCTTCGGTGTCGAGCGGCGGCAGCAGCCCCGCAAAGCGCTGGGCAAGCATGGACTTGCCGGTGCCCGGCGGGCCCACCATCAGCACGCTGTGGCCGCCTGCCGCGGCAATCTCCAGCGCCCGCTTGGGGCCGGCCTGGCCTTTGACGTCGCGCAGGTCGGGCCCGGCAGCGGGCGTGTCGTCGGGGGCTTCCTGCTGGCGCACCCAGCCGCTGTCGTCAGGCACGCCACTGCCGGCCGGCTGCAGCGACTGCACCACGTCGAGCAGGTGGCGTGCCCCATAGACGACGGTGCCGTGCACCAGCGAGGCCTCGCGCGCGCTGTCCATGGGCAGCACCATGGCGCGGCCCTCGCCCTGGCGGCGCAGGGCCAGGCTCATGGCCAGGGCGCCGCGCACCGGGCGCAGGTCACCCGCCAGAGAGAGTTCCCCCGCGAACTCGTAGCCACCCAGCGCGTCGGCCGGGATCTGGCCCTGGGCGGCCAGGATGCCCAGGGCGATGGGCAGGTCGAAACGGCCGGACTCTTTCGGCAGGTCGGCCGGGGCCAGGTTCACCGTGATGCGCTTGTTGTGCGGGAACTCCAGGCCGCTGTTGAGCAGAGCGGCGCGCACGCGCTCGCGTGCCTCCTTCACCTCGGTGTCGGCCAGGCCCACCAGCGTGAAGCTGGGCAGGCCGTTGGCCAGGTGCACCTCGACGGTGACGGGCGGCGCCTGCAAAGCGGCCAGCGCCCGGCTGTGGATCACGGCCAGTGACATGGCAAACCTCTCCTGAATGCGATGTGTTCTTGTGGGGGCGGACGAGCCTGCCCCAGGGTTGCATTCTGGCCAGAAGCGCCGTAACCGGGTGTAGCACCCGCACCCCAGGACGCGGGATGGCACAACTTTGGTGCGTCGGGGCTGATCGCACCGTCAAGGTGCGGATGTGGCCTGCGTCAAGGGCGGCCTGCGCCGTCCTGGGGCAAGGCAGACCTGCCGGGCGGTGGCACGCTTCCTGCAGAACGACTGGTGGTTCCCGTCACCCCTTTCCGTTGAGGAGTTCCTTCATGTCTCGCAAAACCCTGCTTGCCCTGGCGCTCGCTTCTTCCTTTGTTGCGGCGCCGGCCCTGGCCGAAGGCGTCGCCACCAACTTCAGCCTGACCACGAACTACAAGTTCCGCGGCCAGGACCAGTCGAACAACAAGCCCGCCCTCCAGGGCGGCTTCGACTACAGCGTCGGCGGCTTCTACGTCGGCAACTGGAACTCGAGCATCAGCTTCGCCAACGGCATCGAGATGGATGTCTATGGTGGCTACAAGGGCGAGATCGGCGGCCTCGGCTACGACGTGGGCATCCTGCAGTACATCTACCCGGGTCTGTCGGATGCCAACACCACCGAGATCTACGGTGGCCTGAGCTTCGGCATGTTCTCAGCCAAGTACTCGCACACCGTGTCGGATGAGTACTTCGCCGTGCCCGACAGCCAGAACACCGGCTACCTCGGGCTGACGGCCAACGTGCCGCTCATCGACAAGCTCACGCTCAACGCCGGCCTGGGCTACACCCTGTGGGCCAGCGACGCCGCCCCGCCTGACTACTACGACTACAAGCTGGGTGTCACCTATGAGCTGGGCCAGGGCTTCTCGCTGGGCGGCCACGTGGTGGGCGCCAACAAGAAGAACTACTACGGCGACGTGAACAAGGCCCGCTTCCTCCTGACGCTGACCAAGGCCATGTAAACCCAAGGCGCCCGTCGCGGAGGGCGGGCGCCGCCTTTCCTACTTACTCAAGGAGCAAGCCATGAAGATGGTGACTGCCATCGTCAAGCCCTTCAAGCTGGACGAAGTGCGTGAAGCCCTCAGCGCCATCGGGGTGCAGGGCATCACGGTGACCGAGGTCAAGGGCTTCGGCCGCCAGAAGGGCCACACCGAGCTGTACCGCGGGGCGGAGTATGTCGTCGACTTCCTGCCCAAGGTGAAGATCGAGGCAGCGGTGGACGATGCCATCGTCGATCGCGTCATCGAGGCCATCGAAGGCGCAGCCCGCACCGGCAAGATCGGTGACGGCAAGATCTTCGTGTCGGCCCTCGAGCAGGTGGTGCGCATCCGCACCGGCGAGACGGGCAAGGACGCCCTGTGATCCTTCCGACCTAGAGAGACAACCCATGAAAAAACTGCTTGCCATCCTGGCGTTCGGTCTGTCGGCCCTCGGGGTCGTGGACGTCGCCCTTGCGCAGGACGCCGCGGCGTCCGCCCCTGCCGTGGCCGAAGCGACCGCGGCTCCTGCGGCTGCTCCTGCGGAAGCGCCTGCTGAAGCGGCCGTGACGCCCACGGTGAACAAGGGCGACGTGGCCT
>CAZKGD010000183.1:0-3686 GCA_964552215.1 uncultured Caldimonas sp.
GGGCCATGCCGATGATGAGGCCACCGACGATGTTGATGATGAGGATCAGGATGCCGGCCACCGCATCACCGCGCACGAACTTGGAGGCACCGTCCATGGAACCGAAGAACTCGGCCTCCTCGCCCACCTCGGCACGGCGGCGTTTGGCCTCCTTTTCGTCAATGAGGCCGGCATTGAGGTCGGCGTCGATGGCCATCTGCTTGCCCGGCATGGCGTCCAGGGTGAAGCGCGCACCCACCTCGGCAATGCGCTCGGCGCCTTTGGTGACCACCACGAAGTTGATCACCACCAGGATGGCAAAGACGATCAGGCCCACGGCGAAGTTCCCGCCGATGAGGAAATGGCCGAAGCTTTCGATCACCTGGCCGGCGGCCCCGGTGCCGGTATGCCCTTCGAGCAGTACCACGCGGGTCGAGGCCACGTTCAAGGACAGGCGCAGCATCGTGGTGAGCAGCAGCACCGTGGGGAAGGCGGCGAAGTCCAGCGGGCGCACCATGTAGGCCGACACCATCATCACCATCAGCGCACAGGCGATGTTGAAGGTGAACAGCAGATCCAGCATGAAGGGCGGCAGCGGCAGCACCATCATGGTCAGGATCATCACCACCAGCAGCGGCGCGGCCAGCATCTTCACCGGGATGCCCCCCAGCAGGTCCTGCAGCGGGCGCAGCATGGCAGCGTTGGAAGCGTTGTTCATCATTCAGCCTCGGTGGTCTCGGCGCTCGTCTTGCCGTGATGGGGGTCCAGCTCTTCGGGCACCTGCAGCGCCGGCAGCTCGCCCGGCATGGGACCCTGGCCCGCCATGGCGGCGCGCAGCTGGTACACATAGGCCAGCACCTGGGCCACGGCGGCGTACAGGGCAGCGGGGATCTCGCGGTCGAGTTCGGCGTGAGCGTAGAGGGCTCGGGCCAGCATGGGCGCCTGCAGCACCGGTACCTTGGCGTCCTTGGCCACGTCGCGGATGCGCAGGGCGAGCAGGTCGGCCCCCTTGGCCACCACACGCGGTGCACCCATGAGCCCGTCGTCGTACTTCAGCGCCACGGCGTAGTGGGTGGGGTTCATCACCACCAGGTCGGCCTTGGGCACGGCGGCGATCATGCGGCGCTTCACCGCCTCGCGCATCACGGCCTTGACCTTGGCCTTCACTTCCTGGTTGCCCTCCAGCTCCTTGTGCTCGTCCTTCACCTCGCGGTGGCTCATCTTGAGCCGGTTCTTGAGCAGATGTCGCTGCAGCGGCACGTCGATGGCGGCGAAGGCTCCCAGGGCCAGCAGCAGCAGGGCCAGGCCCCAGACGATAAGTTCCGTGGCCCGCCCGACAGCGGCCGGCAGCGCCACACCCAGCACCGCCGGGAAGGCATCGAGCTGCTGATAGAGGTAGAGGGCACCGATCGTGCCCAGGATGATGGCCAGCAGGCTGGCCTTGAGTGCCTGGATGAGGTTGTCCTTGGAGAACAGCTGGCCCAGGCCCTTGATCGGGTTCATCTTCGAGAACTTGGGCGCCATGGCCTTCATGGTCCAGTTCCATCCGCCCGAGAGCACCGCCCCCAGCGTGGCCACACCCGCCACCACGATGCCCAGGGGCACCGTCACGGCCAGGAACTTCGCCACGGCGCCCGTCAGACGCTCACCCATGCGGGCCGTCTGCTGCAGGTCAGTCACACCAAAGCGAAGCTCGGCCGCCATCAGGTCGAGCATCCAGCCCGTCATCCAGGGGCTGGCCACCATGACCACGGCAATGCCGCCGGCCACGATGAGGAAATGCCCCAGGTCACGCGAGCGCGCGACCTGGCCGTCCTCGCGCGCCTTGCGGATCTTCCGCTCGGTGGCTGGCAGGTTGCGGTCTTGGGCGTCGTTCGACATGGCGATGGGCAGATTGCGTCATCGCCATTGTGGAAAGGCCGGCTGCAAACTTGAGCCGGAATAGCGGGGGAAATCCCGCCAGTTCGCGCTGGAGGACGATCAGGAGCCGTCCAGGGCCATCAGGCGACGCTGCTTCTGCGTCTGGTCGATGAAGCGCTGCAGGGAGCGCAGCGACTCGCCGCTCATGCCCTCCATCTCGCAGCCCATGCGCACGCCCTTGGCGCTGTCGTTCACCCCGGTGATGTGTGCCACCCGCAGGGTGGCGTTGAAGCGGGTGTCGTCATCCAGCTCGATCAGCGTCTGGGTGATCAGGGTGCCGGGTTCGATCAGCGGCGTGTTGTCTGGCACAAAGACGGCAATGCCCCCCAGGCTCACGTCGATGACACGCAGGTCCAGCCACACGCCCTCCATCGCGGGGTGGCGCAGGCGCAACGACGGGCCGGACTTCACCAGCGGACGAACCCGGTAGCTGGAACGGCGCTGAAAGCGGAAAAGTTCCCGGGGCAGCCGACCGTTCAGAGCGCTTTGGCCTTGGCCGGCATGCACATGCACCAGGCCATCCAGATCGAACTGGATCTTGACGCTGTCCAGGTAGCCCACGCCCACCACTTCATCGGAATCGAGCACACGCTCCAGCTGGGGCTCGTGGGCATCGACCGCAAAGCGCACCACCCCCTTGGCCTTGTTGACCTCGAAGATGGTGGTGACGAAGCTCGCCCCGCGAGGCGTGGCGATGGTGATGAGGGAATTCTGTTCCTGCATCTGCCGCAGCAGCGACAGGATCTCGAAAGGTTCCGTGATACGGAAGTCATCCAGCGCCGACCGAGCCTCGGGCTCGTCGGGCGACAGGGGCATGGGCATCGTTTCCATGGCAGCCTCCCTGGCGGAGCGGTCGGTCGGGGACTTTCCAGCCCCGGACTCAATGCAGTGTACGCGCAGAACCTGCCAGCAATCGATCCAGGTCGTCCAGCCAGGGCTCGGCGAGGCTGCGAATCTGCGCATCATTGCGCAGGATGCGCAGCATGACGCGGCTCTTGGCCTTGGCCTGGGTTTCGTCGAGCTGGCGATCGGCCGCGGCCTGCTTCAAGCGCGAAATCAGCACCGCACAGGCGCCTTCCAGGTGCACTACCCGATCCCAGTCGCCGGCACGAGCTGCCTCGAGCATCTCTTCGCTGGCGCGCTCGATGGCTTCATAGCAGTCCAGCAGCGCGTTGTCATCCATGGCAGGCTCCCATGCGGCGTTCGAGCCGGGGCAAGCGGTCTTGAGCATCTTCTCGAATTCCCGGATCATCGTCCTCAAGGCCGCACCGCCGGCTTCATGGCCACCCAGGCCTCGCGAATGGGTGTGAGCAACTTCACGCACTCCTGCAGCGCAGCGTCGTCATTGCGCAAATTGGCATGCGTGAGGCGGGCCGTGATGTAGAGGTACACGTTGTTGAGGTTCTCGGCCACCTCGCCGCCATCCTTGCGGTTCAGGGCGCAGCGCAGCCCTTCTTCGATGATGCGAACGGCCTGGCCGATGGCCTTGCCCTTGCCTTCCACATCGCCCCGGGCCAGCGCGCCGCGAGCCCGAGCGATGGCATCCAACGCGCCGTCGTACAGCATCTCCACCAGCTTGTGCGGATCGGCGCCGGAGACGCCGGTTTCAACCTGGACATGCCCGTAGGCAGTGGCTTGGCTTCGGAAGGGTGCAAACATGGTCATTGCTCGCGTTGATGAAAGGGTCTGCTCTGATATCGGCTGCCGAAGGCTGTCACTTGAGACACAAATGGACGGGAATTCCCTCTTCCACACCCTCAAACGCAGGGGGCCCGCAAGCGGGCCCC
>CAZKGD010000184.1:0-3662 GCA_964552215.1 uncultured Caldimonas sp.
ATCTTCGCGCGCCTGGGCGGCGGCATCTTCACCAAGGGCGCCGACGTGGGCGCCGACCTGGTGGGCAAGGTGGAAGCCGGCATCCCCGAGGACGATCCGCGCAACCCGGCCGTGATCGCCGACAACGTGGGCGACAACGTGGGCGACTGCGCGGGCATGGCGGCCGACCTCTTCGAAACCTATGCCGTGACGCTGATCGCGACCATGGTGCTGGGCGCCCTGATGATCACGGCCTTCCCGATGGAGGCAGCCGTGCTGCCGCTGGCCCTGGGCGGGTTCTCGATCATCGCCTCCATCATCGGCTGCGGCGCGGTGAAGGCAACGCCCGGCATGAAGAACGTGATGCCGGCCCTCTACAAGGGCCTGATCGTCTCGGGCGTGATCGCGCTGGTGGGCTTCTTCTTCATCGTGAAGTGGGTGATGCCGGACGACGCCATCTATGCCAGCGGCACCCAGCTGCGCCTGTTCGGCGCCGCCGCGGTGGGCCTGGTGCTCACGGCGCTGATGGTGTGGATCACCGAGTACTACACCGGCACCGACTACTCGCCGGTGAAGCACGTGGCCAAGGCCTCCACCACCGGGCACGGCACCAACATCATCGCCGGCCTGGGCGTGAGCATGAAGTCCACCGCCTGGCCGGTGATCTTCGTGTGCGCGGCCATCATCGCGAGCTACATGCTCGCCGGTCTGTACGGCATCGCGATTGCCGCCACCTCCATGCTGAGCCTGGCCGGCATCATCGTGGCGCTGGACGCCTATGGTCCCATCACCGACAACGCCGGCGGCATTGCGGAGATGGCCGAGCTGCCCCAGTCGGTGCGCGACATCACCGACCCGCTGGACGCCGTAGGCAACACCACCAAGGCCGTGACCAAGGGCTACGCCATCGGCTCGGCCGGCCTGGCTGCCCTGGTGCTGTTTGCCGACTACACCCATGGCCTGGAGGCCGCCGGGCACCATGTGAGCTTCGACTTGTCGAACCACATGGTGATCGTGGGCCTGTTCATCGGCGGCCTGATCCCCTACCTCTTCGGCGCGATGGCGATGGAAGCGGTGGGCCGTGCAGCCGGCAGCGTGGTCGAGGAAGTGCGCCGCCAGTTCAAGACCATCCCCGGCATCATGGACGGCACCGGCAAGCCGGAGTACGGCGTGGCGGTGGACATGCTCACCACCGCGGCCATCAAGGAGATGATCATCCCCTCGCTGCTGCCGGTGGTCGTGCCCATCGCGGTGGGCCTGCTGCTGGGCCCCGAGGCCTTGGGTGGCTTGCTGATGGGCACCATCGTGACAGGCCTCTTCGTGGCGATCTCGATGTGCACCGGCGGCGGTGCCTGGGACAACGCCAAGAAGTACATCGAGGAAGGCAACTACGGCGGCAAGGGCAGCGAGGCCCACAAGGCGGCCGTCACCGGCGACACCGTGGGCGACCCCTACAAGGACACCGCCGGCCCGGCCGTGAACCCCTTGATCAAGATCATCAACATCGTCGCGTTGCTGATCGTGCCGCTGCTGCCGGTGAGCACGGCCACGAAGGCCGAGGCCCCGCCCGCTCCCGCCGCAGCCGTCGTGGCGCAGGCAGCACCGGCTGTCACGGCGACACTGCCCCAGCCGGATCGGCGCTGAGGCGGCGCACGCCCCGGCGTTCGATGAGCGGCCACTGCAAGGCTGCCGCAAACAACGCCAGGGCAGCATCCAGGACCCACACCGGCACATAGCTGCCGGTGTGTTCCACCACCACCCCTCCCATCCAGGCCCCGGCAAAGGCGCCCAGCTGGTGCAGGCACATCACCCAGCCCAGCAAACGGGTGTGGTGCGTGTGACCGAAGCGCTCGGCCAGCAGGTTTGAGAGGGGCGGCAATGCGGACATGTAGCTCAGCCCCATCACCAGGGCGAACAGGAACAGCGACAGCGCGTCGATGGGCCCGGCCAGCACTGCCACGATGCCGAGCGCTCGTCCCAGATACAGGGCGGCGAGCAGACGACCCGGCCCCAGCCGGTGCATCCACGCACCGGACATCAGACTGCCCAAGAGGCTGCACCCCCCCAACACCGCCAGCCAGGGACCGCCCCAGGCCGCCGGCAGGCCGCAGCGCTCGATGAACCCCGGCATGTGGGTGATCACGAAGGTGACGTGAAACCCGCACAGCATGAACCCGACGCTCAGGCACCAGAAGACGGGCTGCCGCAACGGCAGATGCCAGGCCCCACTGTCGATGGCCACCGGCGTGGCCTGCGCAAGGCCGATGGGCCGGGTTGGCTCGCGCAGCACACGGGCCAGTGGCAAGGCCAGCAGTGCCAGTCCTGCCAGGGTCCACAGAGCCGCCAGCCCATGGATGCCGAGCATCACCCACTGCGCCAGGGGCGCCACTGTCATCTGACCCACGGCGATGCCTCCGCTGACCCACCCGGACGCGAGCCCCCGTGCCGACGCGGCCACCCTGCGGGCCACCAGCCCCAGCAGCAGTGCGTTGCTGCCCGAGGCGGCACCTGCCAGGGCCAGCAAGCCGAAGGCCAGTGCCAGGCTGCCCGTGCTGCTCAATGCAGGCAGGACGGCCGTGCACAGCGCCGTGCCCAGGGCACCGAGCACCACAAGCCGGGCCACCCCCATACGACTGGCCGCCCAGGCCGTCAGGGGTTGCGCCAGCCCCCAGACCAGCTGCCCGACGGCCAGCGCCAGGCTCAATCCCGCCAGCCCCACGCCGGTCGCCGTGTTCAAGGGACCCATGAACAGGCCCATGGCCGAGCGGGAGCCGGTCGTCAGGGCCATCAGGGCAGCAGCCGCCAAGGCGATCTGCCACCCTTCGAATCTGCACCGCTCCCACATACCCACCTCGCACGCAGGCACCGCCCCGCATGGCCGGCATGGTCTGCGGCACGGGTAATCCCGGCATGTCAGTCCCTGCACGAAGTGTTGCCGCCAGGTTTCAGCGCCGCCCCGACCAGGCATGAGCCTGCGCCAGGCCTCTTTAGCGGGAATAGTTCATGCAGCAAGCCAGCCCCATGGCCGCGCCGGCCGAGCCCTGTGCTTCAATGCGAGCAAAGAGGAACGTCGTGGGAACTCGAGGCTTGAACGGACGCGGGATCTGGCCGGTGCTGGCATTCGCCTGCGCCTGCTCGTCTGCGTTGGCCCAGTCACGAGACACCACCGTCGCGATGGCCGCCCCCACTTTGGCCCGCCCCGTTGTCGTCGCCCCCGCGCCGGCACCGGCAGCGGTTCAGCCCATGCAACGGCCAGCCACGAAGAAGGCGTCGCCGACCCGAATGTCGAAGAAGCCGCCCGCTGTGCGAGCTCTTCCCGCGTCCCCGCCAGCGCTGAACCTGCAACTCTCCAACGCAGTCTCAACGCCCAAGCCCATGGGAGCAGCCCGCTCGACGCCGGTGGTCCTGCCCCGTGAGGCGCACTCGACCACGGGCCTGGACCTGCGCGCCCCGGTGTCCGACCGCTGGTGGGTGGACGCCCGCATGGTGGACGACGGCGACCGCACCCCGGAGCCGGGGCTGACGGTCGGCGTCAAGCTCAAGTTCTGAACCCGCCCGGCCCGTTCCGGGCCGGACTCACCGGCGCGCCGGCGGCACGTCGGTGCAGGTGCCGTGCGCCACCTCGGCAGCCATGCCGATGCTCTCGCCGAGCGTCGGGTGCGGGTGGATGGTCTTGCCGATGT
>CAZKGD010000185.1:0-3653 GCA_964552215.1 uncultured Caldimonas sp.
CTGACCACATCACGATGGCGGAACTCGTGCTCACGGGTGGTTCTTCAACGGCCTGCTAAGTCCCGTGGAGACAGAACATGCGGCCTTGGCCGGCCTGCTGCACGACTTGGGCAAAGCAGCCATCCCACTGGAAATCCTGAACAAACCGGGCCGGCTGACCGACGCAGAGTTCGACCAGGTCAAAGCCCACCCCAGGGCCGGACATGATCTGTTGGTGCGAGCCGGCGTGCAGTCAGACATGGTCTTGGATGTGTGCCTGCATCATCACGAGAAGATCGATGGCAGCGGTTACCCGGACGGACTTTCCGGGCAGGCCATCAGCCTGTACGCCAAGATGGGTGCAGTATGCGACGTCTACGATGCCATCACCTCGGACCGCCCCTACAAGGCCGGTTGGCATCCAGCCGAATCGCTGAAAAAGATGGCGCTGTGGGCCAAACAAGGCCACTTCGATGAGCGCATCTTCCAGGCCTTCGTGAAATGCGTAGGCATCTATCCCACGGGCTCGTTGGTGCGCCTGCAGTCGGGGCGACTGGGGGTGGTGCTCGACCAGAGCGAGCGCTCGCTGCTCCTGCCGCGTGTGAAGGTGTTTTTCTCGACCAAGTCGAACACCTACATCGTGCCCGAGGTGCTGGAACTGGGCACGGCACAGACCAACGACCGTATCGTCGGCCATGAGGATCCCCAGGCCTGGGGCATCGCCAACCTCGACGAGCTGTGGACGGGGATCCCCGGCCGCAGGCCCTGATCAGCGCGCCGCCAGCACACAGCGCGCCACCTCGGCGAAGCCGGCGCCCTGCTCGGATCGCGTGACGTAGCGGGGCAGGTGCTGCATCTGCGGCACGAAGCGCATGATGTTGGCCACGCCCACGCTGTGCTCGAAGCGCTCGAACATGGGCTGGTCGTTGGTGGAGTCGCCCACGTAGGCCCAGCGGTCGAGCTCGTGGGCCAGGTCGATGCCCAGCAGTTCCTTGGCGATCCAGCAGGCGCCGCTCCACTTGCCGTGCGTGCCGAACCAACCGTTGATGTGGATGGAGCTGACGGTGGCGACCATGCCCTCGGACTGCATCAGCGCAACCACCTGGTCGATGCGTTCGGGCGGCAGGTGCGTGAACTCACTGTGGTCGATCGCGATGTCGGTGAGGCGACCGGCGCTGTCGCGAGCCAGTTGAGCCCCCGGCACCTGCGCAAGGATGCGCTGCGCCACCTCGGCCAGGCGGCGGGCGTTGTGCGTCCGGGTGGCCTCGTCCTGCACGTACAGGCGCCGACCGTCGGGCAGCACGGCCAAGGCACCGTTCTCGGGCACGATGGCCGCCACCGGCCACTGGCGTGCCAAGGGCTCGGACCAGCCCAGCGGCCGTCCCGTGATCGGGATGACCACCAAGCCGGCGTCGCGCAGTGCGTGCAGGGCCTGCAAGGCCTCGGGTGTGATCGCGCCCTCGCGGGTGAGCGTGTCGTCGATGTCGGTGAACAGACCGCGCAGGTGCCGGCGCGCCGGCTCCGGCCAGGCCGATAGGGGCTGCATCGGCGTGTGCATCAGGCGGCCTGCTGCAGCGTCAGGCCCGCATGCTCGCGCAGCGGATGGAAGCGGATGTTGGGATGCCGCTCCTGCGTCAGGCGCAGGTCATAGGGCGAGGTCATCAGATAGGCCAAGGTGTCGGCGGCATCCAGCGCCAGCTTGCTGCCATTGAGGTCGGTGAACTTCTTGAGCTCTTCGGGCGAGTCGGCCGTGACCCAGCGGGCCCCGACGAAACGCGAGGGCATCAGCCGCACCTCCACGCCGTACTCCGCCTTCAGTCGGTGCTGCACCACCTCGAACTGCAGTTGCCCCACAGCCCCCAGCAGCATGGCGCCGCCATCATGCGGACGGAAGACCTGGATGGCGCCTTCCTCGCCCAGCTGCATCAGGCCGGCCTGGAGCTGCTTGCTCTTCATCGGGTTGGCCAGTTCGACGGCCTGGAAGAGCTCGGGCGCAAAGAAGGGCAGCCCGGTGTACTGCAGGGCTTCGCCTTCGGTGATGGTGTCGCCGAGCTGGACGCCGCCATGCGTGGTGAAGCCGATGATGTCGCCGGCGTAAGCCTCATCCACGGCCTCGCGCCGCTGAGAAAGGAAGGTGACGACGCTGGTGGGGCGCAGCTCCTTGCCCGTGCGCTGCACCTTGAGCTTCATGCCCTGGGTGTAACGGCCCGAGTAAACGCGCACGAAGGCGATGCGGTCGCGATGCGCGGGGTCCATGTTGGCCTGCACCTTGAAGACCACGCCCGAGAACGCCTCCTCATCGGGTTGCACCACACGCGTGGTGCTTTGGCGCGGCGCGGGCGGTGGCGCCAGGTCCACCAGCGCATCCAGCACCTCCTGCACACCGAAGTTGTTAACGGCCGAACCGAAGAACACCGGCGTCTGCTTCGCCGCCAGGAAAGCCTCCATGTCGAAGGCCGGCGCGGCTTCGATCAGCAGCTCGATGTTCTGCTCGGCCTGCTCGAAGTCGTGCCCGAAGCGAGCGCGCAAGGCATCGGCCTGGTCGAGCGACACGACCTCGTCGTCGGTGACACGGTCCTGCCCCGCCTTGAACAGGCGCATGTTCTTCTGGCGCAGGTTGATGATGCCGGCGAAGGCCTTGCCCTGGCCCACCGGCCAGGTCATGGGCACGCAGGGCATGCCCAGTTCCTGCTCGATCTCGTCGAGCAGGGCGATGGGGTCGCGTCCCTCGCGGTCCATCTTGTTCACGAAGGTGAGGATGGGCGTGTCGCGCTGGCGGCAGACCTCGATCAGCCGCCGGGTCTGGGCTTCCACACCGTTGGCCGCGTCGATCACCATCAACGCTGAATCCACCGCCGTCAGCACGCGGTAGGTATCCTCCGAGAAGTCCTTGTGGCCCGGCGTGTCGAGCAGGTTGACCACGTGATCGCGGTAGAGCATCTGCATCACCGAGCTGGCCACCGAGATGCCGCGCTGCTTCTCGATCTCCATCCAGTCGGAGGTGGCATGGCGGCTGGCCTTGCGCGCCTTGACGGAGCCTGCGATGTGGATCGCGCCCGAGAACAGCAGCAGTTTTTCCGTCAGCGTGGTCTTGCCGGCGTCGGGGTGGGAGATGATGGCGAAGGTCCGGCGGCGCCGGGTTTCGGGGGCGAAAGACACAAGAGACTCCAGGGGCCCGGGTCGATCCAGGCAGGCTGGTGCCAGGCGGCACCGCGGCACGCCGCCTTGGCGTGCGCAAACCGCAAATGCTACCGTTTTTGCCGCGGCGCGGCCGCCCGCGCGCCCCAACAATTCGCCAGGACGGCTACAATTCGCCACTTCCGAGGAGCGTTGCAAGGCCGCACAGGCCCCAGGCTCGGAATTCATCTGCAACGGCGCTCACCCGCATGTGTCCTGCCGGGTGAGTCTCACAAAATCCCTCAGTGCACAGCGGTTTTTCCACCAGGAGAAACACATGAACGCTGTCCTCAAGCCCGTCCCGCCCTCCCAGTACGTCGTGGCCGACATTTCGCTCGCCAGCTGGGGGCGCAAGGAAATCCAGATCGCCGAGACGGAGATGCCCGGCCTGATGGCCATTCGCGACGAGTTCGCCAAGAGCCAGCCGCTCAAGGGCGCCCGGATCACCGGCTCGCTGCACATGACCATCCAGACGGCCGTGCTGATCGAGACGCTGC
>CAZKGD010000186.1:0-3508 GCA_964552215.1 uncultured Caldimonas sp.
GCATTGAGGTTCCGCTGCGCATTCAGCGAAACAACGTTCGTGTTGATGGTCTGAGGCATGGCAGCTCTCCTTCAAGAATCAAAACTGACTCCGGCTTCGAGCGCCGGCTCTACCCATTCGGTCAGACTGATTGTGGGAGAGCGCCCGAACGGGGAAGGCCGCGATAAAGGGGTGATTTGCCCCCCAGATTTCCACCGGCCATGAAAAAGCCCGGCCGAGGCCGGGCTTTCGGGGGCGCAGTTCGCGGGTCGATCAGCGCAGCAGCGACAGCACCTGCTGGGGCAGCTGGTTGGCCTGGGCGACCATGGTGGTGCCGGCCTGCTGCAGGATCTGGGCCCGCGACAGGTTGGCCGTCTCTGCCGCGAAGTCGGCATCCATGATGCGACCACGCGAGGCCGTCTGGTTCTCCACGCTCACCTGCAAGGTCTGGATCACGGCTTCGAAGCGGTTCTGCACAGCGCCGAAAGTGGCTCGCTGATCGTTTACTGCCGTCAGCGCAAAGTCGATGGCTTCGATCGCCTCGTCGATCTCGGCGCCGACATCGGTGGGCGCCGTCGACCAGCCGCCGATGGCAATGCCGTTGCCCGCCGCAGTCGCGGCAGTCGTCGTGACGGTGGCCATGACGACGTCAGCAGTGGAGGCGCTGGTCAGCGTGCTGCCTTCGGCCGCGGCGCCAGCAAGGTTGACCGAGTCCACGTCGATTCGATCGTTCGCAGAAGTGTTGGCGCCCACCTGGAACGACAGCGTGGTCTCGTAGCCCGTACCGTTCTCGTCGAACAGCGCCTTGCCGTTGAAGTTCGACGACTTGATCACTCGGTCGATTTCGTTCTGCAGCTCGGAAAACTCCTTCTGCAGATTGTCGCGGTCACCCGCGCTGTTGGTCGCATTGCGCGACTGCACTGCCAGTTCGCGCATGCGCTGCAGCATGTCGCCCATCTTGCCCAGAGCGCCTTCGGCGGTCTGCGCCAGGGAGATGCCATCATTGGCATTGCGGATAGCGACGTTCATGCCGCGAACCTGGGCGCCCATGCGCTCGGCGATGGCCAGACCGGCCGCATCATCCTTGGCGCTGTTGACGCGCAGGCCCGACGACAGGCGCTGCATGGTGGTGGCCAGCGAAGACGCCGTGCCGGTGAGGTTGCGTTGCGCGTTGAGCGAAACGACGTTGGTGTTGACGGACATCGTCATGATGATTTCTCCTTCAAGATCAATGACTCCCGGCATGGACGCCGGCTTTGCCTCAGCGTCGGTGCCTTTCGGCTCCGATGCCTCGCCAGCTCTCGCTGGCTGCGTCCGGCGGCAGTCACCTCGGATGCGATCGAAGGGCTTTCGTCCTTGCTCGAACCGTCGGCCGGCTGTTCCCCGGACCCCGGGTTGCCGATCGCTCGGGCCCGTTGAGGGAGTTATCGGTACGTGTCGTGGCCGACTTTAGGACTTTGTCAACCGCGAGAAGAAGGAACTTCCTCACGCAATTCCTCGACACGACCCAAACCCCTTGCATCGTTATCGACACACCGTGGGTGGAATTGAGGGGCATTGCTCTGGCAAGGCGAACCGCAGGCACAACTGGTGGACAAAGCCTCGTCAAATTCCGGCTTGCCGGCCGGGGCAGGACCGCTACATTTGAACGATCCATGTCCAGTAGGAGTTCACGGATGCCGTCCCGTCCGACACCGAACCGCCAGCCCTTTCAGGGTCACAGCCCCTACGTACTCGATGAAGAGTCGGGGGTCATGCGGCGTGCCGACGCGCCCCCGTTCCGCTACAACGACGGCGACGCAGTCGAGACAGCGATCCACGGGATCATCTCCTCATCGGCTGACGTAAGCTGTGGTTCGGACGATCTGGTCCGCCAGATCACCGACTGGCCCACGCTCTACCACCTCAGCGCTGCACGCGCCAACCTGCTGCGCCCCATCGAGCAGTTGCTGCGCGGCAAGCGCGTACTGGAACTGGGATCGGGTTGTGGGGCCATCAGCCGCTACCTCGGGGAGATCGGGTGCGAACTGACCTGCGTCGAAGGCAGCCCCCGGCGAGCTTCCATCACGGCCCTGCGCTGTCGCGACCTGCCCAATGTGGCCGTTTTCAACGACAACTTCCAGGACTTCCAGCCCAACCAACGCTACGACGTCGTGACCCTTGTCGGCGTGCTGGAGTACAGCCGCGCCTTCCTCTCGGGCAAGGATCCCGTGGCGACGGCGCTCGAGCTGGCACGCAGCTTTCTGAAGGAAGATGGCATCCTGCTCGTTGCCATTGAGAACAAGCTGGGATTGAAGTACCTGGCAGGTGCCCCGGAGGATCATCTCGGGCTGCCGTTCTATGGCATCCATGGCTTGTACGGGGAGCGTACCCCGGTGACGTTCGGCCGGCGTGAACTGGAAGCGCACATGCACACGGCAGGGTTCACACGCACCGACTTCTACTATCCCTACCCCGACTACAAGCTGCCCAGCCTTGTGCTCACGGAGCATGCCTTCGCACAGCCCTCCGCCGTCCTGCGCAATCTGGTGTCGACCTGCCATGCGCGGGACCAGGCCCAGCCCTACACCCGCACGTTCTCCGAAAACGCTGCGCTGCTGGCTCTTGCAGACAACCGGCTCCTGGGCGAACTGGCCAACTCCTTTCTCGTGGTGGCGGCCGCGCCCGGCGCCCCTGCATGCGACGACCGGGATCTGGCCTTTGTCTATTCCGATGGCCGCAGGAAGGCTTACCGCAAGGAGGTCGCCCTGCTGTCGCGCCAGCAAGGAGTGGTGGTGCGGCGACGTCTGCTTCATGCAGAACACCTGCCCGAAGGCATGCGCTTCCCCGCCGAAGAGCCTCTGGTCGAGGGCGAGAGCTTGTTCAACAAGCTGCTTGCCGTGGTCAACCGGGAAGGATGGAGCGTCGCGGACCTGGTCGCCTGGTACCGCCCCCTGATGTCTGCGCTGCAGTCCGCAGCGCATGGCGCCACTGTGCCGCCCGACCACCTCGATGCCACACCCTTCAACTTCCTCATCGATGCCGAAGGTCGGGGCCGCCTGATCGATCTCGAGTGGGTCGATGGGACGGACATACCGCTGGAACGAGTCGTCTTTCGGGGTCTCTACCACTCGCTGGCCCGTGTGGGCTGCGTCGCTGCCCCCCGGGGCGACGTGCCAGGCGACATCGCAGAGATCAGCGCCAAGGCGGCCAGCGAACTGCTGAAGCAGCCTTGCGACCTGGACGCATGGCTGGATGCCGAGGCCACGCTGCAGAAGTCGGTCACGGTGTTCCAACCACGGCCCCAGGACTTCAGAGCCCCATTGGCCTTAAGGGGACAAGTGCCGCATCCCGCCGCCGCGGTGCACCTCGAGCCGCCCCGGCCGAAACGCCTGTTCGACGTTGAGCCGCTCGCCCGGCACACGCGCGATCCGGGAGCGCCTCGTTTGGCGGTGGTGCTGCATCTCTTCTACCCGGAATACTGGGCCGATTTCTCTCAGGCCCTGGCCGAACTGCCCGAGGGAACAGACCTCTACATCACGACACCCGC
>CAZKGD010000187.1:0-3490 GCA_964552215.1 uncultured Caldimonas sp.
GCGTGTAGAACTCCAGCCGCGCCACGATGCCGAAGCGGTCGCGCAGCGGGTTGGTCAGCATGCCGGCGCGCGTGGTCGCGCCCACCAGCGTGAAGGGCTGCAGGTCGAGCTTGATCGAGCGCGCGGCCGGGCCTTCGCCGATCATGATGTCGATCTGGTAGTCCTCGAGCGCGGGGTAGAGGATTTCCTCGACCACGGGGCTCAGGCGGTGGATCTCGTCGATGAAGAGCACATCGTTGCGCTCGAGGTTGGTGAGCAGCGCCGCGAGGTCCTTGGGCTTTTCCAGCACGGGGCCGGAGGTCTGGCGCAGATTCACGCCCAGCTCGTGGGCGATGATGTGCGACAGCGTCGTCTTGCCCAGGCCCGGTGGGCCAAAGAGCAGGACGTGGTCGAGCGCCTCGCCGCGCTTCCTGGCCGCGCCGATGAAGATCTCGAGCTGCTCGCGTGCCTTGGCCTGGCCCACGTACTCGGCCAGTCCCTTGGGGCGCAGGGCCCGCTCCAGGGCTTCCTCGTTCGGCGAGGCGGGCGCGGCCGACACCACGCGGGGGCGCGGCGGCGGGGCGAAGTCGTCGGTCTGGATGCTCATGGGAAGGACTGCTTCACTTGGCCAGCGACTTCAGCGCCAGCTTGATGCCTTCGCTCACGCCCACGTCCTCGGGCAGGGCCTTGAGGGCGGCGGCGGCTTCCTTGTCGCTGTAGCCCAGGGCCACCAGCGCCTGCAGCACGTCGGCCTGGGCCTCGCTCTTCAGCGACACTGGCGCGACGCCCAGCTCCGCACCCAGCTTGCCCTTGAGTTCGAGCAGCAGACGCTCGGCCGTCTTCTTGCCGATGCCCGGGATGCGGGTCAGCCGGCCCGCCTCCTGTACGCTGATGGCCTGGGCCAGCTCAGCCACACTCAGGCCCGACAGCAGCGACAGGGCCATGCGCGGGCCCACGCCCGACACCTTGATGAGCTGGCGGAAGGCCTGGCGCTCGGCGGCCGAGCCGAAGCCATAGAGCACCTGGGCGTCCTCGCGAACGACGAAATGCGTGAGCAGCGTGGTGCGCTCGCCCAGGTTGGGCAGGTTGTAGAAGGTGCTCATCGGGACATCGACCTCGTAGCCGACGCCACCGACATCGATCAGCACCTGCGGAGGGGCCTTCTCCGCGATCACGCCCGTCAGACGACCGATCATCCCGGCATTATCGCGGGGCGGCGCAGCGTGCGCCGCCGGCTTCACTCATCGCGGCGAACGCTTGAACAGGCCCAGTCGCTGCGCCTCAAGAGCAGCCTCGGCGCGCGAGGACACGTTGAGCTTGCGGTAGATCTGCTTGACGTAGTCGGCGATGGTGTGGCGCGACAGGTTGAGCTGCTGGCCGATCTCGGGCAAGGTGAAGCCCTTGGCGACGCGCAACAGCACCTCGTTCTCGCGCTCGGTGAGCGACACGTCGGGCAGCAGCGGGGCCTCTTCCTGTTGCTGGCGGGCCTGCGAGGCGAAATAGGCGATCACACGGCGGGCGATGGACGGCGACAGCGGCGGCTCGCCCTGGGTGATGCGCTGCAGTTGCTCGGCCAGCAGGTCACGCGCCTGTTCCTTGAGCAGGTAGCCGAAGGCGCCGGCCTGCAAGGCGGGGAAGAGGTGATCGTCGTCGTCATGGATGGTGACGACGACCGACTGGGCGTCGGGCTGGGTTTCGCGCAGGGCCGCGACCACCTCCACACCCGAGCCGTCGGGCAGGCCGAGGTCGATCAGGGCCAGGTCGAAACGCGTGGCGGTGATCTGCTGGAGCGCATCATGCACCCGGGCGCTTTCAACGAGCTGTGCCGTGGGAAACACCTGCGTGACCAGCGCCTTGAGCCACTGGCGGATCTCGGGCAGGTCTTCGAGGAGCAGGATGTTCATGGCTGGGCAGGGCACAAGGCCGAAGCACCCCTCAGATCGGGGGCGTCGGCGAATCTTAACAGCCCAGGGGCCGACTACAGCGGCAGCGTGAGCCGAATCAGGGTGCCAAAGCCCGGACCAGACTCCACCAGGCACTGCCCGGCCAATTGCTTGGCCCGCCGCTTCATGCTGGCCATGCCATGGCCACGGTCCAGGCGTCCGTCCAGCTCCATGGGGATGCCGCGACCGTTGTCCTGGATGACCAGGTTGAAATCGGTGTCGTCGATCACGCAGCGGATGGTGCAGGCGTTTGCACCGCTGTGCTTGATGATGTTGCTCACCGCCTCGCGCAGGATACGGGTGGTCTGCACATAGGCGCGCGCCGAGAGGTTGCGCTCGTCGGTTTCGTTGGCACTGACCCAGTCCACCTGGACGGCCGCCTGGCCCAGGCGTGAGACGGTTTCGGCCCGCCAGTCAGCCAGGGCATCGGCAATGCGCACTGGCTTGCCAGTCAGGCCGCGCACCGACAGGCGCATCTCCTCGAGAGCCTCGCGCGCGAGCGTCGCTATGCGCTCGTCGTTGCTGGTGTGCACGATGGTCAGCAACTTGGCGCCCAGATCGTCATGAAGATCGCCGGCGATGCGCTTGCGCTCGGCCTCGGCGACCTGTTCAATGCGCATCTCGGCCAGGTGCGCGTAGCTGCGCTCGATCTCCCCAGCGCGCTCCTGAACGCGTCGCTCCAGTTCGTCGCGGGTGGTTTCGGCCGCATGCAGGGCCTGGGCAAAGTCCCGGATCACACGCAGGCCCACGGCCAGCAGGAGCACCGGCATGGCGAAGTGCACCAGATGCTGATTCGGCAGCCCGAGCCAATCGTGCTGCACCGCCACTTCAACGATGGCAGCCAGAACCCCCAGGCCCATCACCACCGCGATCCCCCGCCAGTCGCGCGCACCGCCACGCTGCGCTTTGACGAAGTAGTCGACGGTGGCCGCCCCAACTTCCGCCACGAAAACGAGAAACCACAGATTCATCAGCGTGAACAGGTGCTCGCGGCCGGCCGCGGCGATGGTGAGGGGGACCAACAGGCACTGCGCCCACAGGAACAGATCGACCCAGCGGTAGCGCAAGCCACCGTAGCGCTGGAGGAAGAGGATGGCAAAGGCCACCACCGGAGCGACAGTGCAGCTGATCAGCACCTCTGACGCCCAGTGGGTCAGCGGCAGGTCGTGGGCCCAGACCCTGGCGCTGATGAGCGACCAGCCGATCAGGAGCCCTCCGAAATACAGATAAGCCGGCTGGGCGCGCCGCACCCAGCCCAACCCCAGCATGAAGAGCCCCACCATCGTGAGCGTGGCACTGCCCACCTGGAGCACCGTCACGTTCCAGAACAGGCGCCGTTCGTAGCGTGGGCGCAGTTCTGATTCCGGGCCCACCTCCAGGGCTGACAGCCCTGCGGCGCGCTGGCGGGCGGCAACCTCGCCCGAGGGAAATCCCACCACACGCAGGTTCAGCGCGTTGCGCCCGGAGGGATCGAGCAGCGCCGCGGGCAGGGTGAAGAGCTGGGGGCGATAGCAGTTGCGGGTGACGGGCTCGCTCATGCGTCCGCCCCGGCCGATCACATGGCCGTT
>CAZKGD010000188.1:0-3454 GCA_964552215.1 uncultured Caldimonas sp.
AGGTCCTTGCGCTCGACCGGGCCGAACTTGGTGAAATCGACCTGCGGCCAGGGCAGCAGGCCGGGGAAGGCGCCGCCCCCCGAGGCCGCAGCCGGGGCCGGTGCCTTGGCCTTCTGGGCCTGGGTCTGCACCGAGCCGCTCATCACGCCCTTCACGAAGGCCTGCAGGTCGGCTTCGGTGATGCGGCCCTTCGGGCCGGAGCCGCTCACCTCGCCCAGTGGCACCCCGAGTTCACGCGCCAGGCGCCGGATGCTCGGCGAGGCATGCGGCAGCACGCCCTGCGAGGCGGTGGGCTGGTGCGCGGGCAAAGCCGGTGCCGCCACAGGGGTGCTCGATGCTGCCGGGGCGGGAGCGGATGCCGCAGCCGCCACGGCAGGGGCCGGCGCCGCAGCGCCTGCCGCGACCTCGACCCGCGCGATCGGCGTGCCCTTGGACACCTTGTCGCCCACGGCCACCGTCAGCGCCTGGAGCACACCGCCATGCGACGACGGGATCTCCATCGAGGCCTTGTCAGACTCGACCGTGATCAGGCTCTGCTCGGGGGCGATGGTGTCGCCGGGCTTGACCAGCAGTTCGATCACGGCCACGTCGGCAAAGTCGCCGATGTCGGGCACGACCACCTCGACCACACTGCCCGACGCGGCGGGCGACGGTGCGGGGGCCGGCGCTGGAGTCGGCGTGGGCGCGGGGGCAGCAGCCACCGGTGCGGGTGCGGGTGCGGGTGCAGCCGCAGCCCCCTCGGCCTCCACCACCAGCAGCACGCTGCCTTCACTCACCTTGTCACCCAGAGTGACCTTGAGCTCCTTGACGACGCCGGCGTGCGTGGCCGGGATCTCCATCGAGGCCTTGTCGGACTCGACGGTGACCAGACTCTGCTCCACCGCGATGGTGTCGCCGGGCTTGACCAGCAGCTCGATGATCTCGACGTCCTTGAAGTCCCCGATGTCGGGCACCTTCACTTCGACCAATGCCATGTTCTTGTCCCCGTTCTTGCTGCTCAGGCGTACAGCGGGTTGATCTTGTCGGTGTGGATGCCGTACTTCTGGAGGGCTTCCGACACGCGCGACAGGGGCAACGTGCCCTCCTCGGCCAGCGCCTTGAGCGCCGCCACGACGATGTAGTGCCGGTTGACCTCGAAGTGCTCACGCAGCTTGCTGCGGAAGTCGCTGCGGCCAAAGCCATCGGTGCCCAGCACCTTGTAGATGCGCCCGCGCGGCAGGAAGGCACGGATCTGGTCGGCGTAGCTCTTCATGTAGTCGGTCGAGGCGACCACCGGGCCGGCATAGGGTTCGAGCTGCTGGGCCACGAAGGGCACCCGGGGCGTCTGCGTGGGATGCAGCAGGTTCCAGCGCTCGCAGTCCTGGCCGTCGCGCGCCAGTTCGTTGAAGCTCGGGCAGCTCCAGACGTTGGCCGACACGCCCCAGTCGCGTTCCAGCAGCTCCTTGGCGGCGATGGACTCGCGCAGGATGGTGCCGCTGCCCAGCAGGTTCACCTGTGGCGGCATGCGGTTGCCTTCCTGCAGCAGGTACATGCCCTTGATGATCTGCTCTTCCGTGCCGGGCTTCAGGCCGGGCATCGCGTAGTTCTCGTTGAGCAGGGTGATGTAGTAGAAGACGTTCTCCTGACGCTCCACCATGCGCTTGAGCCCGTGCTGCATGATGACGGCCACCTCGTGCGCGAAGGTGGGGTCGTAGCTCACGCAGTTGGGGATGGTGCCGGCCAGGATGTGGCTGTGGCCGTCCTCGTGCTGCAGGCCCTCGCCGTTGAGCGTGGTGCGCCCCGAAGTGCCGCCGAGCAGGAAGCCGCGCGCCTGCATGTCCCCTGCCGCCCAGGCCAGGTCGCCAATGCGCTGGAACCCGAACATCGAGTAGTAGATATAGAAGGGGATCATGATGCGGTTGTTCGTCGAGTACGACGTTGCCGCAGCGATCCAGCTGGCCATGCCGCCCGCCTCGTTGATGCCCTCCTGCAGGATCTGGCCAGCCTTGTCCTCCTTGTAGTACATGACCTGGTCCTTGTCGACCGGGGTGTACTTCTGGCCTTCGGGGTTGTAGATGCCGATCTGGCGGAACAGGCCCTCCATGCCGAAGGTGCGCGCCTCGTCCACCAGGATGGGCACGACGCGCGGACCCATGGCCTGGTCGCGCAGCAACTGGGTGAGGAAGCGCACATAGGCCTGGGTGGTACTGATCTCGCGGCCTTCGGCCGTGGGGTCGAGCACGGCCTTGAAGGTCTCGAGCGAGGGCACGGTGAAGCTCTCGGTGCTCTTGGCGCGGCGCTTGGGCAGGTAGCCGCCCAGGGCCTTGCGGCGCTCGTGCAGGTACTTCATCTCCGGCGTGTCGTCGGCCGGCTTGTAGAACGGGATCTTCGGCAGTTCGCTGTCGGGGATCGGCACGTTGAAGCGATCGCGCATGTAGCGGATGTCGTCGTCCGAGAGCTTCTTGGTCTGGTGGGCGGTGTTCTTGCCCTCGCCGGCCTTGCCCATGCCGTAGCCCTTGACCGTCTTGACCAGCAGCACCGTGGGCTGGCCCTCGTGGTGGTAAGCGCGGTGGAACGCGGCGTAGACCTTCTGCGCGTCGTGACCGCCGCGGCGCAGTGCCCAGATGTCGTCATCGCTCATCTTGGCCACCAGCTCCAGCGTGCGCGGATCGCGGCCGAAGAAGTTCTTGCGCACAAAGGCGCCGTCGTTGGCCTTCATGGCCTGATAGTCGCCATCGAGCGTGTCCATCATGACCTTGCGCAGCGCGCCGTCCTTGTCACGCGCCAGCAGGGCGTCCCACTCGCGGCCCCACAGGAGCTTGATGACGTTCCAGCCCGAGCCGCGGAACTCGCCTTCGAGCTCCTGGATGATCTTGCCGTTGCCGCGCACCGGGCCGTCCAGGCGCTGCAGGTTGCAGTTGACGACGAAGATCAGGTTGTCGAGCTTCTCGCGCGCCGCCAGGCCGATGGCACCCAGGCTCTCGGGCTCGTCCATCTCGCCGTCACCGCAGAACACCCAGACCTTGCGCTGCGCCGTGTCGGCAATGCCGCGGGCGTGCAGATACTTCAGGAAGCGGGCCTGGTAGATGGCCATCAGCGGCCCCAGGCCCATGGACACCGTGGGGAACTGCCAGAACTCCGGCATGAGCTTGGGGTGCGGGTAGCTGGAGATGCCCTTGCCGTCGACCTCCTGGCGGAAGCTCAGCAGTTGATCCTCGGTGAGACGGCCTTCCATGAAGGCCCGGGCGTAGATCCCCGGCGCGCTGTGGCCCTGGATGTAGAGCAGGTCGCCGCCATGCTTGCCGCCGGCATCGGTGTCGTCGGCGTGCCAGAAGTGGTTGAAGCCCACCGCGAACATGTGGGCCAGCGACTGGAAGGAACTGATGTGCCCCCCCAGGTCGCCGCCGTCGGCCGGATTCAGGCGGTTGGCCTTGACCACCATGGCCATCGCGTTCCAGCGCATGTAGGCGCGCAG
>CAZKGD010000189.1:0-3451 GCA_964552215.1 uncultured Caldimonas sp.
GGGCTCGACGACCAGGAGTCATTGTGACTGTTGGGTTCCACACGAAATGACGAAGGACCGCCAGGACCCGGGCGTCGAACGACTGCTCCGCCTCCTGGAGCGCTTCAGTGTCCAGCAGGCCGTAAGGGGTGGAGGTGGTTTGATCGGTCACGGTGCAGCAGGTGTTGCAGGGGAGTCGTCCGGAGTCTGCCTTGCCTTGCGCGTCTGGCGCGCCGCCTCCTTGAAAAGTGCCTCCTTCAGCCACGCCTCCGGCGGCTTCTTCAGATCCAGCCGGTAGTCGCCGAAGCGCTTGAAGTTGCGGCCGTAAGGGCTGAGGAAGCCGATGTCCGACACGTCCACCGGCTCGCCGCGGTGGTACATGTCCTGGAGCACCCGCGTCATGTCGACGGTGTTTTGCAGGATCACCGCGGATGCGACCAGGTCCAGGTAGCGCAGGCGCTTCTGCTGTTCCACCGGGTCGTTCTCGTTGATCACCTCGCCACCAAAGTCCAGCCACTTCGTGAACGCGTGGTACGACTCGATCTTGTTGGTGGTGCCGGTGACTTCCTGCCGCATGTCCTTGCTGCCGATCCAGCGCAGCAGGTACACCGTGCGCAAGGCCCGGCCGAGTTCGCGCGAGGCCCGGAACAGCCGGTTGTTGCGGCCTTCGGCACTCAGCTTACGCAGCAGGATCGGCGACGCGACCTTGCCTTGCTGGACCGATATGGCGACTTGCATCAGGTCGGGCCAGTGGTCGAGGATCAGTTTCCAGTCGACGACGTCCGTGAACAGCCCATCGATGTGGCGGTAGCGGGTGCTGCGGTCAGGTCGGTAGAAGGTCAGGTCCTTCCAGCCGCGAATGCGCGGCATCAGCTGCACCCCCACCAGATGGGTATAGGCGAACACGGTCTCCGACTGGCCGTGGGTGTCCGAATAAACGGTGTCCGGCTCGACGCTCAGCCCGGCCTTGAGCAGCCCCTCGATCACGTAGATCGCCTCCAACACGCCCGGGGGTATGAAGTGCCGGAAGTAGGCGATGTAGTTGTCGGCGACATGCCGGTACGCCACTGCGCCCATCTTGCGGTAGCGGAAGTGCATGCCGGCGAGCAGGTTCTGATCGTAGAAGTCGTACTGCGTGCCGTCGGCGGCGACCTTCTTGCCTTCGCCCCACAGCTTCGGCAGGTCCAGCCGCAAGTACAGCTCGGTCAGATCTCGGCATGCGTTGTCCAGCTGGTCCAGGCCCAGGTGCCGCCTGTTGGTGTACGACAGCTGGTGCGGCGTCACGCCATTTGACAGGTGCCGCGCCGCCTGGTTCGGGCCTAGATTGCAGCCGAGTGCGAAGACCGTGAGCAGGTAGCGCTCGCGCGCGTTGCGCAGCTTCGGTTCATCACCGCTCAAGGGACCAAAATGCCGGGTGAACCCTGTCCAGTGCTCGATGTTGGCCAGGATGTCGAGTATGTTGCGCGGTGGGACCCGGCTCTCGATCGCGGCCTGCAAGGCGATGGCCGAGGGCGGCACTTCCTTGGCCGTGAGCCGCTTGAGCGTTGGCTCTCCGTTGCGGCCAATCACCACGTCACCCGCGTGCGTCGGAAACTCGTCGTCCAGGCGCTGAGCGGTGTCGCGAAGCAACGCCCTCAGTCCATCGACAAACTCTGTCGCGGTCTCGGGAATGCCGACACGCGCGCAGTACGACGGCAGCATCGCCTCGCACGCCTCCCAAGGCACGAGCTGCCGACGGTAGTCGGCAAACGACTCCGAGCCTTCCACACAGATGCCGCCGGAACGCAGTTCGCTGGCGAGGTGGCTGAAGACACAGATTTCAAGCAAACGGCGGTTCGTGGGGTTGCCGTGCCCGAGCGAGCGGCGTACGAGCTTGCGCCACCGTTCAGAGGCGAACTCCAGGTTGACGTCTTCCTCGATCCACTCGGCCTTGCGGTGCTCGTTGGCCAACACCACGTTGAGTGCATCGAGCAAGTGATGGTCGGGGCCTGGCGCTTCGAAGTGCAGCGCCTGGGCCATGCGGAACATCACCGCCCGATGGCTGCTGAACGGCTTCCAGACCAGCGGAAGGTGATTGCTGCCGCTCCACACCCGGATGGCGGCGCAGTCCTCTCGCAGCCTGTTGAGATCGCCGTGCGGGGCTAGCAGCTCGCGCACGCGGGCACCCGTGGTGGCGTCGTCGAGGTTCTCGCCGAGAATCTCCAGCACGTCGTCCAGTGTGGCGACCAGGTGCTCACTGAGTTCACGCTGCCGCTTCTGGATTTCCACGAGTTCCTCTCGGGCAGTCTTGTGGATCGCGCTGATGCGTCGAATGAACATCTCGGCGATGTCGTCACGCGCTCGAACGCGCATCTGGTAGATCAGCGCAAGGATCAGCGCGTGCCGCTTCGCAGGACGAAGGTCCTTCATATCGCCGGCGTCCAGTGCGGCTGCCACGTCTGCCATGTGCTTGACCTTCGTCGTCGGCACACCGGCCAGCATCTGATCGCAATCCGGGAGCGACTCCAGCCACTGCAGCTGCTCGATCAGCGCATCCAGGTGTTTGCGCGAGGACTTCTTGGCGGAGCGCTTGAGCTGGTTGTAGCGGGTTTGGCGAGCAGGCAGCTCTCCGCTGAGAAGATCATCCAGCCACTTGCGCTGTTCCGGCGAGAGCTTCTGCGCGATCGCTATGTGGAGGTCAGCTTCCGCCGCCGTATGGATCTGTTCGGCAATGTCATCCAGCGTTCGAAACACCGGCAGCTCGTAGCCGAGCCGAACCATCTCATTGATCGCAATGTTGATGAGGTCAGTGCGCGTATTGACGACGCTCGCGGCCTCATGGGCGACCCGCATTAGCAGCTTGCGGCCTGTCTTGTCGTCGTACCGGTGTACGCCCAACAGATTGCGAATAGCGTTGTGATGGCGGTACATGGTGTCCGCCAGGGGCCCTCCGTAGTCCAGGCTGCTTGTCGAAGGCAGGCCCAGGGAGGCGCTCACGTGTTCGACGATCTCCGGCGGTATTGCCTTTGGGCTCGGAAAGTAGTGGAGATATTGAAAGCACTTGAGAAGAGTGGCCAACGCAATCCGAAGATTGGTGCCCCGGGCCTTGCTCTTGGCCCAGTCGATCTCCCCACCGTCAGGTGTGAAGGACGCCTGAAGATCTTTCAGCGTCACCGTGCGGGGAAAGCGGGGGTACGCGGTACGTTCAATTGATGCCATCGCAACTCCGGCGCCCGTGGGGCGGTGGAATTGTTGATGACCATCAGCCTTATGTACCAGCGGCTTGACGAAGCGTTACTGCAAGTTCGCGGCAGGAGAACTTCAAGCTGCCGGGTTGCGGCGGGCGAAACTTCCTTATTCGCGCCTACGCCTCCTGCGCGATCCCCTTATTCCTCGCCGGCTTATAAAGGAATACTGGCCTTATCCCGGCACACCCCCGTGTGGGAGCGATGCTGCTGGTGCTGGTGCCCTGGGGTCTGGGCTGCATGGCCTC
>CAZKGD010000190.1:0-3397 GCA_964552215.1 uncultured Caldimonas sp.
TCAGGTCCTGGTTGCCCGTGGCAATCTCGGCGCTGGCCGTGGAGATGGACTCGGTGGAGGTGTGCACCTGGCCCACGATGTCGCGCAGCGAGGCCTGCATGCGCACCAGTGCCTGGAGCAACTCGGCGGCCTCATCCCGACCCTGGACCTGAACGTCACGCGTGAGGTCCCCCTCGGCGATGGCGCCTGCCAGGGACCGCGCCGTCTCGATCGGACGGCAGATGCTGTGCATGTTGAGCAGCGTGAGCGGGACAACGACCACCGTGGCGAGGACGACGGCAGCACCGAAAAGCGCGATCGTCAGGTTCGCAGCGTCCTGGGCGGAGCGGCTTGCCCGCTCGGCTTGATCGTTCAGTTCCGTGACGAGGTGGGCAAAGGCCTTGTCCAGGTCGTTCAGCGCCGTGTACGCGCGGAACATGACCTTGTCGGCCGTGGTGGCCGAGTCGTAGCCGCCGGATTCCAGCTGGCTCGCCACGGGGGCGAACGCCTTCTGGTAGGCGTCCATGTGCCTGGCGATGGCCTCGAGATCCTCCTGGTCTTCGCCAGTGGCCAGCGCCAGCAAGGCCTTGACCTGCTCATTGACTTTGGCGGCCGACGTCTTCCACAACTCGTAGGTTTCGCTGACGCGTGCGGGCTGCTCGTAGAAGATGATCATGTCCTTCTCGTAGCGCCGCATCAGACCCAGGGTGTGGCGCAGCTCCGACACCATGCTGGCTTTGGCGTAGGCGTTGTCGATGAAGTCCTGGCTCATCGATTGCATGCGGTACATGCCCAACAGGCCTGCGCCGCCAACGATCGTCAGCAGGAGCAGGACGACGGCGATGGCGCCGATCATGCGCACGCGGATGGTGAAGCTGCGCATCAGACGGGTGAAGGACATGGTGATGCTCCGGGGCGAGATGGCGTTGCGTTCAATCGGTCAGGCCCATGGCCGGGTCAGTCATCAGCTTTTCGATGTCGAGCAGGATCAGCATGCGCTCGGCGATGGTCGCCAGGCCGACGATGCAGCCCGCATCGACCACTGAACTCAGCTCAGGCGCCGGTCGGACGGCATCGGCAGAGATCTCCAGCACGTCGCTCACGGCATCGACGACGGCACCGACCACGCGGCCCCCGACGTGCAGGACCACCACCACGGTGAAGTCGTTGTACTCACACTGGGCAGTGGCGAAACGGATGCGCAGATCGACGATGGGTACGATGACCCCGCGCAAGTTGACCACGCCCTTGATGTACTCAGGCGCATTGGCGATCCGCGTGGGCGCTTCGTAGGAACGTATCTCCTGCACCCGCAGGATGTCGATGCCGTACTCCTCGCCGCCCAGACGGAAGGTCAGGTACTCGCGAGGACGGACGTTCTGTGCGATGAAGGCTTCGTTGGCACCCATGGTGTTCACTCTTCGATGTCTGTGATTCGGTGGGGGGCCCCGATCCGAGGCCTGGGTTCTACCCGGTATATCGGTCAAAGGCCGCTTGGCTTGAGGTCCTGGCTCATGTCATGGCCACGGGGCGGTCTTCGACACGGAACTGAGACACGGCTTGAGCCAGCCTCTGGGCCTGCTCGCGCAGCGATTCGGCGGCGGCAGCAGACTGCTCAACCAGGGCAGCGTTCTGCTGGGTCATCTGGTCGAGATGATTCACGGCCTGATTGATCTGGCCGACACCGGAGCTCTGCTCGCGCGTGGAAGCCGAGATGTCGCCGATCATGTCGGTGACGCGGCGCACTGCGGCAACGATCTCCTGCATCGAACTCCCGGCATCGGCCACCAGGCGCGAGCCGCCTTCGACCTTGTCGACGGAGGTTCCGATCAGGGCCTTGATCTCCTTCGCGGCTTCCGCCGAACGCTGGGCCAGATTGCGCACCTCACCGGCCACCACCGCAAAGCCTCGGCCATGCTCACCGGCCCGTGCGGATTCGACGGCTGCGTTCAAGGCGAGGATGTTGGTCTGGAAGGCGATGCCATCGATGACGCCGATGATGTCGGCGATCTTCTTGGAGCTGGTGTTGATCTCGTGCATGGTGGAGACCACCTGGGAGACAACAGCTCCACCGCGCTGGGCCACCTCGGCGGCGGTGTGCGCCAGCTGGCTTGCCTGCTGAGCGCTTTCGGCGCTCTGGCTCAGGGTGCTGGTGAGCTGTTCCATGGATGACGCTGTCTGCTGCAGGTTGGACGCTGTCTGCTCGGTGCGGGCGCTCAGATCCTGGTTGCCGGTGGCGATCTCGGCGCTGGCGGTGGTGATGTTTTCGGTGGCTTGCTGGACCTGGTTCACCATCTGGCGCAAAGAGAACTGCATCTCGGCCAGCGCCGCCTGCAACTCACCGGCTTCGCCGCCGGCAGTCACTTCCACATCACGGGAGAGATCGCCGGACGCGATGGTGCGGGCATGCCGCACCACTGAGGCGATCGGCCCCGAGATCGACCGGCTCAACCACCAGCCGAAGCCGGCGGCGAACACGAGGCTGGCAACGACCAGGACGATCGAGATGACCGCGGCGGAACGCGTGTCTGCCTGGGCAGCAACGAAGGCTGTCTGGGCGCGTGCCGCAATGGCGGCCTGCAAGCCATCGATCGCGGCGATGTAGTCCCGGCGAGCCTTCTCGAACTCGCCGTCCAGCAACTGCTCCAGGGCGAAATAGTCGCCGGTGTCGCGGAACTCGGAGATCTTGGGGCCATAGCCCAGGATGGCCTTGCGCAGGTTGTCGATGCTCTGGTACTGCGCTTTCAGCTCCGGGCTGTCCATGGCTGCCTCGACGCCTTGCTGAAGGGCGTCGATCTTCTTGGAGTCGGCGGCATAGTCCTTCATGAGCTGGTCGGGGAAATCACCGGTGCCCAGCCTCGAGTGCGTGACGATGCGCAGCACGTTGATCTCGACCAGCGATTTCCATTCCCCCACCACCTGCATCGTGCGGGTCTCCCGCTCGGTCAACCGCTCGATGACGGCAGTGGCATCACCAAGCTTCTTCACGCTGTAGCTGCTGACTCCGATCATCAGCAGCATCAGCAAGCCCAGGGCCACTCCCAGCCGGGTGGCGATCCGGGTACGCGACAGTCTTTGGGTCAGGATCATGGACAGTCTCCTTGTGGTTTTGTGGTGCGGTCGGGGAATCAGAAGGTTTCCCAGTTGTCGTCATTGCGCGGCGTTGCCGGGGCGGTGGCAGCAGGCGTTGGGCTCTTGGTCGCCGGGGTCGCGGGTGCCGGTGCAGGTTTGGCGGGATCCTTGGCCTGTGATTGCACCCGCTGGATCACGGTACGCGCTTCAGAGACAGACTGCAGGGGCATGGCCTCGACGGCAGCGGGTGCCTTGACGATGTGCTGGGTATCGACCTTGAACGTCCCGACGACGCCGGCCAGGCGCTGGGCCTGCTCGCGCAGGGATTCGGCGGCGGCGGCCGACT
>CAZKGD010000191.1:0-3317 GCA_964552215.1 uncultured Caldimonas sp.
CGCCTTTGCCCTGCCCGCCCACGCCCAGACCGAGATCCAGTGGTGGCATTCCATGGGCGGCGCCCTGGGCGAATGGGTGAATGACCTGGCCAAGGACTTCAACGCCACCCAGAGCCAGTACAAGATCGTGCCGACCTTCAAGGGCAGCTACGACGAATCCATGACGGCGGCCATCGCAGCGTTTCGCGCCGGCAACGCCCCGCACATCCTGCAGGTCTTTGAAGTGGGCACCGCCACCATGATGGCCAGCCGCCAGGCCATCGTGCCGGTGGGCGAGGTGATGAAAAAGGCCGGCGTGACCTTCGACCCCAACGCCTACGTGCCCGCGGTGGCCGGCTACTACACCGCCCCCAACGGCCAGATGCTGAGCTTCCCGTTCAACAGCTCGACCACCGTCTTCCACTACAACAAGGACGCCTTCAGGGCCGCCGGCCTCGATCCGGAGAACCCACCCAAGACCTGGCCCGAGGTGGCGCTGGCCGCCGGCAAGCTCAAGGCCTCCGGCCACAAGTGCCCCTTCACCACCAGCTGGGTGAGCTGGACGCAGCTGGAGAGCTTCTCCGCCTGGCACAACACCGAATTCGCCACCCTGGGCAACGGCATGCGCGGCATCAACGCGCGCCTGACCTTCAACAGCCCGCTGCACGTGCGCCACATCGAGAACCTGGCCAACATGGCCCGCACCGGCCTGTTCGTCTACAAGGGCCGCGGCAACGCCGCCGACGCCACCTTCGTCTCGGGCGAATGCGCCATGACCACGGGTTCGTCGGCGCTGTACGGCAACGTCAAGCGCAATGCCAAGTTCGCCAGCGGCATCGGCGCCCTGCCTTACTACCCTGACGTGCCCGGCGCGCCCCAGAACACCGTGATCGGTGGCGCCAGCCTGTGGGTGATGTCCGGCAAGAAGGACGATGAGTACAAAGGTGTGGCCCAGTTCTTCGCCCACCTGTCCAAGGCCGAAGAAGCCGCCAAGAGCCACCAGCGCACCGGCTACCTGCCGCTGACCAAGGCGTCCTACGAACTGACCAACAAGTCGGGCTTCTACAAGCAGAACCCGGGCACCGACGTGTCGGTCGAGCAGATGATCCGCAAGACCACCGACAAGTCGCGCGGTATCCGCCTGGGCAACTTCGTGCAGATCCGCACCATCAACGACGAAGAGCTCGAACAGGTCTGGGCCGGCCGCAAGACGGCCAAGCAGGCGCTGGATGACGCGGTCCGCCGCGGCAACGAGCAGCTTGCCCGCTTCGAGGCCGCCAACAAGGGCAGGTGATGGCCTGCCGGGCACCCCGGGTGCCCTGCCCGCCCCGCACCGGTGTGACCCGGGCGGGGCGGTTTTTGTTGTAGGGTCGCGCACCTCTGCTCGCAAGTACACATGGAAAAACGCGTCCGATTCCGATCAACCTGGCTGCCCTGGGTGCTCGTGGCACCCCAAATGGCGGTCGTGCTGGTGTTCTTTTTCTGGCCTGCCGCCCAGGCGCTCTACCAGAGCGTGCTGCAGCAGGACGCCTTCGGCCTGTCCACCGAGTTCGTGGGCATGGCCAACTTCGAGCGACTGTTCGCCGACCCGAGCTACCTGGCCTCGTTCAAGGTCACGGCACTTTTTTCTGTTCTCGTCGCGGGCTTCGGGCTGGTGATCGCGCTGCTGCTGGCCGTGATGGCCAACCGCGTGCTGCGCGGTGCCTCGGTCTACAAGACGCTGCTCATCTGGCCCTATGCCGTGGCGCCGGTGGTGGCCGGCGTGCTGTGGCTGTTCATGTTTGCCTCGCCCTATGGGGTGGTGGCCTACTTCCTGCGCTGGATGGGCCTGGAATGGAACCACCTGCTCAATGCCGACCACGCGCTGGCGCTGATCGTGATGGCCGCGGTATGGAAGCAGATTTCCTACAACTTCCTGTTCTTCCTCGCCGGTCTGCAGTCGATCCCGCACTCGCTGATCGAGGCCGCCACCATCGACGGCGCCTCGCCGTGGCGGCGCTTCTGGACCATCGTGTTCCCGCTGCTCTCGCCCACCACCTTCTTCCTGTTGGTGATCAACATCGTCTACGCCTTCTTCGACACCTTCGCCATCGTGGACGCCACCACGCACGGCGGCCCTGGCAAGGACACGGCCATCCTCGTCTACAAGGTCTACTACGACGGCTTCAAGGCACTCGACATGGGCGGCTCGGCCGCGCAGTCGGTGATCCTGATGGGCATCGTCATCGGCCTGACCATCCTGCAGTTCCGCTTCGTCGAGAAGAAGGTCCAGTACTGACGCCGCGAGGCCACCCATGATCGAACGACGCCCCGTCCTGACCTTCTTCTCCCACCTGATCCTGCTGCTCGGCGTGCTGGTGGTGGCCTTCCCGGTCTACATCACCTTCGTCGGCTCCACCCAGTCGGCCGCGCAGGTGGCCACCAGCAATCCCCTGTCGCTCATGCCGGGCGACCACTTCTTCGAAACCTACAAGCTCGCGCTGCTGGGCGGCAAGACCTCGGGCGGCTCCACCATCGCACCCGTGCTGCCCATGCTGTGGGTCAGCTTCGTCTGCGCCATGGTGATCGCCATCGGCAAGATCGCCATTTCGCTGCTCTCGGCCTTCGCCATCGTCTACTTCCGCTTCCCGGCGCGCGGCCTGGTGTTCTGGATGATCTTCGTGACGCTGATGCTGCCAGTGGAGGTGCGGATCGGGCCGACCTACGAGGTGGTGTCCAACCTGGGCATGCTCAACAGCTATGCGGGCCTGACCGTTCCGCTGATCGCCTCGGCCACCGCCACCTTCCTGTTCCGCCAGTTCTTCCTCACCGTGCCCGACGAGCTGGTGGAAGCGGCGCGCATGGATGGCGCCGGGCCGATGCGTTTCTTCAAGGACATCCTGCTACCGCTCTCGCGCACCAGCATCGCGGCGCTGTTCGTCATCCAGTTCATCTACGGCTGGAACCAGTACCTCTGGCCCTTGCTGGTGACCACCAGCGAAGACATGTACCCGGTGGTGCTGGGCATCAAACGCGCCATCTTCGGCGAGGTCTATGTCGAGTGGAACGTGGTCATGGCCACCGCCATCCTGGCCATGCTCCCGCCCGCCCTCGTCGTCATGCTGATGCAGAAGTGGTTCGTCAAGGGCCTGGTCGACACCGAAAAATAACGAGCAATCCCATGGCAACGCTGCAATTCAAGAACGTCATCAAGCAATACCGCCAGGGCAAGCAGTCCCTGCAGGTGATTCACGGCGTGAGCGCCGACATCGCCGACGGCGAATTCATCGTCATCGTCGGTCCCTCGGGCTGCGGCAAGAGCACGCTGCTGCGCATGGTGGCCGGGCTGGAGGAAATCA
>CAZKGD010000192.1:0-3286 GCA_964552215.1 uncultured Caldimonas sp.
GGCTTCTTCAGCATCCAGCAGACCTGCCCGCACTGCCACGGCACGGGCAAGGTGATCCCCGAGCCCTGCACCACCTGCGGCGGCCAGGGCAAGCTCAAGAAGTCGAAGACGCTGGAGGTGAAGATCCCCGCCGGCATCGATGAAGGCATGCGCATCCGCTCGGCCGGCAACGGCGAACCTGGCACCAATGGCGGGCCGGCCGGTGATCTCTACATCGAGATCCGGATCAAGAAGCACGACATCTTCGAGCGTGATGGCGACGACCTGCACTGCACGGTACCGGTGGGCATGACCACGGCCATCCTGGGCGGCGCCATCGAGGTGCCCACGCTGTCAGGCCGCGCCGAGATCGAACTGCCCGAGGGCACGCAGCACGGCAAGACCTTCCGCCTGCGCGGCAAGGGCATCAAGGGCGTGCGCTCGGCCTACCCGGGCGACCTGTACTGCCACATCCAGATCGAGACGCCGGTCAAGCTCACCGAGCACCAGCGCAAGCTGGTGAAGGAACTCGACGAGTCGCTCAAGAAGGGGGGCGAACGCCACTCGCCCAACGCCAAGAGCTGGACCGACCGGGTGAAGGACCTGTTCAAGTGATCGATCTCCCCGGGGCCGGCCCCCGGGGAAAATGCAAGGACAGCGTGGTCTGGCCGTCCTGCGAGCGGGCCACGGCCCGGCCTGCGTGGGCTCGCATGACCGCCTGGGTGATCGCCAGGCCCAGGCCGGTGCCCTCGGTCTCGGCGTGGGCGCGCGACTTGTCCACGCGATAGAAGCGGTCGAACAGGCGCGGCAGCTCGCGCGGGTCGATGCCCGACCCCTCGTTGTGCACGCCCAGCACGGTCTCCTCCCCTGCCCCACCCAGCGTCACGCGCACCGCCGTGCCTGGCGAGGCATGGCGCAGGGCATTGGACAACAGGTTGCTCACCGCGCGGCGCACCATCAGCCGGTCGCCCACCACCTGCGCCTGCCCCTCCAGCACGAGGCGCAGCCCCCTCTCCTCGGCCAGGGCCTCGTAGAAATCGAACAGGGCCTGCACCTCGTCGGACAGGACGATGTGCTCCGGCCGCGGCAATGCCAGGCCATGGTCGGCCTTGGCCAGGAAGAGCATGTCCGACACCATGCGCGCCAGGCGCTGGAATTCCTCGGCATTCGAGGCCAGCACTTCCCGGTAGTCGTCCGCCGTGCGCTGCTGGGCCAGCGACACCTGGGTCTGCGTGAGCAGGTTGCTGATGGGCGTGCGCAGCTCATGGGCCAGGTCGCCCGAGAACTGCGACAGACGCTCGAAGTCCTGCTGCAAGCGATCGAGCATGGTGTTCAGCCCCTGGGCGAGGTCGGCCAGTTCCACCGGCACGTCCTGCACCGGCATGCGCTGGTCGAGCTGCCGCGCCGTCACGCGCTGGGCGCGCGCTTTCATCTCACGCAAGGGCGCCAGCCCGCGGCGCGCCGACCACCAGCCCAGCAGGCCGCTCACCAGCGCCGCCACGGCCAGGTAGACCGCCAGCGACCGGGTCAGTGCCTGCATGAAGTGCTGGTGGTGGTGGATGTCCAGCGCCAGCGTGAGGACGAGGGGCTGTGAGCCATCGAGTGCAGCAGTTGCCTCCAGGGGGAACGTCAGGGCCCGGAAGGTGCGCCCGGCCTGGATCCATTCGAAGGGCGGCACCGCCCCTTCCGGCTTCCCCACGGCCTGCGCCAGCCCCAGTGCCTCCCGGTCGTACACGATCCGGTCGCCCGCATGGAGCTCGGCGTGCAATCCCTCGTGGCTCGACAGCAGGTGGTCCAGGTGGCGGGCCAGCTCGTCCGTCGAGCGGCTGTCGGCGACGATCTGCGCGATCAGGCGCGACTTGTCACGCAGCAGCTCTTCGTCGAGCTCCACGAAATGCGCATCGGTGACCCTGAGCACGAAGAGGCCCAGGCCCAGCAGCACCGCCAGCGACACCAGCGTGTAGAGCAGCGTCAGGCGGGCGGTCAGCGTGAGGCGACGCCTCATGCGACCGCCTCGGGCACCTCGAGGACGTAGCCCATGCCCCGCACGGTGTGGATGAGCCGTGGCTCGAAGCCTTCGTCCACCTTGGCGCGCAGACGCCGCACGGCCACCTCGATCACGTTGGTGTCGCTGTCGAAATTCATGTCCCACACCTGCGAGGCGATCAGCGAACGTGGCAGCACCTCCCCACTGCGCCGCATCAGCAGCTCCAACAGGCCGAACTCCTTGGCCGTGAGATCGATACGGCGCCCGCTGCGGGTGACGCGGCGTCGCAGCAAGTCGAGTTCGAGGTCGGCCACGCGCAGCGTGGTGGCCTCCAGACCGGATCGACCCCGTCGCAGGATGGTGCGCACGCAGGCCAGCAACTCGGCGAAGGAAAACGGCTTGACGAGGTAGTCGTCCGCGCCCAGCTCGAGGCCCCGCACCCGCTCCTCGACCTGGTCCCGAGCCGTCAGGATGAGCACGGGCTGCTCCCAGCCCCGCGAGCGCAGTTCGCGCAGCACGGCCCAGCCATCCATGCGTGGAAGCATCACGTCCAGGATGACCAGATCCGGATCCGTGGTCGTGGCCAGGTGCAGGCCGTCGGCCCCGTCGGTGGCGAGGTCCACGGCGAAGCCTGCCTCGCGCAGGCCTTGGCGCAGGTAGTCGCCCGTCTTGGGCTCATCTTCGACGATCAGGATCTTCACGGCCGCTGGTCTGTGGAACACCCGCAAGTGTGCCTGCCCTGTCGACCGCTGCGCGATACCTGACAGATTTGTCATCTTGCCGACAGCTTCCCGTGGGCGGACGCGGCGAAGAATGCGAGGCATCCCTTGACACACATCATGGCAGGCATGCTTCACCTCAAACGACCGCTTCTCGCTGCTGCCCTCTGGGGAGGGCTGGCGACCGTCGCCGCGTCCGCGATGGGCGCCGAGGGCGACACCCCTCTCGGCTGGCGTGAGGCCAACGACACCGTCGGGCAGTTCCAGCGTGGGCACATCGACGTGCTGCGCTGGGAGCAGGCCAACCTGAAGGAAACGCCCGAACCGGCGGCGCCGGCGGATTCGCTGTCCTTGCAGACCGCTGCCGACGCGGTGCGCCAGGCCTGGACGGCTCATCTTTCACTGGCCGGGGTGCAGGCCCAGCTGGGGCCCGCGCTGACCGAGGCGGTCGCACAGGGTCGTTGGATGATGGTGGACCCGTCGATGCACCGGCGGGTGCATGGCCTGGGCGAATTGTTGGCAGTGGCCCGCGAGGCGCGCCAGGCATGGATCCAGGCCGTGGCCGCGCGCCAGGGTCTCGGTTTTCATCGCGAGAGCCTGG
>CAZKGD010000193.1:0-3277 GCA_964552215.1 uncultured Caldimonas sp.
GCGAGTTCTACGAGAAGCCCACCGCCGAGCGCAAGCGCAAGAAGGCCGCCGCCGTGAAGCGCCACTTCAAGCGCGTGCGCAGCATGCAGCTGCCCAAGAAGCTGTACTGAGGCCTGGCCGACCCTGCGCCGTGGCTGCCCCAGGCGGCCTGGCCTGGCCGGCCCGACACAAGCCCGCTTGGGGACGCCCGGCGGGCTTTGTGCTTTCTGGGCCGTCCCGCGGCATACTTTCCACATCCTCCACCGAGATCATCATGAGCCTGAAGGACCGCATCTCCGACGACATGAAGGCCGCCATGCGCGCCAAGGACAGCGAGCGTCTGTCCACCATCCGCATGCTGCTGGCCGCGATGAAGCAGAAGGAGGTTGACGAGCGGATCACTTTGGATGACACCCTCGTGGTCGGCATCGTCGACAAGCTCATCAAGCAGCGCAAGGACGCCGCCAGCCAGTACGCCCAGGCGGGTCGCACCGATCTGGCCGACAAGGAGAACGCCGAGATCGTCGTGCTGGAGGCCTACCTGCCCCAGCGGCTGAGCAGCGAGGAGATCGCTGCGGAGATCGGGCGCATCGTGGCCGAGGTGGGGGCTGCCGGCCCTGGCGACATGGGCAAGGTCATGGCGGCCGCCAAGGCCGCGCTGGCCGGCCGCGCCGACATGGGCCAGGTGTCAGCCGCCGTCAAGCAAGCCCTCAGCCGTTGAACTGCCACCAAGGAGCGCTCCTCATGTCCCTGCCCCTCCAAGCCATCGCCTCCGACGTCTGTGTGGCCCCTCAGCTCGAGCCCTCGGCCATGGCCGAGGCCGCTGCCGCCGGCTTCAAGAGCGTGATCAACAACCGCCCCGACTTCGAAGGTGGCCCCGACCAGCCCACCAGTGCCCAGATCGAGGCGGCCGCCCAGGCCGCCGGGCTGCAGTACGTGTACCTGCCGGTGTCCTCGATGGGCCAGACGCCCGAGCAGATCGAGCAAGCGGCCCAGGTGCTGGCCGAACTGCCTCGCCCGGTCCTGCTGTTCTGCCGCTCCGGGGCGCGCAGCGCCCGCCTCTACCAGGCAGCCACTCAGACCTCCTGAGCCCGCGCTTGCGGGCGGGCACTCCCCACGGTGGTGCGCCGCTGCGCCAGAAGCGGACAGCCCTGTTCGGCCGCTGCTAGGGGTCTTCCCTAGATTCATCGCAAACACGCTGGGTGTTCAGGCGATATTCAGTTCATGCTCCTTACAGTGCGCGGCGGCGCCTTCCACCCGGTTTGTCTGACACGCCCTGCCGAGCCTGTCCGACGCCCTGACGGCGCTGCCCCATGCTCGCTGCCCGCGCGGCTGTCATGCCCCACGCAGACGGCCAGCGGGTGAGCCTGTGCAGTTTCAAGCCCATGGAGTCCCTGTGAACATCCTGCTCAGCTTGTCTCGAGCGATCGACTGGATCAACGAACAGATTGGTCGCCTCATCATGTGGTTCGTGCTGGCCGCCGTGCTCATCAGCGCCGGCAACGCCGTCATCCGCAAGACCCTGAACACCAGTTCCAACGCGTGGCTCGAGATCCAGTGGTATCTCTTCGCCGTCGTGTTCATGATGGGTGTCGGCTACGTGCTGCTGCACAACGCGCACGTGCGCATCGACTTCATCGCCTCGAAGTTCTCGAAGCGCACCAACGCCATCGTCGACATCTTCGCGATGGTGGTCTTCATCATTCCGCTCAGCCTGATCCTCATCAACCTGTCCTGGCCCCTGTTCGTCAACGCCTGGAACAGCGGTGAGATGTCCCAGAACGCTGGCGGCCTGATCCGCTGGCCGGTGTACTTCCTGATCCCGGCCGGCTTTGCCGTCCTCCTGGCCCAGGCCGTCTCCGAACTGATCAAGCGCGTGGCCTTTCTCACCGGACACCGCAGCGAGCCTTTCTCTCACGCGGACCAAAAGACAGAAGCCCAACGCCTCGCCGAAGAACTTGCCCGGGAAGCCCAGGCCCACGACCACGTCCCCGCCAAAGCCCAGTCATGAGCGAATTCCTGATCAACAATTTCGTCCCCATCCTCTTTGCGGGACTACTGTTCTTCCTGCTGTGCGGGATCCCCGTGGCCTTCGGCCTGGCGGCCACCGGCCTGCTGTTCGGCTTCATCGGCATGGAACTGGGCCTGTTCGGGGCCAACCTTTTCCAGGCGCTGCCCCTGCGCGTCATGGGGATCATGCAGAACGAAACTCTGCTGGCCATCCCCTTCTTCACGCTGATGGGCATCATCCTGGAGCGGTCCGGGATGGCCGAGGATCTGCTGGAAACCGTGGGCCAGGTGTTCGGGCCTGTACGGGGGGGCCTGGCCATCGCCGTGATCCTCGTGGGTGCCTTGCTGGCGGCCACCACCGGAGTCGTGGCCGCCGCGGTCATCTCGATGGGTCTGATCTCCCTGCCCATCATGCTGCGCTACGGCTACAACCGCACCCTTGCCACCGGTGCCATCACGGCGTCGGGCACACTGGCACAGGCCATCCCGCCGTCCCTGGTCCTGATCGTGATGGCCGACCAGCTGGGCCGTTCGGTCGGCGACATGTATGCCGGCGCGCTGATTCCCGGACTGATGCTGGTGGGCTGCTACCTGCTGTTCGTCATCCTGGTGGCCATCTTCCGTCCCAGCTGGGCGCCGGCCTTGCCGCCTGAGGCACGCATCTACCGCGAGTCCAGCGGTGCCAGCGGACACCGCTCGCTCCTGGTACTGCTGGCGGTGTGCACGTTGGCCGCCGTGGCCTGGGCCCAGGTGCATGCTTCCATCATCAACCCGCTGGTCGAGCGTCCTTTTGAAGGTGCTCCCAAGGACGAAGTCGTCATCCTGTCGATGACCGTCGCCGCCTTGCTGGCCTTCTCCCTGGCGCTGGTCAACAAGCTGCTGGGCCTGAACTTGCTGTCCAAGCTCGCGCAACAGGTCACCTTCGTGCTCATCCCGCCCCTCGTGCTGATCTTTCTGGTGCTGGGCACCATCTTCCTGGGGGTGGCCACGCCCACCGAAGGCGGCGCAATGGGCGCCGTGGGTGCGCTGATCATGGCCACGGCTCGTCGTCGCCTGTCGTTCTCGGTGCTCAAGCAGGCTCTGGACAGCACCGCGCGCCTGTCGGTCTTCGTGCTGTTCATCCTGATCGGTTCGACGGTGTTCAGCTTCACCTTCAACGCCGCCGATGGGCACATCTGGGTCGAGCATCTGTTCGACAAGCTCCCGGGCGGCCAGCTGGGCTTCCTGATCTTCGTGAACATCCTGGTCTTCATCCTGGGCATGTTCATCGACTTCTTCGAGATCGCCT
>CAZKGD010000194.1:0-3259 GCA_964552215.1 uncultured Caldimonas sp.
TTTTCCTTCGAAAACTTCTACTTCTCACTGCGTTGGTTTTGCGGGGGGATTACCCATGTCGTCCTGGGAGACGGCACCGAGCGCAAGTTCCGCGTCGCGGACTACGCGCAGTATCTGGCAGCGCTGCAGGGCCGCTTCCTGGCGGCCGTGGAGGGTCTGCTGGATCGAACTCGGCAGGCCCCTTACCCTGTGCCGTGCGATCACTGCGATCTGTGTCACTGGAACGTACGCTGCACCGCGCAGCGGCTGGTCGACGACCACCTCTGCCAGGTGGCAGGCATCACCCGGATCCAAACGGTGCGACTGCAGGAAGCGGGCGTTCCGACGATGGCAGCGCTCGCGGCGCTTCCGGCCGAAGCGAAGGTGGCCCGTATCCAGCCGGAGACCCTGGCCAAACTGCGCGGTCAGGCTGTGCTGCAGGAGCACGCCCGCCGGACTGGCGAACGGCGCCTCGAACTCCTGCCGCTCGACCCCGATGGTCGGCGCGGCTTTGGTCGCTTGCCGCCGCCGGACGAGGGCGATCTCTACTTCGACATGGAAGGCGATCCGCTGGAAGACGGCGGGCTCGAATACCTGTTCGGCCTTTGGTTTCGCGACGACGGGCGATGGGCCTTCAAGGCTTTCTGGGCCCATGACCGTGCACAGGAGCGTCGGGCGTTCGAGGACTTCATTGACTTCTGCACGGCTCATCGGCGCAGGCACCCTGGCGCCCACATCTACCATTACGCCAGTTACGAAGAGACGGCGCTGAAGCGGCTGGCCAGCTTGCACGCCACCCGAGCGGTGGAGGTTGACGACTGGCTGCGCCAGGGTGTGCTGGTCGATCTCTACAAGGTCGTGCGCGAGGGTTTGAGGGTCTCCGAGCCCAGTTACTCGATCAAGTACATCGAGCGCTTTTATCGGCCGGCGCGCGCCGGCGACGTGACGAACGCCAGCGCGAGCATCGTCTTCTACGAGCGTTGGCGCGAGACGCGGAATCCGCAACTCCTGCAGGACATCGCCGAGTACAACCGTGACGATGTGGAGTCCACACAGCAGCTGCACGACTGGCTGCTGTTGCTGCGCCCCGTCGACCTGCCCTGGCGGCGACCTCGGACGGAGGCCAACGATGGCGAATACAAGTCCGACGCGGTGCGTCAGATTGAAGAGCAGCTGGAGGCGTATCGGCGCAGGCTTGTCGATCCCCTGCCAGCAGACCGCCGAACCTGGTCAGTGCAGGATCAGGTGCGCGAGCTCACCTGGCAACTGCTCGACTTCCACCGCCGCGCGGCCAAACCGGGGTGGTGGGCCGTGTACTCACGCATGGACATGGAAGAGGCTGAGCTGCTGGACGACCCGGAGTGCCTCGCCGGCCTGGTGCTTGATCATGCCGAGCCGCCGCGGCAGGTGAAACAGTCGATTCAATACACCTACATCGCCCCCGAGCAGGAGACCAAGCTGTCGACAGGCGACTCGTGCCGACGCTGCGACACCACTGAGCCGATCGGTGCCATCGAGTTCGACGAGAAGACCCGTCGCGTGCGCTTCAAGCTTGGCGTGAAGCGGGCATGGGCGCAAGTGCCGGAGCGCCTCTCCATCGGCCCCGGTGGGCCATTGGACGCATCCAAGATTGTCGCCGCGTTGTTCAGGTTCGCGGACAGCGTGCTGGCGGCTGACAGCGAGTATGAAGCGATCGAGCAGTTCCTGCGGCGCGAAGCGCCACGCCTCGTTGGACGCACGCCTCAGGTTCCCATCCTGAGTGAGGCCAGCGACGTCGTTGCTGGGTGCGTGGCGGCCGTTCGAGCCCTTGATCGCTCGTACCTCTACGTGCAAGGGCCGCCGGGTGCCGGAAAGACCTACAGCGGCTCACACATGGTGGCCGCCTTGCTCGCCGACGGCCGACGAGTCGGCGTCATGTCCAACAGCCACAAGGCCATCAATCACCTGATGAGCAGCGTCCTGGACGAGGCGGTGCGACAGGGCATCCGCGTTCACGCGATCAAGAAGTCGTCGCGCGGCGACGCGGAGACACAGCTCGACCATGTCGGCGGAGCGACAGTCACCGTCCAGAACGAGAACGACGCCAAGGACGTGTGGTGCTCCGACGCCAACTTGGTCGGCGGCACGGTGTGGTTCTTCGCCGACCGGCCAGTCGATGTGGAACCCCTGGACTACCTGTTCGTCGACGAGGCCGGTCAGGTCGCGCTGGCCAATCTCGTGGCCGCCGGAACGAACGCACGCAACATCGTGCTGTTGGGCGATCAGATGCAACTGGGCCAGCCAGTGCAGGGCGTACATCCCGGGCGATCAGGTGATTCGGCTTTGGACTACCTGCTCGACGGCGTCGCGACTATCGCACCTGACCGAGGCATCTTCCTCGCGACGAGCTGGCGCATGCACCCCGAGGTGTGCTGGTTCATCTCGGAAGCGGTGTACGACGGCCGTCTGCTCCCTCATCCGGGCAATGTGCGCCGAACCCTGGTTCTGCGGCCGGACGCGCATCCGCTGCTCAGGCCGGCTGGCATCGTCCATGCAGCCATCGATCACCACGGCTGCTCGCAGCGCAGCGAGCCCGAAGCGGAGTTGGTGAGGGCGCTCTACGCCAGTGCCCTGCAACAGCGATACACGGATAAGCACGGTCACGAGCAGGCAATCACTGCGCAGAACATCCTGGTGGTGGCACCCTACAACGTCCAGGTGAACCTGCTCAAGCGGGTGCTCCCAGAGGGTGCACGTGTGGGCACCGTGGACAAGTTCCAGGGGCAGGAGGCCGAGATCGTGATCGTTTCGATGACGACTTCGAGTGAGGCCGACCTGCCTCGCCACATCGAGTTCCTGTACAGCAAGAACCGGCTCAACGTCGCGGTCTCCCGCGCCAAGTGCTTGGCGATCGTGATTGCCAATCCGGCGCTGACCGCGATCAAGTGCCGCACGCCGGAGCAAATGGCGTTGGTCAATACCTTGTGCTGGGTCGCCAATATTGGCCGTTTGGAACACACCACCAAGTCCGTTTGACTATGGTGCACCTTTGAGTGGCTCAAGTAGCGCCCCCTTGACCCAGGATGCCATGGATAGGCTGATCGCATCAGCTGCCATCGCCACCTGAATGGACGTCGCCTGCCCCGCGTGCTTGGGCCGATACAGCCAAATGCGGACACTCGACCGATTTCGAGGCGGCTGGGGCTTGTCAGAAGTGGCGCGACGTGTAATAATTTTATTACTTATCCAAGAGCTCTCCTGCGGCTCTTGTGCGTGGCGCGAACCCACCTTGGGTATATTG
>CAZKGD010000195.1:0-3215 GCA_964552215.1 uncultured Caldimonas sp.
CATGGACCAGGAGATCAAGGAAGGCCGTGGCTGTGGTCCGAACAAGGACTACGTGGTGCTCGACATGACCCACCTGGGCGCCGACACCATCATGAAGCGCCTGCCCTCGGTCTACGAGATCGGGCACAACTTCGCCAACGTCGACATCACCAAGGAGCCGATCCCTGTGGTGCCGACCATCCACTATCAGATGGGCGGCATTCCGACCAACATCCACGGCCAGGTGGTCATGCCCCAGGGCGGCAACCCCAATGCCGTCGTCAACGGCCTGTATGCGGTGGGGGAGTGTTCCTGCGTGAGCGTGCATGGCGCCAACCGCCTGGGCACGAACTCGCTGCTGGACCTGCTGGTCTTCGGTCGCGCGGCGGGCAACCACATCGTCGACTCGTTCAAGCAGGCGAGGTCGCACAAGCCGCTACCCAAGGACGCGGCCGACCCCTCGCTGGCGCGCCTGGCCCGCCTGGACGCCAGCACCTCCGGCGAGTACGCCCAGGACGTGGCCAACGACATCCGCAAGACCATGCAGCAGCACGCCGGCGTGTTCCGCACCCAGGCCAGCATGGACGAGGGTGTCGCGAAGATGGCCGAGATCGCCGAGCGCGTGAAGGCCATCACGCTGAAGGACAAGTCGAAGGTGTTCAACACCGCGCGCATCGAGGCGCTCGAGGTCGAGAACCTCATCGAGGCGGCGCAGGCCACCATCGTGTCGGCGGCAGCCCGCAAGGAAAGCCGCGGCGCCCACACGGTGAACGACTACGCCGACAGCCCCGAATTCCCGAACGGCCGCAACGACCGCGACTGGATGAAGCACACCCTGTGGTACAGCGAGGGCAACCGACTGGAATACAAGCCGGTGAACCTCAAGCCACTGACGGTGGAGTCCATCCCGCCCAAGGTCCGTTCCTTCTGATGCCTGCGCCCGGAGTATCCACATGACCCTGCGAACCTTCCAGATTTATCGCTACGACCCGGACAAGGACGCCAAGCCCTACATGCAGACCCTGCAGGTGGAGCTCGACGGCTCCGAGCGCATGCTGCTGGACGCCCTCGTCAAGCTCAAGGCCGTCGATCCCACGCTGTCCTTCCGCCGTTCCTGCCGTGAAGGCGTGTGCGGCTCGGACGCGATGAACATCAACGGCAAGAACGGACTGGCCTGCCTGACGAACATGCGCACGCTGCCCGACGTGGTGGTGCTCAAGCCCCTGCCGGGCCTGCCGGTGGTGCGCGACCTGATCGTCGACATGACGCAGTTCTTCAAGCAGTACCATTCGATCAAGCCCTACCTCGTCAACGACACGCCGCCGCCCGAGAAGGAGCGCCTGCAGTCGCCCGAGGAGCGCGACGAGCTCAACGGCCTGTACGAGTGCATCCTGTGTGCGAGCTGCTCCACCAGCTGCCCGAGCTTCTGGTGGAACCCGGACAAGTTCGTCGGCCCGGCCGGCCTGCTGCAGGCCTACCGCTTCATCGCCGACAGCCGCGACCAGGCCACGAGCGAGCGTCTCGACAACCTCGAGGATCCGTACCGTCTGTTCCGCTGTCACACCATCATGAACTGCGTGGACGTCTGCCCGAAGAGCCTGAACCCCACGAAGGCCATCGGCAAGATCAAGGAGCTGATGGTCCGCCGGGCGGTCTGATCAGCTTGATGCAAGCCAGATGATGGACACTGCACTCGACGAACGGGCCCTGAGCAAGCTGCGCTGGCGCTGCCGGCGCGGCCTGCTGGAGAACGACCTGTTCATCGAGCGCTTTTTTGCGCGCCACGGGTCTGCGATCACCGTGCGCCAGTCCGAAGGGCTCGAGGCCCTGATGGACCTGGCGGACAACGATTTGCTGGACCTGCTCCTCGCCCGCAAGGAGCCGCAAGGTGAGCTCGATCGCGCCGACGTGCGCGAGGTGCTCACCCTGCTGCGCCAGCGCGGATGACGACTTTCGATAGCCTCAAGGAAGAGCCATGACACCGTCCGATGTGAAAGCCACCCTGTCGTTCTCCGACGGCAGCCCCTCGATGGAGCTGCCCATCTACAAGGGCACGATCGGCCCGGATGTGATCGATATCCGCAAGCTGTATGCCCAGACGGGCAAGTTCACCTACGACCCCGGCTTCCTGTCGACGGCTTCGTGCAACTCGGCCATCACCTACATCGATGGTGACAAGGGCGAGCTGCTCTACCGCGGCTATCCCATCGAGCAGCTGGCCGAGAACTGCGACTTCCTCGACACCTGCTACCTGCTGCTCTACGGCGAACTGCCCAACGCCGCACAGAAGAAGGATTTCGATTCGCGCGTGACCAACCACACGATGGTCAACGAGCAGATGCAGTTCTTCCTGCGCGGCTTCCGCCGCGATGCGCACCCGATGGCGGTGCTCACCGGCCTCGTCGGCGGCCTCTCGGCCTTCTATCACGACAGCACCGACATCAACAACCCGACGCACCGCGAGATCGCAGCGATCCGCCTGATCGCCAAGATGCCGACGCTGGTGTCGATGGCCTACAAGTACGGCATCGGCCAGCCCTACATGTACCCGCGCAACGAGTTGTCCTACGCGGGCAACTTCCTGCGCATGATGTTCGGCGTGCCGTGCGAGGACTACCAGGTCAACCCGGTGCTCGAGCGCGCACTCGACCGCATCTTCATCCTGCACGCCGACCACGAGCAGAACGCCTCCACCTCCACCGTGCGCCTGTGCGGCAGCTCGGGCACCAACCCCTTCGCCGCGATCGCCGCGGGCGTGGCCTGCCTGTGGGGCCCGGCCCACGGCGGCGCCAACGAGGCCTGCCTGAACATGCTGGAAGACATCCAGAAGATGGGCGGTGTGGCCAAGATCGGCGAGTTCATCACCAAGGTCAAGGACAAGAACTCCGGCGTGCGCCTGATGGGCTTTGGCCACCGCGTGTACAAGAACTATGACCCGCGCGCCAAGCTGATGCGCGAGACCTGCCACGAGGTGCTCAACGAACTGGGCCTGGGCAACGACCCGCTGTTCAAGCTGGCCATGGAGCTTGAGAAGATCGCGCTGGAAGACGAATACTTCGTCGCCCGCAAGCTCTACCCGAACGTCGACTTCTACTCCGGCATCGTCCAGCGCGCCATCGGCATCCCGGTGAGCCTGTTCACGGCCATCTTCGCGCTGGCCCGCACGGTGGGCTGGATTGCTCAGCTCAACGAGATGATCGGCGACCCCGAGTACAAGATCGGCCGCCCGCGCCAGC
>CAZKGD010000196.1:0-3155 GCA_964552215.1 uncultured Caldimonas sp.
TGCGGGCGTTCTGTTCCAGCCAGAACTGCACCGTGCGCAGCTCCTCGATGCGCTTTTCCAGCTCCTCGGGGTTGAGCGTGGGGGCCACCCACTGGCCGAAGTTCGGCAGGGCCGAGCCCGCATTCTTCACCAGGCCTTGCAGGAAATCGAAACCGGGCACCAGCTTGCCGATGCCTTGCAGGGGGTCGCTCATCGCGGGGCTCTCCGTTGTCGGGTCATTGCCACCCATTGTGCGCCGGCCCTGGCGGCCCGGCCAACTGCGGCCGACCCCAAGAGACCGCAGGCTGGAAGCAAACCCGCGTCTGTGGCAGGCTTGCAGTGTCATTCCCAAGGAACGCACATGACCTCCATCCGGCTGGCCCCCCACACCAAGGACCTGGGCGACGGTTTCATGGTCCGGCGGCTGCTGCCTGCTCTGGCAGCGCGCGCTGTCGGACCCTTCGTCTTCTTCGACCACATGGGTCCGGCCGAGTTTGCGCCGGGCCAGGGCCTGGACGTGCGGCCCCACCCGCACATCGGCCTGGCCACCGTCACCTATCTCTTCGACGGGGCCATCACCCATCGCGACAGCCTGGGCACGGTGCGCGACATCCGTCCCGGCGACGTGAACTGGATGGTGGCCGGCCGCGGCATCGTGCACTCGGAACGCTCGCCCCAGGCCGAGCGCGCCGCCGGACACCGCCTGCACGGCATCCAGACCTGGCTGGCCCTGCCCCTGGCCGATGAGGACACCCTGCCCGATTTCGTGCACGTGCCGGCCGAGGGCCTGCCCGAGATCCGTGCCACAGGGGTGCACCTGCGCGTGATCGCAGGGGATGCCTTCGGCCAGACCTCCCCGGTGCCGGTGCGCACCCGCACGCTCTATGTGGCGGGTGAGATCGAGACGGCCGCGCACATGGAAGTGCCGCTCGAGCACGAGGAGCGGGCGGTGTACGTGGTGTCGGGCTCGCTCACGGCCGATGGGGAGCCGCTGAACCCGGGCGACATGCTGGTGCTGCCGCCGCGCCCGGTGCGGCTGCGTGCGCTCGAGGCCACGCGTTTCATGCTGGTGGGGGGCGATGCGCTCGACCTGGGCCCGGAAAACACCGGCGATCACCCGCGCCACATGCGCTGGAATTTCGTGTCGTCGCGCCAGGAACGCATCGAGGAGGCCGTGCAGGCCTGGTCACGGCAGGACGCCGCGGCCTTCCCGCCGGTGCCCGGCGAGACCGAGTTCATCCCTTACCCCTGAGCGAGCACCTCGGCATCGATCGCGCCCATCAGCGGCGCGCCGTCGTCGGCCTGCAGCTCGATGTGGACACGGTCGCCACCCAACAGCCAGGCGCTGCGTGGCTCGCCGTGGGCGCGGGTTTCCTGGGCCCGCTTTTCGGCCAGGCAGGCCATGCCGTCGGCGGCGCTCGCCCCCAGGGGGCCGCTGTGCACCACAGTGCCCGCCGGCAAGCTGCGCGTGCGGGCCGCCTGTGCCAGCCAGCGGCCCACATGCCAGCCCATCGCGGCGGCGGCATCGAAACGACCCAGTCGCCGACCCTGGGCCTGCACGAGCAGGGGGCGATGCACCCGCCCGCGCTGCCAGGCCTCGCCCAGCTCGTCGGGCGTGAGAGCCACCGGCCCGTAGCTCGTGGCCGGGCGGGCATGCAGCAGGCCCCACGCGCGCTCACGCTCGGCCATCAGCACCGCGGGCAGCGTCCAGGTGTTGGCCAGCGTCAGCAGGCGCACGCTCTCCAGGGCCTCGCTGGGGCTGCTGCCGGCGGCCAGATCGCCCGTCAGCACGGCCAGCCCCGCGCCCAGATCCAGGGCCTCGCCCGGCAGCGGCGGCACCAGCGGGTCGACGGGGCCGAGGCTCGCACCGGCCACCGGGGTCACGATCGGGCCCTCGGCCTTGGGCGGCACGGGCAGGCCCAGGCGTTCCAGATGCGCCGGGCTGGCCCAGGCATCGTAGGCCTGCACCGGACGGGGCAGCGGGGCCATGCACATCGCCGGCTCGAAAGGGAAGGCATGGCGTGCGCGGCCCTGGTTGAGCGTCACGTACAGATCCTGCAACTGCGGCGACAGGAAGTTCCAGTCGTCCAGCACCTGCTGCAATCGGGTCGCGATGCTGGTCGCATAATGGGCCGTGGTCAGGTCGCGCGAGACCACGACGAGTTGTCCGTCGCGCGAGCCATCCTTGTACGTGGCAAGTTTCATGATTCCTATGCGTATCGCAGCCGTCCGGCATTGTAGGCAGTGGGCCTCCACCCGCCTCGGGCATGCCGAATGAACCGATGATGTGGCGTCGACGCACCCTGTTGGGGGCGGCCTTGGCCGTGCCCTGGTGGGTGCGCGCCGACGGTGGGGCTGCGTCCCCGGGCTGGCCCGGGCCGGTCACGCTCGACTACCGCATGAGCCGCGGCCTGTTGTCGGGCACGGGGCGCCTGACCTGGCAGCCCGAGGGTGAGCGCTACCTCCTGCGACTGGAGGCGCGCCTGCCGTTGCTGGGCACCTTGCTGACCCAGACCAGCGCCGGACGATTGGGGCCCCAGGGCCTGGTGCCCGAGCGCTTCACCGACGAGCGTTTGCGGCGTCCGGCTCGTTCGGCCGACTTCCAACGGCCCGATGGCCCCATCCGCTTCACCGGGCGCAGCGAGACCGCCCCCTTGCAGCCAGGCATGCAGGATCGCCTGAGCTGGATGCTGCAGCTGGCCTGGAGGGCGCAGAACGAACCCCGCTTGCGCGAGGTCGGACGCGAGCTCGAGATGCCGGTGGTGGGTGCCCGCGGCGACGTGGATCTCTGGCTCCTGCGCGCTCTGGGTGCTCAAACGGTGACCCTGGCGGGGGGGCGCACGGTGAAGGCGATGCGCTACGAGCGGCTGCCCCGCGAACCCGGCGACACACGCGCCGACATCTGGCTGGACCCATCCCGCCACCACCTGCCGGCCCGGGCCCGCCTGGGCGATGCCAAGGACGAGCCGCTCGAACTGGTCCTCGTCGGTTCCTGACCACGCCCTCTCAAGCGGGGGCTCGATCGGCCGAAATCATGGTCACGGGGCCGATGCTTGAAACTTGCCGGGCCAACCCCAGATCCCAGGGAAAGGGATCTGCGCCGGATGTTCCGCGGGGTCCTCGCAAGGAGTGCCTGATGCAAATGCTCTACAACTCGGACAACTTCGCTGTCGTGG
>CAZKGD010000197.1:0-3153 GCA_964552215.1 uncultured Caldimonas sp.
ACTACAGAGCTATCAGGACGACCCTCATCAGCCTTGTACCGCCGTCAACGCCTTGCTCGATGATCACATCTCTCATGTGCGGTCGCAGATAACCGCTCTGCAAGCGCTTGAGAAACAACTCGTTTCACTGAGAGCGAGTTGCAACGATGACCGGGAAGTTGAGGCGTGTGGGGTTCTTGCTGGAATTAGCGAAGGAAACATGCACCAGCAGTAGGTGAAGCATCAACCAGATAATCCGATGAGATGCCGGTCTGTCTCACTCTCATGCAAAGGTAAGATCAACCATTTAATCCGCTTACCCCACATTGGCAGCCACCCAGGCCAGGTAGGGGGCGTGCCCGTCACGAACGTCGCAGGCGATCAACTCCGGCACCTCGTAGGGATGCAGTTCGGGCAGGCGCTCAAGCAGCCTGGGCCAGGCCGCGCGCGTGGTCTTGATCACCATCATGCATTCCGCCGCGTCTTCGATCTTGCCTTGCCAGCGGTAGATCGATGCGACGCCCGGCAGCAGGTTCACGCAGGCCGCGAGCGACTCCTCCACCAGCTGACGCGCCATGCGGCGGGCGGTCGCCTCGTCCGGGGCGGTGCTCAGGGCCACGATCACATCCGCGGTGTCATCCAGCGTCATCGGCGCCTCACCTGAAGAAGCGCCGGCGCGTGAGCGCCAGCGCCACATAGTAGCCCCCGCCCGCGTAGAGGCCCAGCACCAGCAAGGGACGCAGCCACTCCGCGGGCCACTGCCCCACCACCAGCGGCCGCACGATCTCGACCGCCGCCGTCAGCGGCAGCGCATGCGCCACCAGGCGCAGCCAGTCCGGCAGCTGCTCCAGCGGAAAGTAGATGCCCGACAGAAAGGTCATCGGGGTCAGCACCAAGGTGAAGTAGTAGGTGAAGAAGTCGTAGTTGCGCGCCAGGGCATTGAACACCAGCGCCACCGAGGCGAAGGTCACCCCCACCACGAACAGCAGCGGGAGGGCCAGCAGCAGCGTGGGCTGGCGACTGATGCCCAGCACGATGAGCACCCCCACGATGGCCACCGCCGAAAACAGCGCCTTGAGTGCCGCCCAGAGCATCTCGGCAAAGAGGATGTCGTCCAGCGACACCGGGGCGTTCATGATGCCGTCCCAGGTCTTCTGCACATGCATGCGCGAGAAGGCCGAGTACAGCGATTCGAACGACGCTGCATACATCGTGCTCATGCAGATGCTGCCCGACGCGAGGAAGACGATGTAGGGCAGGCCCTGCACCTCCCCCACCAGGGAGCCCAGGCCGTAGCCAAAGGCGACGAGCACGATCAGCGGTTCGGCGATGTTGCCCAGCAGGCTGGGCAAGGCCAGTTTGCGCCACACCAGCAGGTTGCGCTGAACCACCGGCCAGACGCGGCGGCTCAGCTGCGGGGGGGCGTAGAAGGACACGGGCATGGCGGTTCCAGGCGGGTCAGGCGTCGTCGCGGATCTGCCGCCCCGTCAACTTGAGAAAAAGGTCTTCGAGGTTGGCCGGCCGGTGCAGGTAACGCACGCCAGGATGCGCCGCCAGCCGCTCCAGCACCGGCTGCGGTCGGTTCAGGTAGAGGAAGATCGTCTCGCCGCTGTGCTCGATGCGCTCGCATAGATTCGTCAGCGGCTGCGCGGCCTGCGATGCGCCATCGCCATAGACCTCGATCACGTCGCTTTCCAGGTGTTCGGCAATCAGCCCGCGCGGCGTACCCTCGGCGATCTTGCGGCCATGGTCCAGCACGATGAGCCGGTCGCACAGGCGTTCGGCTTCATCCATGAAGTGGGTCGTCAGCAGGATGGACTTGCCTTGCTGCAGCAGCCGCTTCAGGCGCTCCCACATCAGGTGGCGCGCCTGCGGATCCAGACCCGTGGTGGGCTCGTCCAGCAACAACAGGTCGGGGTCGTTCACGAGCGCTCGAGCCAGGCTCAGCCTCCGCCGCATGCCCCCCGAAAGTTCCGACGGCTTGGCCTGCGCCTTCGACTGCAGTGCAGCGAATTCCAGCAGCCTGGGCGTGCGCTCGGCCACCAGCGCGCGCGGCACGCCGAAGTAGCGCGCGAACACTGCCAGGTTCTCGGCGCAGGTGAAGTCCGGGTCCAGGCTGTCGAACTGGCTGACCACGCCCAGGCGTTGCTTGACCTCGCGCACCTGGCGAGGAACCTCGAAGCCGAAGGCGCGGATGCGGCCGGACTCGGGTGCCGCCAGACCCAGGCACAGGCGGATCGTCGTCGTCTTGCCGGCGCCGTTCGGGCCAATGACGCCCAGGCACTCTCCGGCACGGATCTCGAAACTCAGGTCGTCGACCACCGTGTGGCCGTTGTAGCGCTTGATCAGATGTTCGACAGAGAACAGGACGTCGCGTGGCATATCCGCTCAGTGTGCCAAAGAGCCCCGGTGTCTGTCCGGGCGGCAGGCCTTTGCCCGCCCGCCCAAAAGGCAAAGGCCGGCAGAAGCCGGCCTTGCAGATGGCACTGCCGCCTCAGGCAGCAGGCGCAGAGGTCACTCCGCGGTGTCGGCCGAGGCCTCGGGCGCTTCCGTCGGCTCGGGACGGTCCACCAGCTCGACGAAGGCCATCGGGGCGTTGTCGCCCACGCGGAAGCCCATTTTCAGGATGCGGGTGTAGCCGCCCGGACGGGTCTTGTAGCGCTCGCCCAGCACGTTGAAGAGCTTGACCACGTTGTCGCGGTTGCGCAGGCGGTCGAAGGCCAGGCGCTTGTTCGCGAGCGTGGGTTCCTTGCCCAGGGTGATCAGCGGCTCGACGATGCGGCGCAGTTCCTTGGCCTTGGGCACGGTGGTCTTGATGGCCTCGTGCTCGATGAGCGAGTTGGCCATGTTGCGCAGCATCGCGAGACGGTGCTCGGAGGTGCGGTTGAGTTTGCGAAGTCCGTGACGATGACGCATGGTGCTTTCCTTTCCTTATAAAACTCCTGGCCGTATCAGGTACCAGGAGGTGCACTTGCAAGAGTGATCAGCGCTTGTCCAGGCCGGAGGGCGGCCAGTTTTCCAGGCGAACGCCCAGCGTGAGGCCGCGCGAAGCCAGCACTTCCTTGATTTCGTTGAGCGACTTGCGCCCCAGGTTCGGCGTCTTGAGCAGCTCGGTTTCCGTGCGCTGGATCAGGTCGCCGATGTAGTAGATGTTCTCGGCCTTCAGGCAGTTGG
>CAZKGD010000198.1:0-3139 GCA_964552215.1 uncultured Caldimonas sp.
TGGCCGTGGTGATCTTCTCCGGCCTCATCAGCTCGACCCTGCTCGACACCTTCCTCACGCCCGCGATGTTCTGGCTCTTCGGGCGCAAGCCGGCCGAAGCGCTGCTGGACGACAAGGACGCCGAGGCCCTCTGACCCGTTCCCTGCCTACACACACAACTCCGAAAGGACTTCCATGAAGACACCCACCGTTCTCGCTTCGCTCGCCCTGGCTCTCGCAGGCTCGGCCTTTGCCGCTGACGACAAGCACGACCACGCCCATGAGCACAAGCCGATGCACGGCGGCGTGGTCGTCGAAGTCAAGGACATGGACTACGAGCTCGTCGCCAAGGCGACAACGATCCAGCTATTCCTGCGCGACCACGGCAAGACCGCCGACGTATCCAAGGCCACGGCCAAGGTCACGCTGCTGACCGGCACCGAGAAGCAGGAGGTCGAATTGAAGCCGGCCGGCGAAAAGCTCGAGGCCACTGGCAGCTTCAAGGTTGGCCCCGGCACCAAGGCGGTTGCCGTGGTGATGGTGGCAGGCAAGCCTGCCACCGCGCGCTTCACGCTGAAGTGACGGCCATGGACATGCATCGACCGATCATCGTGGCCGCACTGGGGGCGGCCGTGCTGCTGGCCGGCTGCGCCACGCCGCGCGCGCCCGATCCCACCGCCGAAGTCCCGCACTGCTACAAGACCAACAGGGGCCGGGTGATTGCCTGCACCCCGGTGGCGGCGCCCAGCCTGAACGCGGATGCCGAGGCCAAGCGCTTCGTGCCGGACCGTGATGCGCTGACCGTCTATGTCGTGCGACGCAACTGGGGGGACGGCCGCAACTTCGTGAAGGTCTACCCGGACGGCGGCGCCGGCGTCGACACGCTGCCCGACACCATGGTCCGGTTCAAGTTCAGGCCCGGCACCCATAGCGTCGCCTTTGAGTACGACGGCAAGCGCCAGAGCACGAAGGTGGAGGGTCAGGCCGGCGAGATCCGCTTCGTCCGGATCGACGGCACGGTGTGGGCCTGGAAGAGCACCTACGAGTGGGTGGCCGAGTCCGAGGCGGCGACCAGGGAGCGCGCCACGAAGGCGAGGCTGGTCGCCGACGTCAACCTGCGCTGAACGAGCCCGCCCTCTGCACGCAACGGCCGGGCGAGCCGCGTGAACGGGCTCGGTCATCGGGCTGCAGCATGCTCCAGCTCAGTCACGGTCGGCTTGCCCTTGACCATTTCGGCCTGGAAGCTGACCTTGTCGCACGCCTTGAGGCCGTCGAACATCCGCGAGTCGGCGACATCGAAGGCCATGGTCATCGGCGGCATGGCCAGGTTCAGTACGTCGTCGTGGCGCAGCACGACGAGACCTTTGGCCACATCGACTTTGGGGACGTCGCCCTGGACGAGCGGCATCGCGGGTGTCGACGCGGCGGCCGGCGGGCGCGCAGCGTCGAAGTAGGTTCGAGGCGACTTCTCTTCGCGCAGATGGCTGACCATGGGAGCGCGAAGGTTGCGTCGCCGTCTTATCGAGCGGCTGCCGCGCGGCGCAGGACTGCACGATCACCCGCGCCTTGGATCTCAGCGCAGTCGGCAACGAGCGCGCGACAAGTTCGTTCAGAACGATCAGCCGGTCGGTACAAATCGGTGCCGGTCAGCACCACGGTCAGCGGCGCCCCGGGGTTGTGTGCACGCATGCCGCCACCGATGCCACGGTGCGGCGCGCATGCAGGCCCATAGTCGGGCCGTCTGCCAATTGCCGTCGTGCGCGTCCGCCAGCGCGGTCGTGACTATGACGATGTCCTTGCGCTGCACGAGCTGAGGTTACCGCGCTGATGACATCAGTGTCTGTGCCGGTGGTGCGCGTCTGGAAAGTGCGCGTGCGCGTGGGTCAGTGGCTCGTGGCGATGCGGATGCGAGTGGCGCCAGGACGCGGGGCCCCCCGCGTGTTCGTGCTGGTGGTGTACGTCGTGTTCGTGCTCATGGTCATGCTCCTCGGCCGGGTGGGCATGTACGTGCGTGTGCTGTTCGGTCAGATGCAGCCAGACTCCCACGGCCATCAACGCACCCGCCACCAGCAGGTCCCTCGTAACCGGTTCGCCGAGCCACACGACTGCCAGCACGGCGCCGAAGAACGGCACCACCGAGAAGTACGCGCCCGTGCGAGCCGAGCCGAGGTGCCGCAATGCCACGACGAACAACGTCAGGCTGATCCCGTAAGCCCCAAATCCGAGGATCAGTGCTCCGGCGAACCAGGGCACAGGCGGCAAGGACGCGCCGATCGCCAAGCCCAGCGCCAGGTTCACGCCACCGGCGACCAGGCCCTTGATCGACGCGATCCAGGTGGCGTCGGCCAGTGCCACCTTGCGGGTCAGGTTGTTGTCGACCGCCCACGCGGCACAGGCGCCCAGCACGGCCAGCGCAGGCCAGGCGTCGCCGATGCTTGCCTTGCCCGGCCCGCTCAGGGCCAGCGCGCCAGCGACGATGGCCAGCATGCCCAGTGCGATGCGTTGGTCGAAGTTCTCCTTGAAGGCAAACCAGGCCAGCAAGGCGGTGAACACGCCTTCGGCATTGAGCAGCAAGGATGCGCCCGACGCCGGCATGCGGGAGAGACCGAACATCAGCAGCAGGGGGCCAAGTACCCCGCCCGACACGACAGCGCCAGCCAGCCAGACCCGCTGCTCGGCCGGCAGCTTCACGCGCTCCGCCCGACCGAGAAGCCTCGAAAGCGCCAGTCCGGCGCCTGACCCCAGATACAACAGGCCGGCCAGAAGCCAGGGATTCACTGTTCCCAGCAAGAGCTTCGCCATCGGCGTGCCGGCGCCAAACAAAGCGGCCGCGGCCAGCGCCGCGGCGACACCTGGGTGCAACAGTGTGGTTGGGTGTTGTGGCGTCACGGTTGGGTCGAGGCTCGGGAAGCGATTGGAGTCATCGCCGACGGGCGATATCGGTCGGGAGTTTCGGTACTTGCTCGGGCCCGCCCTTCATTGGACCTCATCCGCCGTCACTGCAATCCCACCCCTCCCGCCGCAGCTCCTTTGAGCCTTGCCGGAGTACCGCATTCAACCCACGCCAAGTTTACATATACCAAATGACGTCCTGATAAGAACACTTCTCAGGACATCCCCCACCGCGATGCGTTGACTGTCGATCACGTAGAACATCCTT
>CAZKGD010000199.1:0-3065 GCA_964552215.1 uncultured Caldimonas sp.
GCCGGGATGTCGTAGATGGGCTTGTCGGGGTAGAGCTCGATGCACTGGCCGCCGGGGTAGGGCAGCGAGTCGATGATGTGCGCCTTGACTTCGAGCAGGCCGAGCTCGAACACCTGGAACAGCCCCACCGGGCCGGCGCCGACGATGACGGCGTCGGTCTCGATGGGTGCAGCGGGTGGGACGGCCTCCATCACGGCGGGCTCAGCGCTTCAGCTCGTCAAGCTTGCCGGTGCGGTCTTTCCACTCGTCGGCGTCAGGCAGCGCGGGCTTGCGCTTGGTGATGCTGGGCCAGCCCTTGGCCAGCTCGGCATTGAGCGCGATGAAATGCTGCTGGTCGCCCGGTACGTCTTCTTCCGGCAGGATGGCATTGACCGGGCACTCAGGGATGCACACCGCGCAATCGATGCACTCGTCGGGATCGATGGCAAGGAAGTTCGGGCCCTCGCGGAAGCAATCCACCGGGCACACGTCCACGCAGTCGGTGTACTTGCACCGGATGCAGGCTTCGGTCACGACGTGGGTCATAGGGAGTCTCGGGAAAGGAAGGGAACAGTGGCCGGCGCCCGGCGCAGCCGCCGGGACGCCCGAGCATTTGGGTCGGAATTCTAAGGCCGAGGGCCCAGGGTGTCTTGACCGGGGGCAACAACCTCGCTGGCGTCCTCCGGCGCGGCCCGCACGACCCCGCCCGGCGCAGGATGGCCCGGGCGAATCGGGCGAGCGCCGCAGCCCACGATCACCACGGCCGGACGGCCGGCATGCAGCATGCTGGCCTGGGCCAGGCTGGCCACGGTGTGGTCGCTGTGCAGTTCGTCGGGCCAGCCGGCGCGCGACACGACAGTGGCGGGCGTGTCCTCGGGCCAGCCGGCTTCGCGCAGACGGCGCGACAGGGCGCCGAGCTGACGGCCGGCCATGTAGAAGACCTCGGTGTCGGCGGTGCGGCTCGCGCGAAGGTCCCCCGCGCGGGTCATGGCGGTGGTCAGGCTCACGCTGCGGCCGGCGCCGCGTCGCGTGAGCGGGCGCTGGCTGCCCGCTGCGGCGGCCAGCGCCGCCGTGACGCCGGGCACCACCTCGGTGGTCAGCCCCGCGGCCACGGCGGCTTCCAGTTCCTCTTCCAGGCGGCCGAAGACGCTGGGGTCGCCGCCCTTGAGCCGCACCACCAGGCCCACCTCGCGCGCATGGCGCACCAGCAGGGCGTTGATGGTGGCCTGGCCGGTGGAGTCGCAGAAGCCGCGCTTGCCCACGTCGATCCAGCGCGCCTGGGGCGCCAGCTCACGCAGGGCCGGGTCGGTGAGGGCGTCGTGGAGCACCACGTCGGCGCGCGCCAGCAGGCGGGCGCCGCGCAGGGTGATGAGGTCGGCCGCGCCGGGGCCGGCTCCGATGAAGGCGATCGTGCCCATGGCGGCCACCAGCGTCAGCCGACCGCCTTCACCAGCAGCGCACCACTGGTGCGGTTGCTGGTGGGGTCGACCACGATGAGTGCGCCGCCCACGCGGTTGTCGGCATAGGGCTCGACCGGCAGCGGCTGCTGGGTTTCGATGGTGACATGGCCGATCTCGTTGACGGCCAGTTCCTGGGCCTGCGTGGCCTGCAGGCTGTGGATGTCCAGGCGGCTGTCGATGGCCGTGATGCGCGCCTGCACCCAGCGGTTGCCGTGGCGCACCCAGTACTTGCGGCCCACCACGGCGGGTTCGGTGTCCAGCCAGGCCAGGGTGGCGATGAAGCGCTGCGTGGTGCGCGCGGTGCCGGGCGTGGCGATCCAGTCGCCGCGCGAGACGTCGAGCTGGCGGTCGAGCACCACGCCGGCCGACTCGCCGGCTTCGCAGGCGTCGACCACGCTGCCGGCGCGGCGCACCTCGGCCACCACGGCGGTCTCGCCGCTGGGCAGGATCTGCACGGCATCCCCCGCCTTCACCCGGCCGTGGGCGATGCGCCCCCACAGCGTGCGCGGCTGGTTGCCGGTGCCTTCGCCCTCGCGGGCGACGTACTGCACGGGGATGAGCAGATGCCCGGCGGTGCGCTCCTGGGCTGTCGGCAGGGCTTCGAGCAACTGCAGCAGCGAGGGGCCGTCGTACCAGTCGGCGTCGAGCGGCTGGGTCACGTTGTCGCCGCGCAGGGCCGAGACAGGCACGATGCCGGCGACCTGGATGCCGGCCTGTTCGGCGAAGTCGAGCAGGGCGTTGCGCACGGCGGTGTAGGCCTGGGCGGGGTCGTTCACTGCGTCGAGCTTGTTGACGGCAAACACGATGCTGGGCACACGCAGCAGATGGGCCAGCAGGGCGTGGCGACGCGTCTGGGGCAGCAGGGCAAGCGGCCGGGCCGTCACGTCGAGCTTGGTGATGTCCACCAGCACCACGGCGGCGTCGCTGCCGGCAGCAGCCGTCACCATGTTGCGGGTGTACTGCTCGTGGCCGGGTGCGTCGGCGATGATGAACTTGCGTTGCTTGGTGGCGAAGTAGCGGTAGGCCACGTCGATGGTGATGCCCTGCTCGCGTTCGGCCTCCAGGCCGTCGGTGAGCAGCGACAGGTCGATGGGCTGACCGGCAGCCTTCTTTTCCAGCGTGTCGAGCTGGTCGGCCAGGATGGCGCGGCTGTCGTAGAGCAGGCGGCCGATCAGCGTGCTCTTGCCATCATCCACGCTGCCGGCCGTGAGGAAGCGCAAGGCGCGGTGGTCGACCGCGTTCAAGGTTGCAGTACTCATCAGAAATAGCCTTCCTTCTTGCGGCGCTCCATCGAGGCGTCGGAGGTGCGGTCGTCCATGCGGGTGGCGCCGCGTTCGCTCACGGTGACCTTCAGCGTTTCGGCCACGATCTCGACGGCATTGACCGCCGGGCTTTCCACCGGGCAGGTGCAGGTCATGTCGCCCACGGTGCGGAAACGCACCTGCGCGGTCTCGATGCTTTCGCCGTCCTGGGGCGGAGTGACCTCGGTCACCGGCACCAGCAGGCCCTTGCGGCGCACCACCTCCCGGTCGTGGGCGTAGTACAGGTTGGGCAGCGGGATGTTCTCGCGGGCGATGTAGAGCCACACGTCGAGTTCGGTCCAGTTGCTGATCGGGAAGGCGCGCA
>CAZKGD010000200.1:0-2967 GCA_964552215.1 uncultured Caldimonas sp.
ACACAGCCCGCCAGACGAACGGCATCGATGTACTTCTTGCCTGCAACGTGAAAGGGATGGTGTCCAAGCATCCGATTGCAGGCAGGAACCAGCACCACGGGGCGCGGCCGGTTCGAGGACGAGGTCAAGGTGCTCATTGGGCTTGCTGCGCTGGGTTCTTAACCCCGTCTTGCGACACGGCGCACTGGGCTTACTGGTGCGGTTGAAGGAAACTGTGGAGCTCGACTTCCTCGTGCAAGCAGTGTGCCAAAGCGCCTGCCGAAGTCAACGCGATTCGCCTTGGGGACTACCCGTGTCCAGAGGTCCGGGGTGCGGCTCATAGAACGTCGCGCAGTCGGTAGTAGGCCATGCCCAGCACCAGGGCCGGCGTTCGCAGCCAGCGCCCACCGGGGAAGGGTCGGTGGCGCAGGCGTGCAAAGGTATCGAAGCGTGCCGCATCACCCGCCATGGCCTCGGCCACCAGACGACCGGCCAGGCCGGTGAGTGCTAGGCCATGGCCCGAGAATCCCTGCAGGTAGTAGATGCTGTCACCCGTGGCGGGCAGGCGGCCGAAATCGGGTGCCCGGTTCATCGAGATGTCGACGAACCCACCCCAGGCAAACTCTACAGGGGTATTGCGCAGGGCCGGGAAGGTGTGTGCCATCCGCCGCTGCAGGCCGTTGGCCATGTCGGGGGGCGTGCGGGTACTGTAGCTGACGCGCCCTCCGTAGAGCATGCGCTCATCGGCGGTGGGACGAAAGTAGTCGAGCACGAAGTTGGTGTCGCACACGGCCGATCGCGAGGGGATGAGCTTGTGCACCGTCTCGGAGCCCAGCGGCCGTGAACACACGATATAGGTGCCGACCGGCATGATGCGTGCCTCGAGTTGGGGCGCCAGGCCCTGCAGGTAGACATTGCCGGCCAGGAGCACCTGGGACGCTCGCACATTTCCCTTTGGAGTCTGCAGCACAGGACGGGCACCCGTGGACAACCGCTCTACCGGCGTGTCTTCATGAAGGCGAACGCCCAGTCGCGCGGCCGCATCGGCCAGGCCCAGCGTGTACTTGAGAGGATGGAGGTGACCAGAGAGGGCATCGTGCACACCGCTGTGAAAGCGTGGGCTGTCAATCCACCCCGGCAGTTCAGTCGGCCCGATCCAGCGGGTGTCGAACCCGTAGACGCTGGCCATGTGCTCATGCCATTGGCGCAAGGCCCGTGACTTGCGCTGGTTCTCGGCGACGGCGAGGTAGCCAGCCTGCCAATCGCAGTCGATGCCAAAGCGCTCGCAGCGCTCATGAATGAGGCCCAGCGCCTCCAGCGTCATCGCCCAGACGCGTCGGGCGTCCTCGAGGCCGAGCTGGGTTTCGATTTCGGCCTGGTCGCAGGCGAGCCCCGCGAGGGCCTGGCCTCCGTTTCGACCTGAAGCTCCCCAGCCGACTTCACGTGCCTCGAGCAGGGCCACGGTACGCCCCCGGTCGGCCAGCTCGATCGCGGCGGACAGTCCCGCGAGCCCACCGCCCACGACGGCCACGTCCACGTCGAGATCATGGTCCAATGCTGCAAAGCGATGCACACGCGGCGCCGTAGCCGCGTAGTAGGAGTGGCGCGCAAGATCCTGATCGATGCGCAACAGGCTCATGCAGCGTGGGCTCGGAGACTCCGTGGCTTAGCGCACGCGCCGGATGGCGTCACCCACCGTGCTGACGATGCGATCGATGTGCGACTTCTCGATGATCAGCGGCGGTGACAGTGCGACCGTGTCGCCTGTGGTGCGGATCAGCACTCCTTGCTCCCAGCAGTCGAGGAAGACCTCGAAAGCCCGCTTGGCCGGCTCCTCGGGGCGCGGGGCGAGTTCGATACCGCCCACCAGCCCGATGTTGCGCACGTCGATCACGTGCGGCAGACCCTTGAGCGAATGCACGGCATCGGCAAAGTAGGCCTGCATCTCGGAGGCGCGCGTGAGCAGGCCATCGTCCGCATAGGTGTCCAGGGTGCCCAGGGCCGCCGCACAGGCCAGGGGGTGGGCCGAATACGTGTAGCCGTGGAAGAACTCGATCAGGTGCTCGGGGCCCTGCATGAAGGCGTCATGGATGTGCTGTCTGGCGAAGACGGCGCCCATCGGGACGCAGCCGTTGGTGATGCCCTTGGCCACCGTCATCAGGTCAGGCGTCACGCCGAAGGTCTGCGCCGCAAAGGGCTGGCCGGTACGGCCGAAGCCCGTGATGACTTCGTCGAAGATCAGCAGGATGCCGTGCTTGTCGCAGATCTCGCGAAGGCGCTGCAGGTAGCCTTGCGGTGGGATCAGCACACCGGTCGAGCCCGCGACGGGCTCGACGATCACCGCGGCGATGGTCGAGGCGTCATGCAGTGCGATCAGCCGCTCCAGGTCGTCGGCGAACTCCGCGCCGTGAGCCGGCTGCCCGCGCGAGTAGGCATTGCGGGCGGGGTCATGGGTGTGGCGGATGTGGTCCACGCCGGCGAGCAGGGTGCCGAACATCTTGCGGTTGGCCACCATGCCGCCCACCGAGATGCCGCCGAAGTTCACGCCGTGGTAGCCACGCTCACGCCCGATCAGCCGGGTGCGCTGGCCTTCGCCTCGCACGCGGTGGTAGGCGATGGCCATCTTCAGGGCTGTCTCCACCGCTTCAGAACCGGAATTCGTGTAGAAGACCTTGTTCATCCCGGCAGGGGTGATCTTCACGAGCCGCTCGGCCAGTTCGAAGGCCTTGGGGTGTCCCATCTGGAAGGGAGGGGCGTAGTCGAGCTCGGCCGCCTGCTGCTGGATCGCCTGAACGATCTTCGGGCGTGCATGACCGGCGTTCACGCACCACAGCCCGGCCACGCCATCGAGCACCTGCCGCCCCTCGGGCGTCCAGAAATACATCCCGTCGGCCCGCGCCAGCAGGCGAGGGGCCTTCTTGAACTGGCGGTTGGCCGTGAACGGCATCCAGTAGGCGTCGAGGTCCTGGTACATCGCGGGTCTCCTGT
>CAZKGD010000201.1:0-2900 GCA_964552215.1 uncultured Caldimonas sp.
GAGGTCCTGTCGCGCACCGTGATGGCGGAACAGGTGTGGGACATCAACTTCGACAGCGATACCAACGTCGTCGATGTGGCGGTACGTCGGCTGCGTGCGAAGCTGGATGAGCCTTTCGAGGTCAAGCTGATACACACCGTTCGCGGCATGGGCTACGTGATGGAGGAGCGTCAGGAGTGAGGTGGCGCGTCGTCGCCGCTGGCGATCAATCCCTTGGGGCCCGCTTGTCCCGGTGGCTGGCGCTGCAAGGGTTGATCGCTGCGCTTGCGGTGTCCGGAACGGTCTATGCCGTCAACCTGTGGGTCCTGCAGAACCGCCAGCACGAGGAACTGGCGCTGAAGAGCGCGGTTGTCCGCCATGCGCTTGCCGAGGCGGCTGGGACATCCGCAGCGGAAGAACTGCAGCACAAGCTGAAGGACTTTCTGGCGGGCCATGAGGACATGACGCTGTCCATCACGTCGCGCGAAGGGGTTGTTCTCTTCCGTGCCCCGCCGCCCGCCGGGGATGGCGACGGGGGTTCGAACCGCCGTTTCAAGCAGAGCTCCTGGGATGACACATGGCTCGCGGGCACCGGCGGCGGTGTCCGGGTCGTCTTGGGGTTGGATGTCACCCGCGACCAGGATCTGCTCCAGCGCCTCGGCTGGATCCTGCTGGCAGCCTCCCTCGTCGGAGCGGGTCTGGTCAGCGTGACGGGGTACCTGCTGGTCCGCAGGGGCCTCCTGCCAGTGCACGCCCTGGCCGCACAAGTGGATGCCGTCGCTCTGGGACGAGCGGGGCTGCGGCTGGACGGAGCGGGGCAGCCGCTCGAACTCCGGCCGCTGGTCGATCGCTTCAATGCGTTGCTGGTGCGGGTCGAGCGCGCATACGCGCAGTTGGAGGGCTTCAATGCCGACGTTGCGCACGAACTTCGGACGCCGCTGACCACATTGATCGGGTCGAGCGAGTTGGCGTTGCAGCGCAACCGTCCCGCTGCCGAACTGCAGGACGTGATCGCCGGAAACCTGGAGGACCTGAGGCGGCTCGCGATCATCGTCAACGACATGCTGTTTCTTTCGCATGCGGACCGCGGCGCGTCCGCGCGCCGCGCACCGGTCACGAGCCTCGCTGCCGAGCTCGGCGAGATCATCGAGTACCACGAGGCCGCGCTTCAGGAGCGAAGCCTGTCGGCGGTTTGCGAAGGGGATGCGACAGGTGCGTTCGACGTGTCACTCCTGCGTCGCGCGCTGTCCAACCTGTTGAGCAACGCGACTCGCTACGCGAAGACCGGCTCGACGATAAAGGTTCGGATCGCATCGAACGCAGGCAGGGTGCGGATCGCGGTGGAGAACGAGGGCAGCGCAATCGAGCAGGAGCACCTGCCGCGATTGTTTGACCGCTTCTACAGGGCTGAGCGATCCCGGCGCCAGACGGGGACGTCGAACCATGGGTTGGGCCTGGCCATCGTCGCTGCCATCGCCAGAATGCACCAAGGCGAACCGTTCGCCAGGTCGGCGGATGGCGTCACAGCGATCGGGCTGGACGTACCGTCGAGTTCGGCGGCGGCATAGCGGGCGCGGTCCCGACGACGGCAACGCCCTCGACAGGGTCCACGCTCGAGGGGTTGTCTCTGGCCGGAAGGGTTAATCCGACACGATTGGCCTGGCCGATGCGTTCGACGAAGACAGTCCCGCCGTGCATCCGTGCGACGGCCGCGACGATGGCCAATCCCAGGCCGTGGCCCGCTTGCCCTCGTGAGCGCGAGGAGTCTGCACGATAGAAGCGTTCGAACATCTGGGCTCGGACCGGCGCCGGTATCTCGATTCCGGGGTTGAGGACACTCAGCGCGACGAGCCCGTGGTCCGGCTCGATGAGGACCTGAATCGTGTCGCCGGCTCGGCTGTGGCGGATGGCGTTGGTGAGAAGATTCACGAGGGCGCGCAGCACGAGGGGAGGGTTGCACACCGCCGTGGCGTCGCCGGAACGTTCCGCGACCACGCCCGCTTCCTGCAGCAATGCGTCGCAGTAGCGGATGGCCTTGTCCGCCTCGGACCCGAGCGCGACATCTTCCAGTCCCTCCGCCCGGTCACCGCGATCTGCGCGGGAGAGAAACAGCATGTCGTTGACCAGCGCGTTCAGGAGCTGCAGTTCCTCGAGATTCGACATCAGAACCTCGCGCAGGTCCTCGCGAGATCTTGGCGACGAGAGCGTGACCTGCGTGCCCGTGACCAAAGAAGCCAGGGGCGTCCGCAGCTCGTGAGCCACGTTGGCATTGAAGGCCTGCAACTGCGCATAGGCGTCCTCGAGCCGGTCAAGCGCCTGGTTGAATGCGCGCACCAGCCCTGTCAGCTCGGCGCCTTCGGGAGGCACGGTCAAGCGCCGTCCCATGGAACTGGGCGTGATGTCGCTGGCTTCCGCCGAGAGCTGCGACACCGGCCTGAGGCAGCGACCGATGGCGAACCAACTCAGCAGCACGGTCGAGCCGACGCCGAAGGCACAGATCAGGACCAGCGTCGCGAGATGCGAACGAAGGAGCTCATCGCGGGGGCCGGACTCGATGGCCACGCGCAGCCGGCCGGCCGGCCATAACGATGCCGACGGCAGGGCCGTCTCCGTCACATCCGCGCGGACGCCGGGCGCCGGCCGCGGCGGGACCGTCGTTCCGTTGGCGCTCGACGCGCCGTAGATCGCCTCACCCGCTTCGTCGAACAGCCACACGTGGAGGCCGTCGTGGCCGATGCGCAGGTCGTCGAGGTGATGAAACAAGGCTGCACGATCGCCTGAACGATTGGCTTCGTCGATGAAGTGAAGGACGACGCTGACCTTGCCTGCCAGCTTCATTCGATCCGCATCGACCAACTCGGACTCGAGGGCCCGTTGCAGCAGCCAACCTGCAGTCGAGAAGACGACGAGTGCCACCACGC
>CAZKGD010000202.1:0-2881 GCA_964552215.1 uncultured Caldimonas sp.
AGGATGTCGTTGTCGATGTTCTCCTCGCCGAACTCGTTCTCGATGACGGCGATCTTCTGGCCGTGGGCTTCGCTGAGCACGCGCTTGAGCAGCGTGGTCTTGCCGCTGCCCAGGAAGCCGGTGAGGATGGTGGCGGGAATGAGGCTCATGATGGAATCCGTCGCAAAAGGGGCGTGCCGGAAAATGGGGTTGCTTGCCGGCGTTTCAAGGCTTGAGCCGAGTGTATCGATCTTGTCAAGCAGGTTTCGGGCCCGGATAGGCTCGGTCATGGGCCTGGGGTATCCTTGAGCGATCTGAACTCCTCGCGCAAGCGATGTCCGACCCTCACCCTCGACGCCCGGCCCGCCTCTCGGGCGACAAGCGCAATTTCTTCGAACGCCTGGTGGAATTCCTCTCCCCGGGGCCCGATTCCAAGGACGAGCTGTTCGAAACCCTGGCGGATGCCGAAGACCGGGAACTGATCGAGCCAGAGTCACGGCTCATGCTCGAAGGCGTGCTGCGCATGGCCGACATGACGGCCGGCGACGTGATGGTGGCCGCCCCGCGCATGGACCTGCTGGACATCAACGCCGCGTATGAAGACCTGCTGCGCATCGTGATCGACACGGCGCACTCGCGCTTCCCGGTGTTCGAGGGCGAGCGCGAGAACATCATCGGCATCCTGCTCGCCAAGGACCTGCTCAAGCTGCAGCGCGCCCCCGGACTGAAGCTGCGCACCCTGCTGCGCCCGGCGGTCTTCGTGCCCGAGTCCAAGCGGCTCAACGAACTGCTGCGCGACTTCCGGTCCAACCGCAACCATCTCGCCCTGGTGGTCGATGAATTCGGCAAGACCGCCGGCCTCATCACCATCGAGGATGTGCTGGAGGAGATCGTCGGCGAGATCGAGGACGAGTTCGACGAGGAGGACGCCCACAGCGGCATCTACACCCTGGCCGACGGCAGCCAGCGTGTGGCAGGCGATGCCGACATCGACACCGTCAACAAGGCCTTCGGCACCCTGCTGCCCGAGGACGAGTTCGACACCATCGGCGGTCTGGTGGCCCACGAGCTCGGCCATGTTCCCCGGCGCGGCGAAGTGGCGGATATCGGCGGCCTGCGCTTTTCCGTGATGCTCACGCGCTCCGGTGCGGTGCGCTGGTTCAAGGTGACGCGCAGCCCCGAGCCGCCGGCGGCCGTGCCCGAGGCCTGATGCCGGCGGCGCTGGACGCGCTCATTGCGCTGCTGGCAGGCTGGGCGCATGCCCAGGCCTTTGCGCCCCGCGAAGGCTGGGCGCTTCAGCTGCTGGCCACGGCCGTGCTCGCCTGGCGGGTGATGCGTGCCCCCACGGCGTGGCGGGCGGCGGGACTGGGCTGGCTCTTCGGCTTCGCCTGGCTGGCGGGTTCGGTGTGGTGGCTCTTCATCAGCATGCACCGCTATGGCGGCATGCCGGCCTGGCTCTCGGCGCTGGCGGTGGCTGCGCTGTCGGCGGCGCTGGCGCTCTACCTGGCCCTGGCCATGGCGGCCTTCGTGCGCCTGCGCAGCGGCCAGCCGGTCCTGGATGCGATGCTCTGGGCGGCCTGCTGGCTGCTCGCCGAGCTGGCCCGGGGCCTGCTCCTCACCGGCTTTCCCTGGGTGGCGGCGGGCTACGCCCACAGCGATGGGCCGCTGGCAACGCTGGCGCCGTGGGTGGGCGTCTATGGCATGGGCTTCGTGGCCGCCTGGCTGGCCGCCGCAGTGGTGGCGGGGGCCCCGTGGGGCCGGTCTTCGCCTCGCATGCTGGTGGCCGCCTGGGCGCCTCCCCTGGCGCTGGTGCTGGCCGCCGCGGCCGTGCCGGCCGATTTCACGCGGGCCACCGGCCGCTTCAACGTCACCTTGCTGCAGCCCAATGTCGCCCAGGACGAGAAGTTCTCGGCCGAGCACCTGCCGGCCACGCTGGAGTGGCTGGGGCGCGAGCTGGTCTCGGCGCGCACCGACCTCGTGATCGCGCCCGAGACCGCCATCCCCCTGCTGCCCGCCCAGCAGCCCGAGGGCTACTGGGAGGCGCTGTCGGCCCATTTCTCGCAAGGGCCGACAGCCGCCCTGATCGGTGTGCCCCTGGGCGATTTCACCGAGGGCTACACCAACTCGGTGGCGGGCCTGGCGCCTGGGCAGCCGATGTACCGCTACGACAAGATCCACCTGGTGCCCTTCGGCGAGTTCATTCCCTTCGGCTTCCGCTGGTTCGTGGACCTGATGAACATGCCGCTGGGCGACTTCACCCGCGGTCGCGAGACCCGACCCTTCGAGTTCGACGGGCAGCGCATCCGACCCACCATCTGCTACGAAGACCTGTTTGGCGAGGAACTGGCGGCCAACTTCGTGGGCGAGGCCCAGGCCACCGTGATCGCCAACGTCAGCAACATCGGCTGGTTCGGCCCGACCGAGGCGGTGGACCAGCACCTGCAGATCTCCCGGCTGCGCGCGCTGGAGTTCCAGCGTCCCCTCGTGCGTGCCACCAACACCGGGGCGACGGCGGTGATCGATCACCGCGGCCGCGTGAGCGCCTGGCTGGCGCCCCATACCCAGGGGGTGCTGGTGGGCGAGGTGGAGGGGCGCGAGGGCAGCACCCCTTACGCCCGCTGGGTGTCGGCCCTGGCCCTGTGGCCGCTGCTGGCGCTGGCCCTGGGGATCCTGGGCGCCGCGGCGTGGCGCCGCAGCCGCAGGGTGGGCGCCTAGAATCCAGGGTTTCGCCGAGGGCGGTGCCCTGGCGGGCGCCGCCTCCCGACTGCTTCTTCACGACACACACCATGCTGACCTTCCAGCACATCATCCTGCGCCTGCAGGACTACTGGGCACGCCAGGGTTGCGCGCTGCTGCAGCCCTACGACATGGAAGTGGGTGCCGGCACCAGCCACACCGCCAC
>CAZKGD010000203.1:0-2854 GCA_964552215.1 uncultured Caldimonas sp.
TGGAGTTCACGCCCCAGGGCACGCTGGCCGAGAAGCTGCGCGCCGGCGGCGCCGGCATCCCGGCCTTCTTCACCCGCACGGGCGTCGGCACCATCGTGGCCGAAGGCAAGGAGGTGCGCGAGTTCGACGGCGGCCAGTACGTCATGGAGCGCTCGCTCGTGCCCGACGTCTCCCTGGTCAAGGCCTGGATCGCCGACAAGTCCGGCAACCTCGTGTTCCGCAAGACCGCTCGCAACTTCAATCCCAACGTCGCCATGGCCGGCAAGATCACGGTGGTCGAGGTTGAGAAGATCGTCGAGACGGGTGAACTCGATCCCGACCAGATCCACCTGCCGGGCATCTTCGTGCACCGCATCGTGCTCAACGCCACCCCCGAAAAACGCATCGAGCAGCGCACCGTGCGCGCCGCCGCCTGAAGGAGACCTCAAATGGCTTGGAACCGTGACGACATGGCGGCCCGCGCCGCCCGTGAACTGCGCGACGGCTACTACGTCAACCTGGGCATCGGGCTGCCCACGCTGGTGGCCAACCACGTGCCTGCCGGCATGGAAGTCTGGCTGCAGAGCGAGAACGGCCTGCTGGGCATCGGTCCCTTCCCCACCGAAGCCGAGGTCGATGCCGACCTCATCAATGCCGGCAAGCAGACCGTGACCACGCTGCCGGGCTCGTCCTTCTTCTCCTCGGCCGACTCCTTCGCGATGATCCGCGGCGGCAAGATCAACCTAGCCATCCTGGGTGCCATGCAGGTCAGCGAGAAGGGCGATCTGGCCAACTGGATGATCCCCGGCAAGATGGTCAAGGGCATGGGCGGCGCGATGGACCTGGTCGCCGGCGTCGGCCGCGTGGTGGTGCTCATGGAGCACTGCGCCAAGAACGGCGAGCACAAGCTGCTGCAGCAGTGCACCCTGCCGCTGACGGGGGTGGGCGTGGTCAATCGCATCGTGACCGACCTGTGCGTGCTCGACATCACGCCCAAGGGCTTCGTGTGCATCGAGCTGGCTCCCGGCGTGACCGAGGAAGAGGTTCGTCTCAAGACGGGCGCCCACGTGGAGTTCGCGCTGGCCACGGCCTGAGCGATCTGCACGTCGCAAGACAGGGGCCCTCGGGCCCCTGTTCTGTCATGGAGACTCAGCCTCCCGGCAGAACCGCGCGCCAGCGCCCGTCCACCAGCAGCTCGTGGGGTTGGAACTGCGCCTTGTAGGCCATCTTGCGGCTCTCGCCGATCCAGTAGCCCAGATAGACGTGGGGCAGGCCGAGCTGGCGCGTCTGCTCGATCTGCCACAGCACGTTGTAGGTGCCGTAGCTGCAGCCGGGCTCGGGCTCATAGAAGGTGTAGACCGCGGACAAGCCGTCGTTGAGGATGTCCAGGATGGAGATCATCTTCAGCGCACCCGGTTGACCGTCCACGCCAGGTTCCCGGAATTCGACCAATCTGGAGTTCACCCGGCTTTGCAGCAGGAACTGGGTGTACTGGTCCACGCTGTCGTGATCCATGCCGCCCCCGCTGTGGCGGCCCGACTGGTAGCGCAGATAGAGCTGGTAGTGCTCCGGGACGAAGCACAGCCGCAGCACCCGGGCCTGCAGGCTTTCGTGCTGGCGCTGTGCGCGTCGCTGGCTGCGGTTGGGCTGGAAGCTCGCCACCGGGATGCGCAAGGGCACGCAGGCCTTGCAGCCGTCGCAGTATGGACGGTAAGTGAACATGCCGCTGCGTCGGAACCCACGAGAGACCAGATCGGAGTAGGTATCCGTGTGGATCAGATGACTGGGGGTGGCCACCTGCGAGCGTGCCGAGTGCCCCGGCAGGTAGCTGCAGGGGTAGGGGGCGGTCGCATAGAACTGCAGCGACGCGAGCGGAAGTTCCTTGGGATGCGTCATGCGGGAGGGCCGGAGGACGAAACGCTAGCACAAGCCGCGCCCTGGCGCTTCAGCGGATCCAGCGCGTCCCAGAGGAAGGGTTCGAAGGCCCACACGCTCGGCCCAGGGGCCTGGACAGCGCGGCGCACGTGCTCCAGGAAGGCCGTGCGTGGAATCTCCCGCGCCCCGAGCGAAGACAGATGCCCGGTGCGCTGCTGGCAGTCGATCATGTCGATCCCGTGAGACCGGCAGAAAGACACCAGCGACGCCAGCGCGATCTTCGAGGCATCGGTCTGCCAGGCAAACATCGACTCCCCGAAGAACATCCTGCCCAGGCAGATGCCGTAGAGGCCCCCCACGAGCTCATCATCGACCCAGGTTTCGAAGGAGTGGACGTCACCCAGCCGGTGCCAGGCGGCATAGGCGTCCACCATGTCCGGGACGATCCAGGTCCCCGACTGGCCCGCTCGCGGAGTGGACGCGCAGGCGCGGATCACCTGCGGGAATGCCGTGTCGATGCGAACCTCGCAGCCCGGATCCTGCCGGAAGTGGCGCAGCGTCTTGCGCAGGGACCGCGAGAGCTTGAACTCGGCGGTGTACAGCACCATCCGGGGATCAGGACTCCACCAGAGGATGGGCTGGCCGGGCCCGTACCAGGGAAAGATGCCGCTGGCATAAGCGCGCCTCAGGCGCGGCGGTTCAAGATCGCCCCCGGCGGCCAGCAAGCCCGGCGCATCCGAATCGTGGGAAAGCGCCTCGTCGACGTCGGGAAAGGCGTCGTCGAGATCCAGCCAGTGGATGGCAAGCGCACTCATGAGTCCGGCAGGTGAGGGTGGATAGCCGCATTCTCGGGGGAAGTGAGTTCTCGTGCGCGGCCGAGGCTTCTGCTCGCGAGAGCGGACGCAACAACTTTCTGCAGTTCGCTCTGGCTTTGTACGGCGACTTCGTGCTACAGTCGCTGTCTTCGCTGCTGATGTGTAGCTGGCGACGTGAAGGCGCG
>CAZKGD010000204.1:0-2835 GCA_964552215.1 uncultured Caldimonas sp.
GGCAGAAGGTCGCTTCTTTCTCGCGTATCGATCCGGGCACGAGGACTTGCTCGATCACTGTGTTGAAGTCACCTCGGTGAATCTCGATCTTGCGCTTGTCACCCAGGGCCCGGCGGTCCGCCACAAGCTTGTCCAGGTGCTCGACCTGCCGCGGGTTCATGTCGCAAAGGATGAATCGCCGCAACCACGGCGGCTGGATTTCCAGCACGCGTTTGGCTGACCACGACTCATCGTTGTACTGCTCGACCTGGGGGCCGGCAAAGCCGTCGATGTAGGTGCCGTGCTTGGTCACCAGAATGAAGAAGCGGACGTACTGCTGGATGAGCTTGGACTTGTTTTCGCTCCAAACAGGGTAGCCGTCTTGCTTGCTGGACTTGAAGGTGAGCTCGACCACGCCGTCGTTGATCGACGGAGCCTCCAGGTCGCTGAACAGTCCTAGGTTGCGGTCGTTCGCGTCGTCGGAAACTGATCCCATGTTCTCCCTCGCAGAATACGGCCGGCGACGCTCTTGCCGACGCTGACCACGGGAACCTGCTTCTTGCCCTGGTAGAAGTGCACCACTTTGTGGGGAGGGTATCCCTGTGGAACTTCAAGGTTGCTCGCGGGCGCCCAGTGGCCCCACTGCTTGAAGTGGAAGGGCACGCCAGCTGCAGCGCACTGCTTTTGCAGGTCCTCAGGCCAGGCGGGGTCCATGGGGCGTGCGCCGTGGCCGCTTTCGCCGCCCGCGATCACCCAGTCAATGCGGGTGCCCTTGGCATTGGGCTGCAGGTGCGGCGCCAGGTTCAACGGGCCCAGCAGCGGTTCACAGGACACAAACCGCACCGACGGCGAGTCGAGTTCCAGGAGGTACTTCAACCGCTTGCGGGCGTACTCCTCGTTCTCCACGGTAGTTCCGATCCACACGTGGGGCAGCAGCTCATGGCCCTTGGGCAACAACTTCTTGACCAGGTGGATGCGTTTGGTCAGCAGAAGCCAGTCAAGCATGGGGGTTGCGTTGATCAGCGCCAGCAGTCGCTGTCGCGGCGCGACCAGGTCGGGCCGGTTCTCAAAGACATCGGCCATCGAGGCGCAGAACACCCGGCGACGAACGCCTTCAGCCGTCGCGTCGCGGTTCCACTTCAGCGGTTCCTTCCAATGCGCATCGGTGAAGAAGCGCCGCTGCGACTCCGGTCCCCACACGTCAGAGCCGACGCGTTTGGCCCACGACTCGGCGTAGCAGTGGTCGCATGCTGGGGAGACCTTGACGCAACCCCACCAGGGGTTGAAGGTGTGGTGCGTCCATTCGATTCGGGAGTCTTTACCCATGTGAGTCTCGAGTGTAGGGCGGTGCGTTCGACAAAGCGATTGTCTTGAAGGAAGTGGCTCAGGGCGTGCTCCACGCAACACGGTGCACGCCCGAAGTCGCGTCGTGCCGCGCGTCCTCGGCTGTGTGTACATAAACGCTCGTCGTCGCGATGTTTTCATGCCCCAGGTTGTCGCGCACGTTCTTGAGGTCCATGCGGTCGCTTTGGTGGGTGCCGGCCGTATGCCTTAGCCAATGCGTCGAGGCCTTCTCGATGTGGGCTGCGGCGGCCTCGTTCTCGGGGCCTCGGGCACGCAGCCGTTCCGCCGCGCCTCTGACCACTTCTTTCACAAGCTCGTGGATGGCGCTGCGCGCGAGCGGCTTTGCAACCCCGATCACCGGCAGTAGCACCGGCAATCCCTCGCCCTCGACTGGCAGCGGCTTCAAGCCGTTCGCTTTGCGGTAGCGGATCAACTCGGCCATCAGCTCATCGGTGGCTGGGACCAACCGTGTCTTCTCACCCTTGCCAGTGACCTCCAGCCACCATCGCTCTTTGCCGTCGGCACCACGTCGAGCGAAGAAGCTGCCCATGGTGGTGCCGCAAACCTCAGACACCCGCAGGCCACCGATGTAGAGCAGTGAGAACAGCCATCGACACCGCGCCGCATGAACGGCTTGGCGCTGAGTTGCTGTCGGCATTGCTTCAATCGTTGCCTTTACTTCGTTCCAGTGTTCGAGCGGCAGGAAGCGGCCGACCCGGGGCGCACGAGCGCGCGCCTTGCGGCGGCTGAGTGCAAGCGGATTGCCCGCCAAGTAGCCAGCCTCGACCAGCCAATTGAACAAGCTGTTGAGGATGGAGAGTGCTTGGCGCTGGCTGCTGGGTCCAAGCGGCCCTGCAAAGGGTCGCCAGGCAGGGGAGGAACGGCTCGCCTTCTGGCCCGGAGCCATCACCCAGCGCGCCGCCGGCTGTGGATCCGCGATGAAGCGCTGATAGACCAGCAGGTCTTCGTGCGTGAGGTCGGACAAGGCCTTGCCGTGTTGAAGAGCACACCACAGCAACAAGCGTTCTGCTTCCTTGCGATACGCGGCCAGTGTGGCCGGGGAGTCCGAATACCTGGCGAGCCACGCAAGGACCGCGGACCGGTCATCGTCGGCCGCGATCTGGGCGAGCCCCATAGCGCGATTGCGGCCGCTGCGTCCAGAAAGGTGCGCAGGCAGCAGTAGCTGGTCGATGGTCACCAGTTCGGTCACAAGCGTTCCAAAAAGCGCAGGCGTTCCAGTGTATGGACATTAGAAGGTTTATGTCCATAGATTTCGCCGGGTCGTAAGGAAATCAACGTAGTACGTTGTAATATCGACCCATGAGCACTGAAACCGAGATCCTGGCCGAAGTCGAGGCGCTGAAGGGCCGCTTCAACGACACAAAGGCGCTGTACCGCGAGGTGTGCGCGTTGCTGTTCTTCCGGTACGGGATCACGCCGACGACGAATAAGCTCTACGGTAATCCCCCCATTAACCAGAGCTCTGAGAAGTAGAGCTATGCGGCCATGGCC
>CAZKGD010000205.1:0-2797 GCA_964552215.1 uncultured Caldimonas sp.
ATGATGCGGTCCACACCGTGCCACTCGCGCACGAAGCCGGTGAAGCCCAGCACCAGCTTACCTTCGAGGCCCAAGGCGCGCTTGGCATCCTCGAGTCCGGGCGCCCGGGAGAAATGCGCGCGGTTGATGCCATTGGGCACGACGTGAATACGATCGTCCGGCACGCCGTAGGCCCGCACGTGCCCGGCCAGCACCGCGGTGACGGGCAACACCGCGTCGGCACCACGCCAGGCGGTTCCTTCTGCCCAGCGAGCCAGGCGCCGCAAGGACAGTCCCCCGCTATGCATTTCACGCTCGTGCACCAGTGGCGCGTTTACCTCCATCAGAAGCGGTACGCACAGCCGGGTGCGGGCCATCACGCCAGCCAGCAAGAAAAGGTTGTATCGCTCATAGATCACATCGGGGTGGAACTCGCGTGCCGCGCGCATGAGCTTGCGGTAGGCCACCAGGCTGTAGGCCAGTTCCATCAACTCGTAGAGTGCACGCGGCATGCACGATTTGAGGCGATGAACCCAGCCGACACCACCGCCCATGCGGCCTTGGTCGTTACTGCTCATGGGCGCCACCACGCGGATCTCATGGCCCAAGCTGCGCAGGGCTTCGATCATTTCCTCGATGTGCACAGCCTGGCCGTCCTTGCTGGCAGTGCGATGGTGGTAGAGGATGCGCATGGAAACGGTGCTTCTCAAGCCGTCTGGATATCGACCCGGCGGGTGAACAGGCTGTCATAGGCCGAAATCATGGTGTCGATGGAGAAGTCGCCCACCGCGCGACGACGCGCCGCCTGCGCCAACGAGTTCGCGAGTGCCGGGTCATCGTGCAGGCGCACCAGAGCGCGCACCATCGCGGCTTCGTCGTCACTGGGCACCAGCAGGCCGTCGCTGCCATCGCGTACCAGATCGGGCGTGCCGCCGACTGCCGTGGCCAACACGGTGCGTCCGCTGGCCATGGCCTCCTGTAGCGTGCACGAAGTCCCTTCCGCCTGCGAAGGCAGCACGAACACATCGAGGCATTGCAGCAACTCGGCTACATCCTTGCGCGCGCCCGGCAGCCAGGCCAGCGCCAAGCGGCCTGCCTCGCGAAGGACTCGCTCGACTTCGGCCCGCAGTGGCCCGTCACCCACCATGACCAGGCGGACTCTGTCGGCCAGTTCGGGCCGTTGTCGAAGTAGCTCGACGAAGGCGCGTGCCAGGAGTGGCTGGTTCTTCACGGTCATCATGCGACCCACCGTACCAACGATCCAATGCTCGCCTTGCCGAAACGGGCAGTCCGCAGGGATGGCATCCCGATTGGGTCGAAACGCCTGCGTGTCAACACCGTTGGCCACAAGGCAACGCTGCGCTGCGCCGATGCCCACGACATCACGCAGATAGCGGTCGAGATCGGCCGACACCGAAACGAAACGGCTCACGAAAGGCCGGTAGATACGGCGCAGCAAGCGGTGCTTGCGGTTCTTCCCCAAGGGGTCGTGAGCGTCCCAACCATGCTCCACATGGATACGCCTTGGCACACCCGCCAACCACGCCACGGGTACGATCTCCAAGGGCGCAATATTGCAGGTGTGCAGCACATCGGGCTTGAGTTCGCGCAGCAAGCGCCAGAGTCGGGGATACAAGCCCACGGCATGACCTGGTGCCTTGTCGAGCGCAATGAAACGCACGCCCTTGCGATCGATCCGCTGGGCAAACTCGCCGACCGTGGTGAGTGACAGCACCGTGTGCTCGAAACGCTCGACCGGCAAGCGGTTGACCAGTTGAACAATCACGTTTTCCAGTCCGCCCACATCGAAGCGGTACACAACGTGCAGCACGTGAAGACGGACCCCGGGCATGTTCATGACTGCACCTCGCCCTGCCTGAGGAAGGCATCGAACATGATCAGCATCCACAGCGGCGCGGCGTGGTCGCTCAGACCGCTCTGGTGTTCGTTCACCAGTTTGCGCAGGCGCTCGGGCTGGAACAAGCCGGTGTCGAGCATGCGCGACCCCATCGCCGCGTCGCGCGCGCGCTCGGCCAGCGGTCCACGCAACCAGCTCGCCAGCGGCACCGAGAATCCCATTTTGGGCCGGTACAGCACGTCATGTGGCAGCAGCGGCTCCATGGCCCGCTTGAGCAACGCCTTGCCTTCGCCGCCGTCGATCTTGTGCCGGCTGGGCAGGCCTGCCAGCCACTCGACCAACTCGTGGTCCATCAGCGGCTCGCGCACTTCGAGTGAATGCGCCATGCTGGCGCGATCGACCTTGGTGTTGATGTCACCGATCAGCCAGGTCTTGTAGTCGATGTACTGGATCAGGGCGAGCGGATCGTCGGCGTGGGCCTGCCTGGCGTACTGCTCGAACACATCCAGCGAGCTGTAGCCTGCGAGCTGCTTCTTGAAGCTGTCCGAATACAGCGCGTTGCGCTGGTCGGTCCGCAGGTGCGACATGCTGTGGTGATAGGCCTGCACCGCGTCCATGGCCAGCGCCTGGAAGGTGGTCTTGGCGCGCAATGGCCGTGGCGCCCAGTCGGCCTTGGGGTAAAGGCGACCGAGCGGCCCGAACACCGCGCGTCGAAGCCCCAGCGGCAGGCGGCTGCGCAAGCCCTCCTCGCCCAGGTGCATGCGATAGCGGCGATAGCCGCCAAAGCTCTCATCGCCGCCATCACCGGACAAAGCCACCGTGACGTGCTTGCGCGCCATCTCGCACACACGGTAGGTGGGCAAGGCCGAGCTGTCGGCAAACGGTTCGTCGTATAGCCAGGCCAAGCGGTCGATCAGCCCGAAGTCATTGGTGCCCACGATCTCCAGGCGGTGATCGGTG
>CAZKGD010000206.1:0-2792 GCA_964552215.1 uncultured Caldimonas sp.
GCAACTAGGCATGCTTGTATTGCTTCAGGTGGCCGCCGGCCCTTCGAACGAGCACGTTGCTATGCCTTTGGCAGTCCAGCATCGGCCATGAATCTCGGGTCGGAAGACGCAGACGCTCAGCCACGGAGGCGTAGCCGGCAATGCAGCGCAAGGAGTCAATCGCTTGCTGCAGTCGAAGTTGCGCTGCGGCCCGGACACCGGTTCTTCGGATCCGGCGAGTACAGCCACCAAGAACCAACCACGATTGCCCACCTGAAGAGACGCCACCGCTCCGATCTCTCGCCGCCTTAGAGCGGCTGGTCTGACGGCTCCACAGTCATCCGTAGGTTGCAACAGAGGGCGCGCATCGGCGTGCAGCAGGTCTCTCGGCGATCGGGCCGCATCTTCGGCGCATCGTCCGTCGGGGCCAGACCCTCTGTTCGGTGCCAGCCTCTCCACGCGCAGTGCCCTCACCTGGAGAGCGGTTGCCCCGCTCAGCAGGGGGCTAGGGATCGTCGCTGGCGTAGCAGGTCGTCCAAGTTCGGTCGGGGCGTGGCTATGCTCGCGATCGTTTCCGGCGCCTTGCGTACCGTCTCCGCATGTGGCACACTCGTTTCATGAAAAACGATCTTCGTTTCATTGGCGAGGTGATGCGTATCGTCAACGGCGCTCTGCGTCTCGATGTGGACAAGGTGCGCAACTACACGGCGTTCTTGGCTGACAAGCTCGAAGCCGGAGGGGAGAAGACCGCAGCGGATCGCCTGCGCAAGATGCTGCATGAGAGCGACAGCCAGCTGCGGCCGGCCGACGTTCGCTTTGCCCGCATGCTGCCGGTGGACTCGGAAAGCCGCTTCCCGCTGGTCGAGCACGTCAAGCTGAAGTCTGTGCATGAGCCGCCTGTGCACTTGATGCAGGCGCAGTGGGACGTGGTGAACGAGTTCGTCAGCGTCGCCAAGACCTACGCGACGGTGGAGAGCACCGATATGACCGGCGCGCTGAGCTTTCTCATGTACGGCCCCCCCGGCACGGGCAAAAGCCGGCTGGCCCGCCACATCGCAGCCGAGCTCGGACTTGACCTCTACGTTGCGCGGCTCGATGGCCTTATCTCGTCCTACTTGGGCAGCACGTCCAAGAACATCCGGGCGCTGTTCGATTTCGCGTCAAAGACACCGTGCGTGCTCTTTCTGGACGAGTTCGACGCGATCGCCAAGCTGCGGGGCGACGGCCAGGAGCTGGGCGAGCTGAAGCGGGTGGTCAACAGCTTCCTGCAGAACCTCGACACGCTCGGCCGCCAGTCGATCGTGCTTGCGGCCACGAACCACGAGAACCTTCTCGACGCAGCCGTCTGGCGTCGCTTCACCTACCGCCTGGCGCTGCAGCTACCCACGGCCGAGCAGCGGGCGCGCATGTGGGCCGACTTCGCCGCGCCGATCGTGTTCTCGAAGCGCGACCTGGCGGTGCTCGCCGACCTTTCGGACGGGTTCTCCGGCTCCGACATCCGCGAGGCCTGCACGCGGCTGCGGCGGCGGGCGCTGACGACAGGAGAGAAGCCGACCACGCTGAAAGACGCGCTGCCGGTTGTGCAGAACCTCGCGCTCAGCGGTGAGGCCGGCGAGCGCTTCGCGGCCAAGATGGCCGGCAAGGACACCGCTGCAGCCGTGCACGTGTTGAGGGAGCGCGACGCCAAGCTCTACAGCTTGGCCGTGGTGGGCGACCTGTTCGGCCTGTCCAAAGCGACGGCTTACCGCCTGTCGAAGAAGGACGAGGACGGGGAGGGCACGGCGAATGGCTAACGACAACCAGCGCGTCGGCCAGGACCGCCTGCCGATCAAGCTAATCATGCCCAAGCAGGGCACGGAGCGGCGCGTCAACGGCGGCGGCTCGCCGCCAAAGCCGTTCCGCGAGGTCAGCCCGCAGTACCGCCAGGGCCTGTCGAACCAGGTTGCGGCGATTCAGGAGGCGATCGCCCCACAGCTCCAGACAACGCGGGCCGCGCCGGTCCGGGTCAAGGTCCTGGCCAAGGCTGCTGCAAAGAGTCACCGGCCGGAAACGCTCTTCTCAGAGAACACCTGTCCTATCGTCGGCGCGGGCCGGCTCGGCGAGCTGTTCATCAAGGCGACGCCGGACGGCCTCAAGCGCCTGAACGACACGATCGCCCACAACACGTCCGAGAAGATCGTCAAGGAGCTGTCCTGTGTCGAGAGCATCGAGGCGGTCACGCCGGCGCTGCGCCGCCACGGCCGTAGCCCCGAGGACATCCTGCGGCGCAGCCCCAGGCGCAGGGACGGCTTCATCACCCGGGTCAGCCTGTTCAACTTCGGCCCCCACGACGACGCGACCCCTCTGGTGAGCAACTTCCAAACGTTTTGCAGGGAGCGCGGGCTGCCGGTCGATAGTCGGGGCTACTCGGCCGGCAGCTTCACCTACGCGGTTGAGTGCCAGAGCGTTGACGACGTGGAAGCGCTCTCGCGCCTGATCGGGGTCCGGTCGGTTTCGCACATGCCCCTGGTGCGGATGATCCGGCCGCGCATGCTGAACGGCCAGCCGCTGCCGGCGCTTCCTGTGCGCAATGCTGCCGACACCGACGTGCCGGTAGTGGTCGTCGTCGATAGCGGCATCACCGACAGGATTCCGGCGCTGAACAGCTGGGTCGTCGGCCGGGCGGAGCACGTCGCCCCGCCGGAGCGGAACACCGACCACGGCAGCTTTGTCGCGGGGTTAATCTGCTGGGGCGAGGCGCTGAACCCCACGCTGGCCGGCCTATTGAGAATTACTAAAGTCATGACAACCGATAGCGCAATCGTGCGTTATCC
>CAZKGD010000207.1:0-2781 GCA_964552215.1 uncultured Caldimonas sp.
GCGTGGAGCCGGTGACGCTGATCTCGCGCATGACCGGGTGCGGGATGAGATAGCCCCAGATCTCGGCCCGGCTGCCATAGACCAGGCCCAGTACGCCCGCGGGCAGGCCGGCGTCGGCAAAGGCGCGGATGTAGGCGGCAGGACCCGCGGGGGTTTCCTCGGCGGCCTTCACCAGCATCGAGCAGCCGGCGGCCAGCGCCGGGCCCACCTTGCGCACGACCTGGTTGATCGGGAAGTTCCAGGGCGTGAAGGCGGCCACCGGGCCCACCGGGTCCTTGAGCACCATCTGGCGCAGCTCGGGCCGCCCGCGCGAGGGCACGATGCGCCCATAGACGCGCAGCCCTTCGTCGGCGAACCACTCGGTGAGGTCGGCGGCGGCCAGGGTCTCGGCCTTGGCCTCGGCCAGGGGCTTGCCCTGCTCCTGGGTGATGAGCGGGGCGATCTCGTTGGCGCGCTCGCGGATCAGGGCGGCGGCGCGGCGCATGATCTTCGCGCGCTCGGCCGGGGCCATGTCGCGCCAGGTCTCGAAGCCCTGCTGGGCGGCCTGCAGGGCGCGGTCGAGGTCGGCCTGGGCCGCATGGGCCACGCGGCCGATCTCCTGGCCGGTGGCGGGGTTGAAGACGGCGAGCGTGCGGCCGTCGGCGGCATCGCACCACTGGCCGGCGATGAAGAGCTGGGTGTGGGGGTAGGTCATGGGCGGAGTGCAGGCGGTTCAGGACACGGGAAACCGTCGATTGTGCGCGCAGCCTGGACCGCCTGCAGGAAACGCTGGATCAGCGAGGCCTGCAGGCGATCCTTCAGGCACACCACGTGCACATGCGTGGCCAGATCGGCGGACTGCACCGGGAGCGCCACCACGCGGTCATCGGGCACCCAGGCGGTGGCGGCCACCACGCCCAGCCCCAGACCCTGGGCCACGGCTTCCTTGACCCCCTCGCGGCTGCCCATCACCAGGGCACAGCGCACCTGGACACCCGCTGCGGCCAATCCCGCCTCGAACACGGCCCGCGTGCCCGAACCCGCTTCACGCAGCACGAACTCCTGGCCGTGCAGGTCGGCCAGCGAGATCTGCCCGCGTGCGGCCAGCGGGTGGGCCCGAGGGGCCAGCACCACGAGCGGCTGGCGGCGGTAGGGCAGGCAGTGCACACGGGCATCGTCCACGGCATGCAGCAAGATGCCCACGTCGTGCTCCAGGTCGAGCACGCCGCGCAGCACCACACGGGAGTCACCCATGCGCACGCTCACCTGCACCCTGGGACAGGCTGCGCGGAAGCGCCGCAGGATGGGCAGCACGTTGTAGGGCCCGATGGCGCCCAGGCGTAGGTGGCCCTGGTACTGGCTGCGTGCACTGAGCAGCAGCAGTTCGGCCTCTTCCTCGGCGCGGCGGATGCGGTGGGTGGCCTCATGCAGCAGCGCGCCGAACTCGGTCAGCGCCACGCCGCGACCGCGCCGATGAAACAGCTCCACCCCGAAGCGTTGCTCCAGGCTGGCGATGTGGGCCGAGACCGTGGGCTGGCTCAGGCCGAGCTGCCGTGCCGCAGCCGACATGCTGCCCGCGCGGGCCGTGGCTTCGAACGCCCGCAGTTCGGCCGAGGAGGACACACCCATAGACATGGTCTATAGGCTAGTCGGTTCCCGTGACGGTTTTATGGAGAGGCTTGTCATGAAGCCTCGGGACACTGCGGACTTCCCCACTGCCGCACTGGAGATCGCCGTGACCGCAGCCTTGCGATGGACCCTCCCGAGGGACGAAACCGAGATGGACGCCGTGCGCGGCGCGGCGGGTGTGGCGGTCCATGCCGAGTCGGTGGCCGTGCGCTATGCCAACGGGACGCAGGCCCTGCAACCCACCACGCTTCGCTTCGAGCCCGGGCGCTTCACGGTGCTGCTGGGCGCCTCGGGGGCCGGCAAATCCACCCTGCTGCGCTGCCTGAACGGCCTGGTCCGACCCACGGGTGGCCAGGTCCGGGTCGAGGGCCTGGGCACGCTCGATGAAGCGGCCCGCCTGCGACAGCACCGCCGCCAGACCGGCATGGTCTTCCAGCAGCATCACCTGATCGGCCGCCTGAGCGTGCTGGCCAACGTGCTGATGGGCCGTCTGGGCTACCACGCGTCCTGGGCCACGCTGCGCCCCTGGTCGCGCGAGGAGAAGGAGCGCGCCCTGGCGGCCATCGATCGTGTGGGCCTGATCGAGCGTGCCCTGCACCGGGCCGACGAACTCTCGGGCGGACAGCAGCAGCGTGTGGGCGTGGCGCGGGCGCTGGTGCAGCAACCCCGGGTGCTGCTGGCCGACGAGCCCGTGGCCAGCCTCGACCCGGCCACGGCCGAACACCTGATGAGCCTGATGCACCGCATCTGCCGCAGCGACGGCCTGACGGCGGTGGTGAGCCTGCACCAGGTGGAGCTGGCGCGCCGCCATGCCGACCGCATCGTGGGGCTGCGCGGCGGCGCCGTGGTGTTCGACGGCCCCCCGTCGTCGCTGAACGAGTCCGCCGTGGCCGAGCTGTACGGCGCCCAGGCCCACTGACCCGCTCTTGACCCCTCTTGACCCGATGACTGCAAGGAGCCCCATCATGAACCGTCGTCACCTGCTCGGCACCACCCTGGCGCTTGCGCTGCTGACCCCGCTGGCCCAGGCGCAGACCGCCAACCCCTCGCGCCTGCGGGTGGCCCTTCTGCCGGACGAGAACGCCGCCACGCTGATCCAGAACGCGCAGCCGCTGAAAACCTACCTCGAGCGCACGCTGAAGAAGGACATCGAGATCGTCGTGACGACCGACT
>CAZKGD010000208.1:0-2695 GCA_964552215.1 uncultured Caldimonas sp.
GGGTGGAACTGCCAGAACTCCATGTCCTCGAGCGGGATGCCGGCGCGCGCCGCCATGCCCAGGCCGTCACCAGTGTTGATGAAGGCGTTGGTGGAGGCCGCGTAGATGCGTCCGGCACCGCCGGTGGCCAGCAGCACGGTCTTGGCCTCGAGGATGTGCACGTCGCCGGTTTCCATCTCCAGCGCCGTCACGCCCACGACGTCGCCCTCGGCGTCGCGGATCAGGTCCAGCGCCATCCACTCGACGAAGAACTGGGTGCGCGCACGCACGTTCTGCTGGTACAGCGTGTGCAGCATGGCGTGGCCGGTGCGGTCGGCCGCTGCGCAGGCGCGCTGCACGGGTTTCTCGCCGTAGTTCGCCGTGTGGCCACCAAAGGGACGCTGGTAGATCGTGCCGTCCGGGTTGCGGTCGAAGGGCATGCCGAAGTGCTCGAGTTCGTACACGACCTTCGGCGCCTCGCGGCACATGAACTCGATGGCGTCCTGGTCACCCAGCCAGTCCGACCCCTTCACGGTGTCGAAGAAGTGGTAGTGCCAGTTGTCTTCCGACATGTTGCCCAGCGAGGCCCCGATGCCACCCTGGGCGGCGACGGTGTGCGAGCGGGTCGGGAAGACCTTGGACAGCACGGCCACGTTCAGGCCGGCCAGGGCGAGTTGCAGGGAGGCCCGCATGCCGGAGCCGCCGGCTCCGACGATGACGACGTCAAACTTGCGCTTGGGCAGAGAAGTTCCGATTTGCATTTCTTAAAGCCTCCACAACACCTGGATCGCCCAGCCGGCGCAGCCGACCAGCCACACGATCGTGAACACCTGCAGCGTGAGCTTGATGCCCACGGGCTTCACGTAGTCCATCCAGATGTCGCGCATGCCCACCCAGGCGTGGTACAGCAGCGAAATGATGACGACGAAGGTCAGCACCTTCATCCACTGGCTCGAGAAGATGCCTGCCCAGCGGTCGTAGCCCAGTTCGCCGGGCATCAGGACCTGCACCAGCAGGACGATGGTGAACAGCGCCATCAGCGCCGCCGTCACGCGCTGGGCCAGCCAGTCGCGGAAACCGTAATGCGCCCCGACGACCAGGCGCTTGGAACCGTAGTTCTTGCTCATCGTGGATATCCGTTCTTGTTGTCTTGTTCAGTACAGCCCGAACAGCTTGGCGCCCAGCACCACCGTCAGCACCACGCTCAGCCCGAGCGTCACGACGGCCGAGCTCTTGCCCTGCTCCTTCGACACCGTGTGGTACATGTCCATCCACAGGTGGCGCACACCGGCAATGAAGTGGTGCAGGTAGGCCCAGATCAGCGCCAGGACAACCAGCTTGAGCAGCCAGCCAGGCACGAAACCCAGACCGACGCTGAACGCGCTCGCGAACAGGTCGTAGGACACCTCGGAACTCACGCTGGTGTCGAACATCCAGATCACCAGCGGCATCAGCAGGAACATCAGTGCGCCGCTCACGCGATGCAGGATGGACACGATGCCGGCCGCCGGCAGCCGGTACTTGATGATCTCCGTGACGTGGATGTTGCGGTAGACCGGTCTTTCTTTGGCGATCTCTGACATACCCAACCTTGTCTGTAACAGATGTGAAACCGGCGGATTTTATTGCAACGCAGCAGGCGCGCCGCTGAACCGTTGCGAGCAACGCACCGTCATTGCACCTCGTTGCGGTAATAGTGCGTTGCCGTGTTGTAGAGACCCCGACGGAATTCCACCGGGCGATCACCATACGTCAACGACAGTCGCTCCACGCTCAGCAGGGGATATCCCGGCGCCACCGAGAGCAGGGCTGCCGATGACTCGTCGGCGGCCACGGCGCGCAGCTTCTCGTCGGCGCGGATCATGCGCACGCCGAACTCCGTCTCGAACAACGCATACATCGGCCCGCGGTACTCACCCAGACGCTCGGCGGTAAGACCCTTGAACAACTGTCCGTTGAGCCAGATGTCGTCCAGCACCACCGGCACCCCTTTCGCGCTGAGCAGACGGCGGATCTGCAGCGCGGTGTCGCCGGACTTGAGTTCCAGGGCCCGCGCCACCTCGGCCGGCGCACGCAGGCGGCGGCAGTCGATCACCCGGCGCTCGAAGGGCACGGTCGCCGGCTCGTCCGGCGTGAGGCGCAGAAAGCGGTACTGCACCCGCTCTTCGGCATGCGTGGCCACGAAGGTGCCCTTGCCCTGGCGGCGCACCAGCAGGTTCTCGGCCGCCAGCTCATCGATGGCCTTGCGCACCGTGCCCTGGCTCACGCGGTAGCGAGCCGCCAGTTCCACCTCGCTGGGAATGGCCTCACCCGGGCGCCACTCCCCTCCCTGCAGGCTGCGGGTGATCAGCGCCTTGATCTGCTGGTAGAGCGGGCTGAAAGCCGGTCCCGCCGCGTCAGGCGAAGCCGGGTCCATCGGGCTCTGAGGGGGCTGCTGTGCCATGCCCGGGATTGCAACATATCGTTCGCATGAAGTCCAGGGACAGATGTCTTATATAAGACATAAGATGACAAACCTCGTGGTTTCCCGCCCCACTTTGACCTAAACTTCGGGGCGGTCACAACCCTCCCCTCCCCCCTTGGAGCCAACCATGAGCAAGAAACCCGTTCGCGTCGCCGTCACCGGCGCCGCCGGCCAGATCGGCTACGCGCTGCTGTTCCGCATCGCCTCCGGCGAAATGCTGGGCAAGGACCAACCCGTCATCCTGCAACTGCT
>CAZKGD010000209.1:0-619 GCA_964552215.1 uncultured Caldimonas sp.
GGCCATGCCGAAGTCGGCGCAGCGGTGCTCGACGAACATGTCCCATTCCTCGAAGCTGCCGTCATCCAGCAGCAGCTCCAGGCGCTCGCGGGCCGTCAGCTTGCCCTTGGCATGCTGGGCGTCGATGCGCTTTTGTCCACCACCCAGGCGAGCGGCGGCGCGCTTCTTTTCCAGTTCTTCGAGGATGTGTTGCATGAGGACTCCATCTATGGGGGTCAATGGGATACGGGGGGCTCGGGAGAAAAAAGCGTCAGCAGCTGGCGGGCTGCCGTCGAGGCCGGCAAGGTGCCCGCCTCGACCTCGCGCGTGATACGGCCGAGTTGGGCGGCCACAGCGGGGTGCTGCGTGAAACGGTGGCGCAGCCCCGCGTGCAGGCTGTCCCACATCCAGGCCAGGGCCTGACGGTGGCGGCGGGCCTGGAGGCGGCCGTTGGCTGTCTGCAGCTCGCGGAAGCTTGAGACGGCCTGCCAGAAGCGGTCGAGCCCCTCGGCCTTCAGCGCGCTGAGCTGCAGCACCTGGGGGTGCCACACCTTGTCGTCGTGGTGGGCGTGGTCCGGACTGCCGTGCTGGCTCAGCAGGCGCAGCGATGAGGTGATCTGCGCCTGGGCCCGCGTGGCCG
>CAZKGD010000209.1:629-2677 GCA_964552215.1 uncultured Caldimonas sp.
CCATCACACCTTTCTTGATGGCCTGCAGGTCGTCACCGGCGTTGGGCAGTTGCAGCAGCACGTAGAGGTCGGTCATGCCGGCCACGGCGGTTTCGCTCTGGCCCACGCCCACGGTTTCGACGATCACGATGTCGTAGCCCGCTGCCTCGCACACCAGCATGGCTTCGCGCGTCTTTTCGGCCACGCCGCCCAGGGTGCCGCTGGACGGGCTGGGCCGGATGTAGGCCTGCGGGTGCACCGACAGCTGCTCCATGCGCGTCTTGTCGCCCAGGATGGAGCCGCCGGACACGCTGGACGAAGGGTCCACTGCCAGCACCGCCACGCGGTGCCCTTGAGCGATCAGGAACAGGCCCAGGGCCTCGATGAAGGTGCTCTTGCCCACGCCCGGCACCCCGGAGACGCCGAGCCGGAAGCTGCGCCCGCTGTGCGGCAGCAGATGCGTGAGCAGGGCATCGGCGCGCTGGCGGTGGTCGCTGCGGGTGGATTCGAGCAGCGTGATGGTCTTGGCGATCGCCCGACGCTGTGCGGCGCCGGGCTCCCCCAGCACCTGCTGCAGCAAGGCTTCATCGGCCGCGGGCAAAGCGGGCTGAAGCGGCTCGGACGGGCCACGCTGGTTCACAGCGCTCAGGCCCGCGTCAGTTGGGCGCGGATGTGCTCGAGCACGTCCTTGGCCGAGGCTGGAATCGGCGTTCCCGGGCCGTAGATGCCCTTCACGCCGGCCTCGTAGAGGAACTCGTAGTCCTGGCGCGGCACCACACCGCCCACGAAGACGATGATGTCGTCCGCGCCCTGCGCGCGCAGCGCCTCGATGATGGCCGGCACCAGCGTTTTGTGCCCGGCGGCCAGCGTGGAGATGCCCACCGCGTGCACGTCATTCTCGATGGCCTGTCGGGCGCATTCCTCCGGGGTCTGGAAGAGCGGTCCCATGTCCACGTCGAAGCCCAGGTCGGCGTAGGCCGTGGCCACCACCTTGGCGCCGCGGTCGTGGCCGTCCTGGCCCAGCTTGGCGATCATCACGCGCGGGCGGCGGCCGGCCTCTTGGGCAAAAGCGGCAATCTCGGTCTTCAGTTGCTCCCAGCCTTCGGCCGAGTCGTAGGCAGCGGCATACACCCCAGTCACCTTCTGTGTGTCGGCGCGGTGGCGCCCCCAGACCTTCTCCAGCGCATCGCTGACCTCACCCACCGTGGCCCGTACCCGCATGGCCTGGATGGAAAGGTCCAGCAGGTTGCCCTGGCCCGTTTCGGCGCAGCGCGTCAATGCCTCCAGCGCCGACTGCACCGCCTGCGCATCGCGCGTGGCACGAATGCGCTGCAGCCGTTCAATCTGCTGCTGGCGCACCTTGACGTTGTCCACTTCGAGGATGTCGACCGGGTCCTCCTTGGCCAGCTTGTACTTGTTGACACCAACGATCACGTCCTTGCCCGAATCGATGCGCGCCTGTTTCTCGGCCGCGCTGGCCTCGATCTTGAGCTTGGCCCAGCCGGAATCCACAGCCTTGGTCATTCCACCCATGGCTTCGACCTCCTCGATGATGGACCAGGCCTTGTCGGCCATCTCCTGCGTGAGCTTTTCCATCATGTAGGAGCCCGCCCAGGGGTCGATCACATTGCAGATGTGGGTCTCTTCCTGAATGATGAGCTGGGTGTTGCGCGCGATGCGGGCTGAGAACTCGGTGGGAAGGGCAATCGCTTCGTCGAAACTGTTCGTGTGCAGGCTCTGCGTGCCGCCGAACACCGCCGCCAGGGCCTCGATGGTGGTGCGCACGATGTTGTTGTAGGGGTCCTGCTCGGTGAGCGACCAGCCCGAGGTCTGGCAATGGGTGCGCAGCATCAGGCTCTTGGGGTTCTTGGCACCGAAGCCCGTCATGATGCGATGCCACAGCAAACGGGCGGCCCGCATCTTGGCGATCTCGAGATAGAAGTTCATCCCGATCGCCCAGAAGAAGCTCAGCCGCCCGGCGAACTCGTCCACATCCAGGCCTTTGGCCAGCGCGGTCTTCACGTACTCCTTGCCGTCGGCCAGCGTGAAGGCCAGTTCCAGCGCCTGGT
>CAZKGD010000210.1:0-2623 GCA_964552215.1 uncultured Caldimonas sp.
GCCCGCCCACATCGATCGCGAAACCCGCAGGCACGGCAAGTCCGCTGGCTTGCGGGCCAACGAGGCTCGACCAGTCCGCGCTGCAACGCATCCCGTCGGCGCATCAGGTCCTCGACCCCCTCCCGGGCCATGAGGTTGACAGGCAGAGGAATCAGCGAGGTGCCCCGCCGCCTCCGAGGAATCAGCACGTAGGCCTCATCGGCGACGGTGGCGTGCAGTTCGTCCTCCATCGCCACTCGCTGCGCCGACAACTGGATGACATCCGAACGCGTCACCACCGGGCTCGCACGGGTCTTCAGCTCAACGAGCACCAGGATCCCTGATGGCTTCCGATAGACCCTGTCGACGCGTGCGACGACCGGCCAGCGACCCGAGGACCTGAACTGCCTCTCGACGAAGACCAGCTCGGCATCCCGGAGGCGCGCCGGTCTTTGCCTACGCTCCGCTGCCGCAGCGCGCCTGCCAGCGATGACCCATCCGACGAAGCCGATCGCGACGGCAAGAATCATCACCGCCAGTACGACTTCGATCATGTTCATCGTCCAGCCTCTCGTGACCACCACCTCCACAGCCGAGCGGCCTGCCCGAGCAGCCATCGCATGCACCCGAGCAGTGCCGGAGACGCTTCAAGCACCGCGCAGATGCGGGGACCGGCGCGGTAGTAGTGGTACACGATCGACCGTCCCCAGCCTCGGCGTCGCAGTACGGCATCACGGAAGTGGCGGAGCGTCTGTGTCTGCCATCCCTCGCCGAAGGCCAGGGTGGCGACGAAGCAGCGCCCCTTCGGCCCAGGTGACGGTACATGGCCAACACCCATGGCCAGCCTCGCCTGACGTTCGAGTCGCCCATGGAACACCAATCCGCGCTCCCGGGCCACTTGCAGCGGTCTGGAACGGGGGCGGCCATGCCGATGCTCGAGGACGACCCACCGCTCGCAGAACCCCATCTCGGCCAGCCGGGAGGCGCTGAGCGCCCGTTCGGTCGGGTTCCCACCCACGATCGACCTGCGTCCAGCCCGGCGGCGACGCTTGTCGACCTTCATTCCGGAATGGCAGGCTGAAACAGCCCGTTCGTCACCGCAGCGGCCTGCTGCACGTCAGGCTCCTTCGGGACCTTGATCGTGTCTGGCGTCTTCAGGCTAGCCATCGCGAACACGCCGTGCTGCGCCAGCAGGCCATCGTAGGCCAGCAGGCGCAGACGGTTGACCCGCTTGCGCCCCTGCCGAAACTGGCTCAGTTCATCGAAAAGGCGCGGGTTCTCCTCGCGCGCGAGCTCGAACACCAGCCGGATCGGTCGAAGGGCTCCGCGTTCCTGCGCGCTCATGCACCACCCCCTGGTGCACGATCCGAAGGCGCCGGCGTCGCGAGCGACGTCATCGCGTAGTTCTGCCCGGCCAGCTGGAAGCCCCTCACGTTCGCGTACAGGGGCTCCTTCACCTCGTGGATCCGGTGCTTGGGGAAGGCTGCCTTGACGGCCTTCTTGAAGAGGAACGCGCCGCCGCCGACGAGGATGATGTTCTGCAGGCTCTCGGGCGTCTCGATCCACTGGCGCATCGTCGACACGGCCTGCTGTGCCACGCTCTCGGCGATGGGCAGGTGCCGCTTCATGTCGTAGGGTTTCTGGAAGATGACCGGCGCCTTGCCGGTCCGCAGGGCGAGGTCGATGGCGTCGTAGTCGCGGTAGGGTGTCCCGATGTCCTTCGAGATCTCGGCCGCCATCAGCCGCAGCACATCGGACATTCCCCGGTTGATCGAGTGCGACTGCTTCTGGACCAGCCGCATGCCGCGGCAGACCAGCCAGTCGAAGGTTCTCGATCCCGGGTCGATGACCAGGCTCTGCTCCATGCCGATCGAGGCCATCTTCTCGTGCTCGGCCGCGTAGTGGACGAGCGCACCCTGCGGCTGCGCCACCGCCAATGCCTTGCGGACCGTGATGGTCCGTCCCGCCCCAATCTCGTGGCTGCCCGTCATCGCCTTCTCGAGTGCCGCCTTCTTCAGTGCCAGCAGCGCGACGGGCAGCCCGACGACGAGCAGGTCGATGTGCGGCACCTTCATCATCGACAGCGCCCCGCGCAGCAGCGCCATGTACTCCGGCGACTCGGTGTACTCGTCGTGCAGCTGCTTCGCGCGGAACGTGTCCGCGGCCAGGTGAATGTCCGGACCCACCTCATAGAACAGGGAGCCGACAGGGATGCAGACCGTCTTGCGCTTCTCCGCGGCAGGCATGGCCGACGTGTCGGCGCTCGACGGATAAGCGACCGAGGGGAAGCTGGCACATCGGATGTCGGCTCCCGAGATGCCAGTGACGAATTTCGTGTTGCCTGACCCGACATCCACGGCTCTGACGATGAGTTCCATGCAGTTGCTCCTTGGCGCAGTTGACTGCCCTTGAAAGGCTGATCAGCGTCGCCGCACCTGGCCGCGTTCTCCACGCTCAATGGCCTCGAATCGGCGCGTCTTTCGACTTCAGTGCCAATGCAGGATCAGCGGGACTGCATTGCAGCGACAGAAGGCGCCCCGCGGCTCGCCATGAGGCCGTTCGCAGGGCGCACTTCTGTCACCACGGTCTCACCTCGCGCGGGCCTTTCAACCCCTGTCCAGTTCGGCGAGCGCGGACAGGCTGC
>CAZKGD010000211.1:0-2620 GCA_964552215.1 uncultured Caldimonas sp.
GGCATCCTGATCCTCATCATCAACATCGTCGGTGGCCTCATCATCGGCATGGCCCAGCATGGCCTGGGCGCCGGCGAGGCGGCGAACTCCTACATCCTGCTGGCCGTGGGCGACGCGCTGGTGGCCCAGATTCCGGCCCTGCTGATCTCCATCGCGGCCGCCATGGTCGTGTCGCGCGTGGGCAAGGAACAGGACGTCGGCACGCAGATCACCGGTCAGGTGCTCAACTCGCCCAAGGCCCTGGGCATCACGGCCGCCGTCATCGGCACCATGGGGGTGATCCCCGGCATGCCGCATGTGGTCTTTCTGGGCATTGCCAGTGGCCTGGGCTATGCGGCCTACCGGGTGCATCAGCGCCAGGAGCGCGCCAAGCTGCAGGCCCAGCACACGCCAGCGGCGGCCCAGCAGGCCAGCCCGAACGCCGAAGCCACCTGGGACGATCTGCAGCCCGTGGACATCCTGGGCCTGGAAGTGGGCTACCGCCTGATCCAGCTCGTGGACAAGGATCGCCAGGGCGACCTGCTGGCACGCATCAAGGGGGTGCGCCGCAAGTTCGCACAGGATGTGGGCTTCCTGCCGCCTTCGGTGCACATCCGCGACAACCTCGAGCTCAAGCCCAGCGTCTACCGCATCACGCTGCGTGGCGCCGTGGTGGGCGAGGGCGAGTGCTTCCCCGGCATGTTCCTGGCCATCAACCCCGGGCACGCCAGCACGCCGCTGATTGGCGCCACCACCACCGACCCGGCCTTCGGTCTGCCGTCGGTGTGGATTGACGAGGCCCAGCGCGAAAGCGCCCAAATGGCCGGGTATACGGTGGTTGATTCCTCGACCGTGGTGGCCACCCATCTTTCACACTTGATGCAAGTCCACGCTGCCAAGCTGCTCGGACGCACGGAGGTGCAGCAGCTGGTGGATCACGTGACGAAGTTGGCACCCAAGCTCATCGAGGACGTGGTACCTAAGGTGGTTGGGATTCCCACATTGCAGAAAGTGCTTCAAATGCTGCTGGAAGAGTCGGTGCACATCCGCGACATGCGCACCATCGTCGAGACCCTGGCCGAACACGCTGCCACCATCACCGACCCGGGTGAACTGGCCCGCCGCATCCGTGTCAGCCTGGCCCCGGCGATCGTCCAGCAGATCTACGGCCCCGTGAAGGAGCTCGACGTGATCGCCATCGAACCCGACCTCGAGCGCCTTGTCACCCAGGCCATCACCTCGCCGCACGGCGCCACGCTCGACCCCGGCGTGGCCGACCACCTGACCCAGTCGGCCGCACGCGCCAGCAAGAAGCAGGAAGACCTGGGTGTGCCGGCCTGCCTGCTGGTGCCTGACGCGATCCGCCCAGCCATGGCCCGCCTGCTCAAGCGCGCCGCGCCCCGCCTGGCCGTGCTGGGCCACAGCGAGATTCCTGACACCCACACCATCCGCATCGGCTCCGTGATTGGAGGCACCGCATGAACGTCAAACGCTTTGTCGCGAAAACTTCGCGAGATGCCCTGGTGCAGGTGCGCCAGGCCTTCGGCGAAGACGCCGTGATCTTGTCCACCCGTCCCTGCCAGGAGGGTGTGGAAGTGCTCGCCATGGCCCCCGAGAGCGTGGCCGCCCTGGAGACCTTCAACGGCCCGGCTTCGGCTGCACCGGCTCGCAAAGCGGCGCCCGCGGCGCCCAAGACGCCTGTGGCTGCGCAGCCGGCGGGGCAGGCCGTGGCCAGGGACGTCGAGCAGCTGGCCATGAGCACGCTGTCCTTCCAGGACTATGTGCGTGAACGCATGCTCAAGCGGCGCCAGGCGGCCCTGCAGCAGCAGGCCCAGACCGCTGCGGCGGCAACCCACCCCGCGGCGATGACCGCGGTGCCTGCCCCTGTGACCAAGGCTCCTGCCAGCCTGCCCCTGGAGCAGCGACTGGCGGAACGCGCCGCCCAGCGCAAAGCCGAGCGACTGGCGCAGGACGCTGCTGCCCAGCCCCAGCCGGCGCGGGTCGCCCCCGCGACGGCCCCGGCTCAGCCGGTGCCGGCATTGGCCGATGAAGCCGCTTGGGCGATGCCGGTCGGCCCGGCGGCTCCTGCTGGGGAAGGCCGCGCGATGATTGCCGAGCTGCGCGAGATGAAGGGCCTGATCGAGGAGCGTTTCGGCGCCCTGGCCTTCATGGAAAAGATGCAGCGTAACCCCGCCCAGGCCCAGCTCACCCAGAAGCTCCTGGATTGCGGTTTTTCGCCCGCCCTGATCCGCAAGCTGGCCGCCCACACACCGAACGACGGCGGTGACCTCCAGGCCTGGGTGTCCGGTGTGCTCGAGCGCAACCTCCTCACCGGCGAAGACGGCCCGGCCCTGGAAGACGAGGGCGGCGTGTACGCGCTGGTGGGCTCCACCGGCGTGGGCAAGACCACCACCACGGCCAAGCTGGCAGCGGCTTTTGCCGCCAAATACGGCGCGGCCAACCTTGGCCTGGTCACGCTGGACGCCTACCGCGTCGGCGCCCACGAGCAGCTGCGCGCCTATGGCCGCATCATCGGCGTGGCCGTGCACACCGCCCATGACCGCCCCGCGCTGGAAGACCTGCTGGAGCTGCTGTCGTCCAAGAAGATGGTGCTGATCGACACTGCCGGCATCGCCCAGCG
>CAZKGD010000212.1:0-2563 GCA_964552215.1 uncultured Caldimonas sp.
CGCTTGCGACCGCGCTCGACGAGATAGTCAATGCGTGCATTGACCTCGGTGGGTCCGGCCGCGCTCTTTCCTGGGTCGAAGCCCGAACCCAGCGCATCCAGATAGTTCCCACCAACGCTGAGCACCGGGTTAGGCTTCAGCCGGGCCTGAATGATGCGCGCTTCGCCGATGCTGATATTGAATCGCTCGGCGAGGAGCCGCAGGTTGCGATTCAATGCTTCGTCCAACACTTGATCCAGGGTCAGGCCGGGACTTGCCGTCTGAGCGGTGAGGCTTAGCGCCACAGCAAACAATCCAATCAGGCTCGACACTTTTGGCACGACTGATCAAAGGGAGCACGTCCCGTTCCGAACGGATCTCTTGGGATCTGTGCAAGGTGATGAGGTGAAAACGTCCAAGTCGAGAAGAAAGCGTACACTGGTTGTACGGTTTCCGTACACACCTGCGGGCAACACCGCCTAGTGCCGGTTGAGTACACGTCAACTCGGACTGGCGAGTCGGCTGCTTCGAAACCTGAGAGAAGTGAGGAGGTTTGCAGATGCGGTTTCCCAAGATCGTTGCCGCTCAGCGCCTTCAGACCTGGTTGCTGATCGCCGCGCTCGTGTCGATCGCCTTAATCGGTTTGCTGGTCGTGGATCTCACCCGAAACCTGCGCACGGTCGTGATCAGCGAGACCAACAAGAGTCTGCTGAATGCCTCGAAGGAACTCACCCAAGCCGGGGAGGTCTGGTTGGCCGGGCACCGGGATTCCAACCCAGGGGACGCCGAGGCGGATTTGGACCTCAAGCGGGTGTCGTATGACATTCTTCGTTCCTACCCGGACGTAGAAGGTGGTTTTGTGTTCAACGACAAAGTCGTGGGTCACAGTTTCCCGAGCTATACCGAGCCCGACAGTAACTTGCGCCAACCACCAAATGAGCATGAAGAGGTGATTGCTGCGATGGCGGAGAGCAGGACCACCGCACAGCCGGCTCATCGCATCCTCCAGGACGGAAAGGATTTGGTGATTGTGTCCGTGATCTCCCGGCCAGATGGAAAGTTGTCCGCATGGTGTCTCCGCCGGCTGATCAACTTCAGCGATTCGAACGAACTCAACAAGCGGTTCATCCTGGTTGGCGTGATGCTCGTCGCCTTGATCTCAATTGGCGTTGTGCTCAAGCTGAGCTTCAACATGCAGCGTGGGTTTGCTTCGATTCAAGCCGGGTTGGACCGATTGCGCACCGATGCCAGCCATCGCCTTCCGGAGCAGGACCACGAACTGAGTTCCATCGTGCGGGCGATCAATTCGATGGCCGAAGGCCGTCAGAAGCTGGAAGCGGATTTGCGGCGGGAAGACCGGCTGAGAGTGATGGGGCGAGTTGTCGCCGGGATCGCGCACGAGATCCGAAATCCGTTGAACAGCATCCGCCTAACGATTCGAGTCCTCGCCCGAAGACTGGAATGCGAACCGGCCACACAGGAGCCCATCGCGCTCGTCACAAGTGAAGTGGACCGGTTGGATGCTCTGTTGCGAAGCCTGCTCGTGTTTCGAACTGACGCTGCGGAGAAGATCCGCCAGCAGCCGATTCAGCCGATCCTGGACCGGACGGTTGCGCTCGTGAAGCCGCATGCGGAAGAGCATGGAGTGCGGATTCAGGCGGGCCGGTGCGAGGAGGCTCTCGTCTTCGTCGACGGCGACTACCTACAGCAGGCATTGATGAATCTGATGCTCAATGCAATTGATGCCTCGACACGAGAGGGCGTGGTGGTCATCTCGATGACTCAGGAGCCGGGGCAGTTGCGATTGGACATCGAGGATAGCGGGCCGGGCTTAACACCGGAACAGGAGGAACGATTGTTCGAGGCGTTCTACACCACAAAGCCGGGGGGCACCGGCCTTGGCCTTGCGGTCACGCGGACCCTGCTTGAGAAGATGGGCGCCCGCATCGAAGCATTTCGGGGCTCTCGCGGCGCACTCTTTCGTGTCACGTTGCCGATGGAGCAACCGGCATGAAGACGCGGATTCTTGTGATAGAGGACGAACGCACAGCGCTTCAGTCACTCGCCCTTCTGCTCGAAGACGAAGGTTACGAGGTCTTGAAGGCGGAGTCCGGCGAAATAGGACTGGAGTTGGCGTTGCAGCAGGAGCCAGATCTTATTCTCCTCGACATCCGCTTGCCGGATGTCGACGGCATCTCGGTGCTCCGTCGGTTGCGTGCTGGCCATTCCGAGTCTGCCGTCATCATCATGACCGCCGACACGAACAGTAGCAATGCGATCCGCGCGACGCAGAACGGCGCCTTCGACTACATCGCCAAACCCATCAACGACGAACATCTATTGGTGCTGATTCGGCGCGCGCTCGAGTACCGGCGACTAGAGCAGGAGGTTCGCAGTCTGCGACAAGCTCCGGCGGAAGTCCCTGCGATCCCAGGAATGGTGGGACACAGCCTCGCGATGCAGGAGGTCTACAAGATGATCGGCCGGGTGGCAAACTCCGATGCCACGGTTCTGATCACCGGCGAGTCTGGAACCGGGAAGGAATTGGTGGCGAATGCAATCCACGAGTTCAGCCGGAGGAGCG
>CAZKGD010000213.1:0-2484 GCA_964552215.1 uncultured Caldimonas sp.
CGTCGACACCGACGCCATCATCCCCAAGCAGTTCCTGAAGTCGATCAAGCGCACGGGCTTCGGCCCCAACCTGTTCGACGAATGGCGCTACCTCGACGTGGGGCAGCCCGGCCAGGACCCCGCTTCGCGCAAGCCCAACCCGGACTTCGTGCTCAACCAGCCGCGCTACCAGGGTGCGTCGGTGCTGCTCGCCCGGCAGAACTTCGGCTGCGGCTCCAGCCGCGAACATGCGCCCTGGGCGATCGAGCAGTACGGGTTCCGCGCCCTGATCGCGCCCAGCTTTGCCGACATCTTCTTCAACAACTGCTTCAAGAATGGCCTGCTGCCCATCGTGCTGCCCGAGCATGAGGTGGCGCAGCTTTTCGACGAGGTGAACGCCTTTGTCGGCTACGAGCTCATCATCGATCTGCCGCGGCAGGTGGTGGTCAAGCCCGACGGCACCGAACTGGCCTTCGAGGTGCAGCCGTTCCGCAAGTACTGCCTGCTCAACGGCTTCGACGACATCGGCCTGACCCTGCGCCATGCCGACAAGATCAAGGCCTTCGAAGCCGAACGCCTGGCACGCAAGCCCTGGCTCAACCATCGCCTGGTCGGCTGAGGCCGGCCCTGGACTCCAAGACACAAGGAAGACAATGAAGATCGCAGTCCTGCCGGGTGACGGCATCGGCACCGAGATCGTGGCCGAGGCCGTCAAGGTGCTTCGGGCACTCGACCTGGGTTTCGAGATGGAGGAGGCCCTGGTCGGCGGTGCCGCCTACGAGGCGCAGGGGCACCCCCTGCCGGAATCCACCCTCAAGCTGGCCCAGCAGGCCGATGCCGTGCTCTTTGGTGCCGTGGGGGACTGGAAGTACGACAAGCTCGAGCGCGCACTGCGTCCCGAGCAGGCCATCCTCGGCCTGCGCAAGCACCTGCAGCTCTTTGCCAACTTCCGTCCGGCGATCTGCTACGAGCAGCTCACCCATGCCTCCAGCCTCAAGCCCGAGCTGGTGGCGGGCCTGGACATCCTCATCATCCGTGAACTCACCGGCGACATCTACTTCGGCCAGCCCCGCGGTCGTCGCGCGTCTCCCGACGGCGCCTTCCAGGGCGCGCCCGAGGCCTTCGACACGATGCGCTACAGCCGCCCCGAGATCGAGCGCATCGCCCACGTGGCCTTCCAGGCTGCCCGCAAGCGCGGCAAGAAGGTCACCAGCGTCGACAAGGCCAATGTGCTGGAGACCTTCCAGTTCTGGAAGGACGTGGTCACCGAGGTGCATGCCCAGTATCCGGATGTCGAGCTCGACCACATGTATGTCGACAACGCCGCGATGCAGCTGGTGAAGGCCCCGAAGAAGTTCGACGTGATCGTCACGGGCAACATGTTCGGCGACATCCTGTCCGACGAGGCGGCGATGCTCACGGGCTCCATCGGCATGCTGCCGTCGGCGTCTCTCAATGACCGCAAGCAGGGCCTGTACGAACCCAGCCACGGTTCGGCGCCTGACATCGCCGGGCAGGGCGTGGCCAATCCGCTGGCCACCATCCTGAGTGCGGCGATGATGCTGCGCTTCAGCCTGGACCAGGCCGAGGCGGCCGACCGGATCGAACGGGCGGTGAAGGGCGTGCTGGCGCAGGGCCTGCGAACGGCCGACATCCACAGCGAAGGCACCACCCGTGTGGGCACGAAGGAGATGGGCGACGCCGTGGTCGCCCGCCTGAAAGCCCAGGGCTGAGATCCTGCCCGGAGCCCGGTGGGCTCCACACCCGAACAGCAACTTTTCTGGCGATAGACAACGATGGCAACGACTCTGGTAGGTTTGGTGGGCTGGCGCGGCATGGTCGGCTCGGTGCTCATGGATCGCATGCAGGCCGAAGGCGACTTCGACCTCATCGAGCCGCTGTTCTTCAGCACCAGCAATGCGGGCGGCGCTGCCCCTGCGATGGCAAAGAACGAGAAGACGCTGCAGGACGCCTTCGATCTGGACGCGCTCCAGCGCTGCGACATCATCATCACGGCCCAGGGCGGTGACTACACCTCCGAGGTGTTCCCGAAGCTGCGTGCGGCAGGCTGGAAGGGCCACTGGATCGATGCGGCCTCGACGCTGCGCATGAAGGACGACGCGGTCATCATCCTCGACCCGGTCAACATGCCGGTGATCAAGAACGCGCTCGCCAAGGGTGGCCGCAACTGGATCGGCGGGAACTGCACCGTGAGCTGCATGCTGATGGGCGTGGGCGCGCTCTACAAGGCCGGGCTGGTCGAGTGGATGAGCTCGATGACCTACCAGGCCGCCTCCGGGGGCGGGGCACAGCACATGCGCGAGCTGCTGACGCAGTTCGGCACGCTCAACGCCGAGGTGCGTCCGCTGCTCGACGATCCCAAGAGTGCCATCCTGGAGATCGACCGGCGCATCATCGGCAAGCAGCGCAGCCTGTCTGCCGAGGAGGTGGCCAACTTCGGCGTGCCCCTGGGCGGCTCGCTCATTCCCTGGATCGACAAGGACC
>CAZKGD010000214.1:0-2458 GCA_964552215.1 uncultured Caldimonas sp.
CGCGTGGCCCAGCCCATCATGCGCATCGCGCAGATGTGGACCGACTTCCAGCAGACCGGCATCTCCATGGCCCGCCTGGGCGACATCCTCAACACCCGCACCGAGGTGCCGCCCAGCGCCGCCGCCCAGCTGCCGCCGCTGAAGGGCCAGATCCGCTTCGACCAGGTCACCTTCCGCTACCGCCCCGAAGCCCCGCCGGTGCTGCACAGCCTCAGCCTGGACGTGCGCGCCGGCGAGGTGATCGGCATCGTGGGGCGCTCGGGCTCGGGCAAGAGCACGCTCACCAAGCTCGTGCAGCGCCTGTACGCGCCCGAGCAGGGCCGCATCCTGGTGGACGGCATCGACATCGGCCTGATCGACGCCGCCCAGCTGCGCCGCCAGGTGGGCGTGGTGCTGCAGGAGAACCTGCTCTTCAACCGCAGCGTGCGCGAGAACATCGCCATCGTCGACCCGGCCGCGCCGCTTGCGGCCGTGATCCACGCCGCCCAGTTGGCCGGCGCCCACGAGTTCATCAGCGAGCTGCCCGAGGGCTATGACACCGTGGTGGGCGAACAGGGCACGGGCCTGTCGGGCGGCCAGCGCCAGCGCATCGCCATCGCCCGTGCGCTCTTCCACAACCCGCGCATCCTCATCTTCGACGAGGCCACCAGCGCGCTCGACTACGAGAGCGAGGCCATCGTGCAGCGCAACATGGCCGCCATCTGCCGCGGGCGTACCGTGCTCATCATCGCTCACCGCCTGAGCGCTGTGCGCCAGGCCCACCGCATCGTGGTGATGGACAAGGGCCGCATCGTGGAGATGGGGCCGCACGAGGAACTGGCGGCCCGGCCCAAGGGTCTGTATGCGCACCTGTGGCGCATGCAGGCGGGTGGGGCCGCGGGGGGTACAGCATGAGCGGGACCATGGACGCGACGGTGGACACGACCGTGGACGCGGCGCCGGCCGCCAACGATCCGCCACCACCGCCCCACCCGGTGCACCCGGTACGTGACCTGCTGGGGCGCTACGCGGCGATCTTCAAGGCCGCCTGGGGCGTACGCCACGAACTGGCCGGCCCGAAACGTCTGGCCGACGAACGCGCCTTCCTGCCCGCCGCCCTGAGCCTGCAGGAGACCCCGGTGCACCCGGCGCCGCGGCGGTTTGCGATTGCGATCTGCAGCCTCTTCCTGATTGCGATGGTGTGGTCCATCTTCGGTCGCATCGACATCGTGGCCGTGGCCCCGGGGCGCATCGTGGTGAGCGAGCGCACCAAGGTGATCCAGCCGCTGGAGGTGAGCGTGGTGCGCGCCATCCTGGTGAAGGACGGCGACCGCGTACAGGCCGGCCAGGTGCTGGTGGAGCTGGACGCCACCCGGGCCAGTGCCGACCAGGCCAGCGTCACGGAGCAGCTGAGTGCCGCCACTGACGAAGCCGAACGGGCCCAGGCGCTGCTCCAGGCCCTGACGGGTGGGACGGCGCCCAACGGGGGCAGCCCGCGTCTGCTGGCCGAGTGGAGCGACATCACCGCCGAGCGCGCACGGCTGCAGGCCGAACTGAGCCGCCGCCAGGCCGAGATCGACACGGTGAAGGCCAGCATCGCCAAGCTGCAGGCCACCCTGCCCCTGGCCCGCCAGCGGGAGGCCGACTTCGAGGCGCTGGCCAGGCAGGGGTTCGTGGCCGGCCACGCCAACCAGGACCGCACGCGCGAGCGCATCGAGCTGGAGCAGGACCTGGCCACACAGCAGGCCCGCCTGCGGGAAACGGAAGCGGCCTGGTTCGAGAGCCGCCAGCAGCTGGCCGCCTTCCTGGCCGAGACGCAGCGCGCCCTGAGCGACCGGCGGGCCGAGGCGCTACTGAAGCAGGCGCAACTGGCGCAAGAGACCACCAAGGCCCAGCAGCGCACCGAACTGACCCGGCTCACCGCCCCCACGGCCGGCACGGTGCAGCAACTGGCCATCCACACCCCGGGCGGGGTGGTGACCGAAGCCCAGCCGCTGATGGTGATCGTGCCCGACGACGCCGAAGTCACGGCCGAAGTGACGATCGACAACAAGGACATCGGGTTCGTGAGCACGGGCCAGGAAGCCGCCATCAAGCTGGAGACCTTCCCCTTCACGAAATACGGCACCGTGCCCGCCGAGGTCACCTGGGTCACGGCCGATGCGGTGAACGACGAGAAGAAGGGCGCCATCTTCCCGGCCACCTTGAAGCTCAAGGCCCATCAGATCGACGTGGACGGCAAACCCATCCGGCTGGCGCCGGGGATGAACCTCGCGGCGGAGATCAAGACGGGCAAGCGCAGGGTGATTGAGTATCTGCTCAGTCCGGTGCAGAGGAATCTCAAGGAAGGGATGAGGGAAAGATGAAACTGTCAAGCATGAATGCTTTGATGAAGCGCGCTGTGCTGGCCTGCAGCGCTTTGGTGTTGGTGGCGGCTTGCACGAAGTCGGAGGGGGCCGCTGAATCCAAGCGGGGATAC
>CAZKGD010000215.1:0-2436 GCA_964552215.1 uncultured Caldimonas sp.
GCAGCCGACCCGACGTCGTCCTGCCGGTGACGCCGGCCCGAAACTGGCGCATGATCCGGCGCCAGGGCCACGGCAGGAGACCACGATGGACGTCATGACCGGCCTGGCGCGCCGCACGGTGCGCGCCAACGGCATCCGGATCAACCTCTGGGCGGGCGGCAAGGGCCCGCCGGTGCTGCTGCTGCATGGCTGGCCGCAGACGGCGCAGATGTGGCACAAGATTGCGCCGGCGCTGGCCGAACAGTACACGGTGGTCTGCCCCGACCTGCGCGGCTACGGCGATTCCGACAAGCCGCGCGACGGCTACGACAAGAAGACGATGGCGCGCGACATGCACGAGCTGATGCTCGCGCTGGGTCATGCGCGCTATGCGGTGGTGGGGCACGACCGCGGCGGGCGGGTGGGGCACCGGCTGGCGCTGGATCAAGCCGAGGCCGTCGCGCGCCTGTGTGTGCTCGACATCGTGCCCACCCACACCGTCTTCATGCAGACCGACCGGCATCTGGCAGCTGCCTACTGGCACTGGTTCTTCTTCCAGGCGCCTGACCTGCCCGAGGTGATGATCTCGGCTGCTCCCGAACCCTTCCTGCGCCACGTGCTGCGCTCGCTGAGCTTCCAGGCCGGGGCCATCGAGGAGCCGATGGTGCAGGAGTACCTGCGCGCCTTCACCCTGCCGGGCACGATCCGCGCGACGCTGGAGGACTACCGCGCCGCCGCCACGCGCGATGTCGAGGACGACGAGCGCGACCTGGCCTTGCGTGTGCGCTGCCCGCTGCTCACGATCTGGGGCGAGTTCGGCAAGATGCACGGCATGTTCGACGTGCTGGCCACGTGGCGGGCCAAGGGCGACAATGTGCAGGGCCATGCATTGCCCTGCGGCCACTTCATCCCTGAGGAGGCCCCTGAGGCCCTGCTGGCGGACTTGCGGACGTTCCTGGCCTGAAGCCGGGCCCGAGGAGGGAAACCATGGGCGAGTCACTCGAGACGGACTACCTGGTGGTGGGGGCGGGTGCCGCGGGCATGGCGTTCACCGACGCATTGTTGACGCATTCGGATGCCACGGTCACGGTGGTGGACCGTCGTCCCGCTCCCGGGGGGCACTGGGTCGACGCCTACCCCCATGTCCGCCTCCACCAGCCCTCGGCCTTCTATGGGGTCGATTCCCTGCCGCTGGGGCAGGACACGCGCGACACGGTGGGGACGAATGCGGGCTTCTACGAACTCGCCGGTGCCGACGAGATCCGGGCCTACTACCAGCATGTGATGCAGCGGCGCTTCCTGCCCAGCGGCCGCGTGCGCTATTTTCCGAACGGCGAGTTCCTGGGTGACGGCCGCTTCGACTCCCGGCTGTCGCCGCGGTCGTGGACTGTGCGCGTCAGGCGCAAGGTGGTGGACACCATCTACCTCGAAGGGACCATCCCCGCCACCAGCGCCCCGCCCTTCGAGGTGGCCGACGGCGTGCAATGCGTGGCGGCCGGCGACATCGCACGCCTGCGCGAGCGGCCGGAACGCTACGTGATCATCGGGGCGGGCAAGACGGCGCTGGACACGGCCGTGTGGCTGCTGGAGCAGGGTGTGCCGCCATCGGCCCTGTGCTGGGTCAAGCCGCGTGAGGCCTGGTGGGTCAACCGCCGCTACTTCCAGCCGCTGGATCTGCTGCCCGACCTGAACCGGGCCATGGCCATCCAGATCGAGGCGATGGCACAGGCGACCTCGATCCCGGAACTCTTCGAACGCCTCGAAGCGCAGGGCGTGTTCCTGCGGGTGGACCCCGAGGTGGCACCGACCATGTTCCGCGGGGCGCTGATCAGCGAGGCCGAACTGGCGCTGCTGCGCCGCATCGACAACGTGGTGCGCCTGGGCCATGTGCGCCGCATCGATCGCGACGAGATCGTGCTGGACGGGGGCCGCGTGCCGACCACGCCCTCGACCGTGCACGTGCACTGCGCGGCCCGCGGTCTGGCGCAGCGGCCGTTGCGCCCGATCTTCGAGCCTGGGCGGGTGACGGTGCAGCCGATCGCGTGGGGCTTTGCCTGCTACCAGTTCGCAACGCTTGGTGTGGTGGAGGCCACGCTGTCCGGCGACGAGGAGAAGAACCGGCTGTGCCCTCCCATCGCCTACTGGAACGAGAATGCTGATTACCTGTCGGCCTTCCTCGCGATGCTGGTCCGGGAGCCCGCCCGCCTGTCCCACCCGGCGCTGGCCGCCTGGGCCAAGGGCAGCCGCCTCAATCCGCTGGCCGGCCTTGTGCATCACCGTGACAACCCCGCCGTGGTCGAGGACCGTGAGCGCATCAAGCGGCATGGCGCCGCCGCCGCGGCCAACCTGGCGAAACTGATTCGATCCTCCACCTGAACCCACCTTTCACCATGCCCCGAACCCTCATCAGTTCCGGCTCCCCCTTCGAGGAGCAGATTGGCTATTCCCGCGCCGTGG
>CAZKGD010000216.1:0-2376 GCA_964552215.1 uncultured Caldimonas sp.
TGATGTCGTAGCCGGTGGGGTTGTGGCAGCAGGCGTGCAGCACGACGATGGTGCCTGCCGCAGCGGACTTCAGCGCGGCCAGCATGGCGTCGAAGTTCACACCGCGGCGCGCCGCGTCGTAGTAGGGATAGGTGCCCACCTCGAAGCCGGCGTTCTCGAAGAGCGCGCGGTGGTTTTCCCAGCTCGGGTCGCTGATCAGCACCCGGGCCTTGGGGTTGAGCTTCTTCAGGAAATCGGCGCCGATCTTCAGCCCGCCCGTGCCGCCGAGGCCCTGCACGGTGGCGATGCGCCCGGCCTTCACGGCCTCGCTGTCGGCACCGAAAACCAGGCCCTGCACGGCCTTGTCGTAGGCGGCAATGCCGTCGATGGGCAGGTAGCCGCGCGCCTTGGGGGCTTCGAGCATCTGCTTTTCCGCGGCGGCCACGCACTGCAGCAGGGGCAGCTTGCCGTTGTCGTCGTAGTAGACGCCCACTCCCAGGTTGACCTTGGCCGGGTTCGGATCGGCGTTGAATTGCTCGTTCAGCCCCAGGATGGGGTCGCGGGGCGCCATCTCGACGGCGGCGAAGAGGGAAGACATGCTCTGTCCTTGTCAGTAGAGGGAAATTCCGATCTGGGCTACGCTCGCAAACTTGCCCTGCCACCCAGCAGCAGGGGAAAACCCGCATTCTAGGTTGCCCATGAACGACGTGAGCCTTGCCCACAACGCCGAAGTCGCCACCGCCGTGGACAGCCCGGACGAGTCGCGCTTCGTCCGCTTCCCAGATTCGCCCTTCCAGCTCTACCAGCCTTACCCCCCCGCCGGCGACCAGCCCGCGGCCATCGAGGCCCTGGTGGAGGGCGTGAACGACGGCCTGAGCTTCCAGACCCTGCTGGGCGTGACCGGCTCGGGCAAGACCTACACCATGGCCAACGTGATCGCCCGCCTGGGGCGGCCGGCCATCGTGTTCGCGCCCAACAAGACGCTGGCAGCCCAGCTCTACAGTGAGTTCCGTGAATTCTTCCCGCGCAATGCGGTGGAGTATTTCGTCAGCTACTACGACTACTACCAGCCCGAGGCCTACGTCCCCCAGCGCGATCTCTTCATCGAGAAGGACAGCTCGATCAACGAGCACATCGAGCAGATGCGCCTGTCGGCCACCAAGAGCCTGCTGGAGCGCCGCGACGTGGTGATCGTGGCCACCGTCTCAGCCATCTACGGCATCGGCAACCCCAGCGACTACCACCAGATGGTGATGACGCTGCGCGTGCACGACAAGATGGGCCAGCGCGACGTGATCGCCCAGCTCATCCGCATGCAGTACCAGCGCAACGAGACCGATTTCTCGCGCGGCACTTTCCGCGTGCGCGGTGACACCATCGACGTCTTCCCGGCCGAACATTCCGAGCTGGCCATCCGCATCGAGCTCTTCGACGACGAGGTCGAGTCACTGCAGCTCTTCGACCCGCTCACCGGCCGCATCCGCCAGAAGATCCCGCGCTTCACCGTCTACCCGAGCAGCCACTACGTCACGCCGCGCGAGCGCGTGCTCGCGGCCATCGACACCATCAAGGAAGAGCTTCGCCAGCGCCTGGACGAATTCGTCCAGGCCGGCAAGCTGGTCGAGGCCCAGCGCCTGGAGCAGCGTACCCGCTTCGACCTGGAGATGCTCCAGGAGGTCGGCCACTGCAAGGGCATCGAGAACTACACCCGGCATCTCTCGGGCGCCCGCCCCGGCGACCCGCCGCCCACGCTGGTCGACTACCTGCCGCCCGATTCGCTCATGTTCCTTGACGAGAGCCACGTGCTCATCGGCCAGCTGGGTGGCATGTACAACGGCGACCGCGCCCGCAAGACCACGCTCGTCGAATACGGCTTCCGGCTGCCTTCGGCGCTGGACAACCGGCCGCTGAAGTTCGAGGAGTTCGAGACCAAGATGCGCCAGGTCGTGTTCGTGTCGGCCACCCCCGCAGACTACGAACAGCGCACCTCGGGCCAGGTGGTCGAGCAGGTGGTGCGCCCCACCGGGCTGATCGACCCGGTGGTGGAAGTGCGCCCGGCCACCCACCAGGTGGACGACGTGCTGGGCGAGATCCGCCTGCGGGTGGACGCCGGCCAGCGCGTGCTGATCACCACCCTCACCAAGCGCATGGCCGAGCAGCTCACCGACTACCTCGCCGACAACGGTGTCAAGGTGCGCTATCTGCACTCGGACATCGACACCGTCGAACGCGTCGAGATCATCCGCGACCTGCGGCTGGGCGCCTTCGACGTGCTGGTGGGCATCAACCTGCTGCGCGAGGGCCTGGACATCCCCGAGGTGTCGCTGGTGGCCATCCTCGACGCCGACAAGGAGGGCTTCCTCCGCTCGGAGCGCTCGCTGATCCAGACCATCGGCC
>CAZKGD010000217.1:0-2353 GCA_964552215.1 uncultured Caldimonas sp.
CCTCGGCGTCGAAGGCGTCGCGGGACAGGCCGAAGCACAGGCGGATGCGGCTGACGAGGTCGTCGGCCGACGCAAGCAGGTCAGCGACAGGCAGGGCGGCGAAGCCGGGGTCGGTGGCCGGGAACGCGGAGAGGGAGGCTGGTGACTGCATGGGGGTGCAGGCGAGTGCTGCGGCCATGCTGGCGCTAAAAGCAGGGGCTTGAGCGGCGAAAGGATCGGTCTGGTCGCGGGCTATCGAGGTCAGCGGCGTGGGGCAATCCGGCATCGCATGAACTCTGCGATCAATTGCATTGCCCGAGCGCTGGGACACCCAGGGCCAACACGACTGACCCTTGAAGACTGCTGGCTGCCGGTCGACGGCGACCTCTTTAGCGTCGGCGGACGCCGCAAGCCGACATTCGGGAAACCCGCTGAAGACTGGTAGCCGCGATCGGCCTGCTGCCGGTGGATCGCGGCGGCAGCGCAGAGCGGCAAAGCGTAGTTGGAACTCGATCTCAGGAACAAATGGGGAAGGCAGCGGACCGCCTTCCCCGCCACCGATCAGCGATCGCTGTCAGGCGTTACCTTCACAGGCACCCAGCCGTGACCTGGCTTGGTGGTGGGGGGCAACGGACGGTTGTCCGGCACAGTCGAGTAGTTCGGCTGCTTGCCGCCGCGCGGGCCCACCTGCTGGTAGATCCCGCCCTGGTTGCCGGTGCTCTGACCGGGCTTCTTCGTTCCTGCCATCAAGTTCTCCTTTCGAGAGTAGTAGGCAGTTGTCACCCGGGTCATCGAAAACCTCAGTTGGACGGCAGCTCCAGACGAGGTAAGGTGCTGCTTGCTACGCCAACGTAGGCGACAGGCTTCTCCGGGTTTTCGGTGGCCTGTCTAAGCCGCTCCCAGGAGGTCCAGTCCTGCGAGCGGCTTTTTCATTTGGCTGTGTCGCGCGTCTTGCCGGCCTCCCTCAACGCGCCCGGACGCGGGCGCTGGCCCTGACCGCCAGGTTCTGGGCTTGGAAGCGGTTGTGCAGCAGCTGCGCCATCTCGTCGTACACCGGGGCCCGCTTCTTCGGATCGGCGATGGTGACGATCAGCGAGAAGGGCTGCGGCTTCGTGTTATCGCCCTTGTCGATGCCGTGCCGGCTCAGCAGTTGCAGCTTCATCCGCCAGCGCAGACCGCGCTCGCCTTTCTCGCCCATGCTGCCGTGATAGGTCCGCACCGGAGCCCACTTCCGCAGCTTCTCGACCTGGTACGACTCGTACAGACGGCCGGCGTTGCGGTGCTCCGGCGGCACGAGGCCGGTGAACTTCTGGCTGATCTCGCCGGTCTCGCGCGACGTGACCTCACGGTAGACGCCGAGATGGGCGTCGATGTGGGTCTCGCAGTATTCCGTGCCCCAGCGCGCGCCCCGCGACGGCGCGAAGGCGACCGTCATCCAGACCTCACCGAAGTACCGTCCATCGCGCTTGAGCGAGGCCGGGTACGGGAAGTCATCCCACTCCAAGAAGTAGCCCGGCCGCAGCGTGTCGTCGAAGATCAGCGTCGCGCTGTACGGTGTGCATTCGAGGCAGTACGGCACGGCGGCCGGCAGGCCGAAGCCGAGGAAGTTCTCTTCCCCATCTGGGACGCGCAGCCCCGAGCGTGGGTCTCGCGCATGGTGGGTCAGCAGCGCCCGCGCCAGCACCGGCGATGGCGTCGGCGTGATCTGGTGGTAGATCTGCGCCAGGGTCCGCGAGACCAGTGGCGTCGCAAAGCTCGTCCCCAGGTCCTCGGCAAGACCGCTCCCCGTCACCGAGCGCACGCCATGCAAATGCGCCGTGTCCGTCGAGCACGATCCGCCGTAGTGCACCAGATCGGGCTTGATGATGTAGTTCGGCCCCGCGCCATGCCGAGAGAAGGCCGATGGATGATGCTGCTTGGGCCCGTTGGCCTTGAAGCCCACGTGCGACACCGACCCGACGGTGATGCCGAGGATGCTGTCGGCCGGCGCAGTGATGCGGCCGGCGTCCAGCTGACCCGGGCTGCGTGGGTAGTCGAGCAGCGGCGCGGTACTGTAGTTGCCGGCCGCGATGACGAAGGAGACGGCGTAGCGCTCCTGCAGGTCGTCGAGCTCGACAGCCAGGCTCGAGAACTCGTCCAGCGAGCACAGATCGTCCGTGCCGAGCGAGAGGTTCCAGACCTTGTACTTGTTGGCGTGCTCCCGCAGCGCGGTTTCGAGCGCCGACAGCAGCTCCTGCTCATGTAGGGCCCCGATCTGCCCTCGCCCCGGATCGTCGTTTGGAATCACCTGCAGGTCGAATACCGCGCACGGCCCGCCATCTATTGAGAATTACGTAATCCGTGACATCACCACAGTTCGGCCTGTTTCCAGCAG
>CAZKGD010000218.1:0-2225 GCA_964552215.1 uncultured Caldimonas sp.
GGCCATGGCCGCATAGCTCTACTTCTCAGAGCTCTGGTTAATGGGGGGATTACCCTATCCGGTCCTGATGGCCGCAGTGATCCTCGGCGTGGCGGCCGCGCCCTGGCGAGACGTCCCGCTCGCCTGGCTCGCCGGCCTGGTGATGGCCGGGCTCACCGCGGTCGCGCTGCTTGAGCGCTGGTTTCCGTTCGACCCGCGGTGGCGGCAACCCGATCGAGACTTCCCGGCCGACGTGATTCACGCGGTGATCAACTTGGTGGTCATGCACAGCGCCGTGCTGGGCTTTGTCGTGTTGCGCAATTGGGTCGGCTGGCAGGGGATGTGGTGGCCGAACGACTGGCCCTATTTGGCGCAGGTGTTCATGGCCGGTCTGCCGCTGGACCTGTCGCTGTATGCCGTTCACCGACTGAGCCACCGCTATGGTTTTCTCTGGCGGTTGCACAGCATCCACCATTCCTCGCGCCGCCTGTACTGGCTCAACGGAGAACGACGGCACCCATTGCATGCGGCGTTGATGGCCGGGCCAGGTCTGGTCGTCCTCGGCGTGCTGGGGGCCCCTGCCGAAGTGGTGGGTGGGTGGCTCGCGATCCTCGCCGTTCACCTGGCGTTCCAGCACTCGAATTTCGACTACAGGGCGGGACCGCTGCGCTACCTGCTAGGGGTCGCTGAGCTGCATCGCTGGCACCACCGTGAGCGCTTTGAGGATGCCCAGGTGAACTTCGGCGAGTTCTGGCTGATCTGGGACCACTGCTTCGGTACTTTTTATCAACCTCGATCACCGCTGGGTGCAATCGGCATCGAGGGGGACCCGGTCCCGCATCGGTACGGTGAACAATTGGTCTACCCGTTCCGTGCGGACGCTTGAACTTGGAGCCGTCACATGCCGTCTTTCAGCCACACGATTCGGCCTCACGTCGATGCGGAGCTGGGAAGCGCCTGGCTCATGCTTCGAAACGGCGACCGGCAAGGCAGCTTCCGTCATCTTGAGCGGGCGCATGTGCTGGGGCAGCCATCGACGGCTCAGCACGTCCGTGTCCACGTCCACATGCTCGCGTGGGCGCTGCGTACGCGCAGCACGAGAGAGGTCGCCGGACAGTTGCTCCGGATCGTCGGTGCTGCGACGAAGACGCCGTTCGGACTGATTCCGACGGGCAATACCGGTGGGGCCAATGTCAGCCCGATCAAGGCGATGCCCATTCCGGAGGATCTGGCCCAAACCATCGATGCTGCACAGCGCAGCGGGCAGTAGTTGCAATTTAGTAGACGCTCAAGCTTGGCGGGGGCTATTCAGGGGGCCTTGACTCTGTACCTGCTACAGGTTCAAGAATCGCTGTTCGCCTTCCACTACATACGCTTCAAAGAATGGACCGCCGCCAGTTCTCCAAAGTTGCACTTGTCTCGCTTGCAGCCGTTCCGGGCTTCGCCACGGCGCAGGAACGGCCTGTTGAGGGCAAGCACTACGCCGCCGTCTCCCCGCGGCAGCCCACACGTGACCCCAAGCAGGTCGAGGTGCTAGAGTTTTTTGCCTATGGCTGCTCGCATTGCAATGCATTCGAGCCGGCCGTGGATGCGTGGCAGAAGCGCTTGCCGTCCGACGTGCTGTTCCGCCGGATTCCAGTTGCGTTTCGAGAGGTGCCGTTCGTCATGCACCAGAAGCTGTTCTTCGCCATCGAGACCCTTGGACTGGTCGAGCAGTTGCACCGGAAGGTCTTCACCGCCATCCACGCCGAGCGGCAGCGGCTGGAAAAGCCAGAGGAGATTGGGGAGTTCGTGGCAAAGCAAGGGGTCGACCGCAGCCGCTTCCTGGACGCTCTCAATTCCTTCAGCGTGGTGGGCAAAGCCAAGCAAGCGTCCTCCTTGGCAGCGGGATACAAGATCGAAGGGACGCCGTCGATCGGCGTTGACGGGCGTTGGCTCACCTCCGGCTCGATGGCCGGGTCCAACGACCGGTCGTTGGCGGTGGCTGAGTTCTTGATTGGCGAAGCTAGAAAGCGGGTCTAGTCGGTCGTCGAAGACCGTATCGTTCTCGCCCGGCTGGCGATCAAGCCACGGCTTTTGCCGTTAGGGTGCTCGCATCCTTGCCGCTGTCCGCGCCGACGTCTGACCTTATGTAAACCCTCTAGGGCACTTCTCGAAACCTCCCTAACCGTTGTCGCCAGTGAGCCGGCATGATGTCGCCCATGATCACCCCGCGCATCAAGCCCTCGTCTTTCTGGCGTCACCAG
>CAZKGD010000219.1:0-2179 GCA_964552215.1 uncultured Caldimonas sp.
CCGACAGGTAGATGGCCTTGAGGCCGGCCTTGACCTGCTGCATGGCCTGGTTGCCCGTCAGCGCGCCCAGGGCATTGACGAAGGGCTCGGTGTTGACCAGGTTCCACAGCTTCTCAGAGCCGCGCTTGGCCAGGGTGTGCTCGATCTGCACCGAGCCCCGCAGGCGCACCACATCGGCGGCGGAGTAGCCACGCTTGATGCCCTTCCAGCGGGGGCTTTCGGCCCATTCCTTTTCAAGGGCGGCGGCTTGTTGTTCGCGGTTCAGCTTGGTCATGAGAGGCTCCGTTCCGTAAGAGAGAGACGAGGGGTTGCGATGGACTCAAGCATAGGGATGTGCAAGCGCTCCGCCAACACTTATGTCTTATATAAGACTCATCACTAATTCTCATAAAATCAAGGACTTACCGACTTAATTCCGCGATACGAAACACCATCTACCACAATGGAAAAAAATGCCGCGCCGCCACACGATCCAATTTCACATTAAGAAAACAAAATTGCGTGATGTAAAAAGCACCTTGATCTAGAGTGGATGCCACATCCTCCCTTTCGCACCCGCCATGACCGCCTTTGCCTTCATGTCCGACAACAGCTTCCTGAAGTCTGCGCGCAACGATCTGGCCCGGCCCTATGGGGTGGGGGGCATTGCCTGGGACGGCTCGGTCACCAACCGGCCCGGCGCACGTTTTGGCCCGCGCGCCATCCGCGAAGCCAGCCACATGCTGTGCGACGGCATTCATCCCCATTTCGATGTGGCGCCGCAAAGCCAGCTCACCGATCGTGGCGACCTGCCGCTGCCCAACACATCGCTGGCGGACATGCGCCACGCGATGGCACCGCTTGTGAAAACGCTCATCCGCCAGCACCACATGGTGTGGCTGGGCGGCGATCACTCCATCACCCTGCCCTTGCTTCAGGCCTACCGCGAATGGCTGGGACAGCCCCTGGCCGTGGTGCACTTCGATGCCCACTGCGACACCTGGGTGGACCACTTCGGCGAGCCCAGCGGGCACGGCACCTGGGTGCACGAAGCCTTTCAGCAAGGTTTGGTGGTGCCGGAATGTGTCACGCAGATCGGCATCCGCTCGTCGGGGGAGCGCGCCGCGCGCGAGTACGTTCGCGATCGCGGTGGGCAGATCTTCACGGCCCGGGACCTGCGTGGACGGGATGGCCCGGCCGGCATGGCTCCGGTCGTCCAGGCCATCCGCGAGCGCTGGCAGGCGTCTGGTCGGCCACCAATCTATCTCACGCTGGACATCGACTGCCTCGACCCCAGCTTTGCGCCGGGCACGGGCACTCCCGAGCCTGGGGGTCTCATGAGCACCCAGGTACTCACCTTGCTGGAGGAACTGGCCGACCTGCCTTTCGTGGGCATGGACTGCGTCGAAGTGGCGCCACCCTACGACCACGCCGAACTGACCAGCCAGGCCGCCGCAGCCTTCGTCTGGACCTATCTGTGCGGCCACATGGCCCGCAGTGCCGGCGTCACAAGGGCAGCGCCGTCGTCTTCTTGACGGTGCGCAGCACCAGCATGGAGTTCGACCGCACGACACCCGGCAGACGCGGCAGCACGTCGGCGTGGAAGCGCTCGAGGTCCTCGGCATCGCGGTAAGTGAAGCGCAGCAGGTAGTCGTTACTGCCGGCCACGTAGAAGCAGTCGAGGATCTGCGGCTCGTCGCGCACAGCCTGCTCGAAGCTGCGCAGGGTATCGGGCGTGGTCCGCTCGACGTTGACGATGGTGAAGGAGGTGCCAGGCTGCCCCACGCTCTTGGGGTTGAGCAAGGCCACATATTGCGCAATGACGCCGGTTTCTTCCAGTTGACGGACCCGGCGCAGGCAGGCCGACGGCGAGAGGTGCACCCGCTCGGCCAGTTCGACGTTCGTCAGGCGTGCATCCTCCTGCAGGACCTCGAGAATGGCGCGGTCGATCGCATCGAGTTGCACAGAAGGCAGCAAGGGGCGCATGGAATTGTGCATAACGGCTGAATGTTCGCATCTTATGCGAAAGGCCAGGGCTTCCCCACCCCCATTGCGCAAGCCTATTGCTCACGCCCAGGCCTAGACTCGTGCTTGACTTCGCGCGGCGGTGAACCATGCTGGGAAGGCATGGGCCGGCCCGCGCCCACAGGAGACCCGCGATGTACCAGGACCTCGACGCCTACTGGATGCCGTTCACGGC
>CAZKGD010000220.1:0-2173 GCA_964552215.1 uncultured Caldimonas sp.
CGCAAGGCCCAACGGAAATAGCGACGGAAGACCGTGAGCTGGCGATTGGCCGTGGCGGCCTTGGTGTGGGCACGGTGGACGGCGTAGGCGCGCAGATCGGTCTCGGTGGTGGCATCCAGCGATTTCGCGGATTGCGCATCGAGCCAGCGAGCATAGAGGGTGAGGTCGCGCCGGTAGGCGGCCAGCGTCAAGGCGGACAGGCCCTCCTCGACCCACAAGGCGTCGGCGAATCGGTCGATGCTGGCGAGGCTGTCTGGCAGTGCGGTCATGGGTCCAAGAAAAAAGCCGTCGCCCGAGGCGACGGCCTTGCGTTCGCGACGCTGCGAAAGCTTACTCCAGCTTGAGCTTCTGCTTGTCCACCACCTGCTTGTAGACCTCGAACTCGGCCTTGGTCTGGGCAGCGAACTGCTCGGGGGTGTTGCCCACGATCAGCGAGCCAGTGGCTTCGATACGACGGCGCACATCGGGATCCTGCAGGGTCTGGCGCACAGCCGCATTGACCTTGTCGATCACTTCCTTCGGCAGGCCCTTCGGGCCGTGGATGCCGTAGTAGGCCATGCGGTTCACGGGCTCCAGGCCCACCTCCTTGAAGGTCGGCACATCCGGCAGCACGGACAGACGCTCTGGCGCGGCCACGACGATGGGGATCAGGCGCCCGTCCTTGATGAAGGGCAGTGCCGAGGGCAGGTTGTCGAAGATCATGGGCACCTGGCCCGCCACCGTGTCGTTCAGCGCGGGGCCTGCGCCGCGGTAGGGGATGTGGGTGATGAAGGTGCCCGACAGCGACTTGAACAGCTCCATCTGCAGGTGGCCGATGCCGCCCGTGCCGGAGCTGGCGAAGCTGTACTTGCCGGGGTTGGCCTTCAGCAGCGCGACGAAGGACTTGTAGTCCTTGGCCGGGAAGGACGGATGCACGGCGATCACGTTGGGCGTGGCCGCAATGTTGATGATGGACGTGAAATCGGTCAGCGGGTTGTAGGGCGTCTTGGGATTGATCGCGGGGTTGGACGCCGTGGTCGAGACGGTGGCCATGCCCAGCACGTAGCCGTCGGGCTGGGCGCGCACGATCTCGGCCGCGCCGATGAGACCGCCACCACCGCCACGGTTGTCCACGATCATGGTCTGACCGAGCGGGCCCTGGATCTTCTCGGCGATCACGCGGGCGACGATGTCGGTGGTGCCTCCCGGGGCAAAGGGCACGATCAGTCGCACGGGCTTGGACGGGTAGGCCTGGCTCCAGGCTGCGGCGCTGAAGGCCAGCGCAGCAGGGAGGGCGAGGGCGGCGATCAGGTGTCGGCGCTGCATGTAGGTCTCCTTGTGTGGGACGATGGGACGGAGGGTTTCCGCAAAGCACCCGATGGTACGGGCACCCGTGATCGACGTGAATCGAGTGGTCCCTATCCTGTGCGACTTGCGCGCGAAGGCGATTGTGGGAATTACGCATCGGGTCTGCCCTGGGGCGCGCGCAGCCGCTGGCACACTCGACGATGCCGTGTCCCGCCCCTGATCATGTCCGACGTCCTGCTGCTGTTGCCCGAGTTCCTCCTCATCGTGTGCGGCTTCCTGCTATGCCGCTACACCGCGCTCGACCGGACGGTGTGGACCGCCGTGGAAAGACTGGTGTACTACCTGCTGTTTCCTGTGCTGCTGTTCAACTCCATCGTGCGCAGCCCGCTGGAGTTCCAGACCACCTTGCCGCTGGCCGGCGCCGGACTGGGCATCGTGGCCGTGGGCATCGCCAGCGCCTATGCGCTGCGGCATCTGCCAGGCGTCGATCTGCAATTGCATGCTTCGGGGGCCCAGGTGGCCTTCCGCTTCAACTCCTATGTTGCGCTGGCGCTGGCCGACAAGCTCGCCGGTCCCGCAGGAGTGACCTGGACGGCCCTGTTGGTGGCCCTGGCCGTGCCACTGTGCAATTTCGGGGCGGTGTATCCGCTGGCCCGCCACGCAGGCCATGGTTTCTGGCGCGAAATCGTGCGCAACCCGCTGATCATCGCCACAGTGAGCGGACTGATCGCCAACCTGCTCGGCCTGCGCCTGGTGGACCCGCTCGCCTCGACCCTGCAGCGCATCGGCCAGGCCGCCCTGCCGCTGGGGCTGATGGCCGTGGGCGCCGGTCTGAAGCTGGGCGGACTGTGGGCCGGCCCAGGCCTGGCCGCCGGCCTGCTGGGCA
>CAZKGD010000221.1:0-2168 GCA_964552215.1 uncultured Caldimonas sp.
GTGCGCGACCCCGGCGGCCAGATCCTCGCGACCTATGTGCACGGCCTCTTCGATGCGCCCGAGGCCCAGGCGGCGCTGCTGCGCTGGGCGGGGCTCGATGCGGCCATGTCCGTCGATGTGAACTTGCTGCGCGAAACCAGCCTCGAACGCCTGGCCGATGCGGTGGCCGCGCATCTGAGCGACGAGGCCTGGGGCCGGGCGCTGGACTAGCGGCGCCGCTTCACGATTCTTGACATCGGAGCCCCTTGCGCTTTGCAGGGCCCGCGCAAGATGCGGCCATCGTCACCCCTGGAGACCTGCATGAACCCGACCGTGAACCGCCGACACCTGCTGATGGGCGGGCTGGGCTTGGCCGGCACCGCCCTGCTGGGCTGCGCCACGCCGGGCGCCACAGCTCCACCCTCGCCCACCCCAGTGGACACGGCCCCCCAGGTCGATCGGGACCTGGCCTATGGCCCCCACCCGCGGCAGATCCTGGACGTCTACCGGCCCGCCGGCCAGACGAGCGGCGCCCTCATCGTGATGGTGCACGGCGGAGCCTGGCGCTTCGGCGACAAGGCGCTGGGCCGGGTGGTCCGGCACAAGGTGGAACGCTGGCTGCCGCAAGGCCATGTCGTTGTCTCGACCAACTACCGGCTGCTGCCCGAGGCCGACCCGCTGGAACAGGCTCGCGACGTGGCCCGAGCGCTGGCCTTCGTGCAGGCCCAGGCGGGCCGCTGGGGGGCCGACCCCGAACGGCTCGTGCTGATGGGCCATTCCGCCGGGGCCCACCTGGCCGCGCTGCTGACGGCCGACCGGGGCCTGGCCCGCGCGCACGGCGTGCGCCCCTGGGCCGGCACGGTGTCGCTCGACAGCGCGGCGCTGGACGTGCCGGCCCTGATGCAGGACCGACCGCTGCGCCTGTACCGCAACGCCTTCGGCGACGACCCGCGCTACTGGCGCCAGGTGTCGCCGGTGCATCAGCTGCAGCCCCGGCCCGCCCCGCTGCTGCTGGTGCATGCCGCGCGGCGCGAGGACGCGCGCGACCAGAACCAGCGCATGGCCCAGGCGGTGCAGCAGGCCGGCGGGCGTGCGGTGCTGCAGGCCGTGGCCCTGTCGCACAGCGACATCAACAGCGAACTGGGCCGCCCGGGGCCCTACACCGAGGCGGTGGAGTCCTTCATGGCCTCGGTGGGGGTGCAGGGGTTCACGCGGCGCCCAGCCAGCGCGCCGCCCCCTCGCCGGCCCAACGGCCACTGGCAAAGCAGGCTGTGAGCAGGTAGCCCCCGGTGGGGGCTTCCCAGTCGAGCATCTCGCCGGCGCAGAACACGCCGGGCACCGGGCGCAGCATCAGCTGCTCATCGAGGCTGTCGAAACCCACGCCCCCGGCGGTGCTGATGGCCTCGTCCAGCGGGCGTGGCGACACCAGGCGCAAGGGCAAAGCCTTGAGCGTGGCCGCCACGGCCACCGGCTCATCCTTGGCCGAGGGGCCCAGCACCTCGTGCAGCAGCGCCACCTTCAGGCCCTTGAGGCCCAGGCGGCTTTGCAGATGGCTGGCCCACGAGCGCGAGCCGCGCGGGTGCACCACCTCGGCCAGCACCCGTTCGGCCGGCCAGTCGGGCATCAGGTCGAGGTGGATGTCCACCGAGCCGCGCGCCGCGATGGCTTCGCGCAGCACGCTGGACGCCGCATAGACCAGGCTGCCTTCGATGCCGGTGTCGGTGAGCACGAATTCGCCCTGGCGCACCCACCGTTCGCCGCGGCCGGTGTCCACGCTCAGCACCACCGGCTTGACCGGCTGGCCGGCAAAGCGGCTGCGCAGGTGCTCGGACCAGCCCGGCGCCGTCTCGCCTTGCCGGGTGGGCCGGGCCACGTCGAAGCCGCAGTTGGCGGGCAGCAGCGGCTGCACGGCCACGCCCCGCTCGGCCAGCCGGGGCACCCAGGCCCCGTCGGAGCCCAGGCGCGCCCAGCTGCCGCCGCCCAGGGCCAGCACCACGGCATCGGGCTGCACGACGATGGGGCCGGTGGGGGTGTCCATCGTCAGGCCGCGTTCGCCCGCCCAGCCCGTCCAGCGGTGGCGCATGTGAAAGCGCACCCCCGCCTCGCGCAGCCGGTGCAGCCAGGCGCGCAGCAGCGGTGCGGCCTTCATGTCCTTGGGGAAGATGCGCCCCGAGCTGCCGACGAAGGTG
>CAZKGD010000222.1:0-2159 GCA_964552215.1 uncultured Caldimonas sp.
TGTGGACGGTGGCATTCTTGCGGGCGCCGCCGCCAGCCCGAGCGCATCCGACTAGTCGACTGCGCGCGCCTGCACCGTCTTGCCCGCCTGGGCGAACAGCCCGCCGCCCAGGTGGTGCAAGGTGTGCAGCTCGGCATTGTCCTCGCGCACCGACCAGCGCCCGTTCTGGAAGATGCGCGCATCGGCCGCGGCCGACAGCACCTCGGCGAAGCAGGTGTCGTAGGCCTGCTCGGTGTGCGGCTCGGGAATCAGCCGGCACTCCATCCAGGCTGAGCAGCCCTGTTCGAGGAGTGGCACCCCGGTGATCGCCCCTGCGCGGGCGTCGATGCCGAAGCGCTTGAACTTGTCGGTCTCGCGGCCACTCACGCTGCCCACGGCGTAGGTGAGGTCGGCCAGCGTGGCGCCGGGAATGCAGACCCCGAAGTGCCCGCTGGCGTGGATCAGCTCGCGCGTGAAGGTGCGCTTGTCGATCACGATGGCCAGGCGCGGCGGCGTGAACTCGACCGGCATCGACCACGCCGCGGCCATGATGTTGCGACGGCCCCCGTGGGCGCTGGTCACGAGCACCGTGGGCCCGTGGTTGATCAGCCGGCTGGCATGTTCGAGGCGGATAGGTTGGAAAGTGGGCATGGCGGGCTCGGGTCGATGATGACGACCGACATTGTCCCGGGCCAGCTGTGTTCGCCCCGGGTTCGCAGGATCAGGCAAGGATTCGACAGCATCGGGCTACCGCTCGCCTTGAGCCGGCGAGCACACTCGCAGCCATCCCGGCGGCACGGTCATGGAGGATCGTGCCGTCGCTTCAGCCCCCATCTGGAGAACGGCATGACCACCTTGAACGTCAATGGGCGCGAGCACAGGCTCGACGTCGATCCCGCCACCCCGGTGCTCTGGGCCCTGCGTGACACGCTGGGCATGACGGGCACCAAGTTCGGCTGCGGCGCGGCCCTGTGCGGCGCCTGCACGGTGCACGTCGATGGCCAGGCCATCCGCTCCTGCGTGACGCCGGTGTCGGCCGTGGCCGGCCAGCGCATCACCACCATCGAGGCGGTGACGGGCGGCGAGGACGCGGTCGGCCGGGCCGTGCACGAGGCCTGGGTGCGCCATGACGTGGCCCAGTGCGGCTACTGCCAGAGCGGCCAGATCATGACGGCCACGGCCTTCCTGAAGTCGCTGCCCAAAGGCAGGCGGCCCAGCGCGGAAGAGATCGATGCCGCCATGGCCGGCAACGTCTGCCGCTGCGGCACCTATGCCCGCATCCGCGCGGCCGTGGCTGATGCCGCGCGCGCCCTGGCCTGAAGGGAGACTCACCATGTTGCATGCTGGCCTGAATGAACTGGCCCCCGCCCTGAGGCACCTGCTGGCGCGTGGCGCCGACCCTGCGCAAGCCACCGAGGGGCTGGCCGCGCTGCCCCGGCGCAGCTTCCTCAAGGTGGCCGCCGCCAGCGGCTTTGCCTTGGGCGCCTTTCCGCTGATGGCGCAGACGCCGTCCGAGGCGGCGCCGCTCAAGCCCACGCAATTGCCCAACGCCTTCGTGGGCATCGCACCCGATGGCACCGTCACGGTGACGGTCAACCGCCTGGAGTTCGGCCAGGGCGTGCAGACGGCGCTGCCGATGATCCTGGCCGAGGAGCTGGATGCCGACTGGGCCAAGGTGCGCAGCCAGCTGGGCACCAACGACATGGCCTATGCCGACCCGTTGTGGGGCATGCACCTGACGGGCGGCTCCACCGCCATCAAGCACAGCTTCACGCAGTACCGCGAACTGGGCGCCCGCGCCCGCGCCATGCTGGTGGCGGCGGCGGCCGCGCAGTGGAAGGTCGACCCGTCCCGGCTGCGCACGCACGCCGGTGTGGTGATCGGCCCTAGCGGGCGCCGGTTGGGCTATGGCGAACTGGCCCAGGCTGCGATGGCGCAACCGGTACCCGAGCGCGTGACCCTGAAGGACCCGAAGCAGTTCCGCCTCATCGGCCAGCCCACCACACGGCTGGATGCGCGCGCCAAGAGCAGCGGCCGGCAGGATTTCGGCATCGACGTGCGGCAGCCCGGCCAGCTCACCGCACTGATCGCCCGCCCGCCGGTGTTCGGTGCGACGCTGCGCTCGGTGGACGACACCGCCGCGCGCGCCATCAAGGGCGTGAAGGCCGTGCTGCGTGTGC
>CAZKGD010000223.1:0-2156 GCA_964552215.1 uncultured Caldimonas sp.
GCGCGACAGTGATTGTTCTGCCTACGATTGCGAATTCGTCGCGCTGGCGGAACGTTTGGACGCACGACTGGTGACCATGGACAAGAAGGTGCTCAAGGCCTTTCCGAAGCGCGCTGTTTCTCTGGTGGCGTAGCAACGACGCGCCTCACTGCCCCCGATCCTGCCCGCGCGACGCCCAGGTTCGGGATGTGCGGCGGCCCGAGGTTCAGGCACCATGTGGGGTTTGACCGATGTGGGGCGGGCACAGGACACCCGATGCAAGGCAACATGGATCCGGACAGCAGGCGGGCGTTCATGCGGGTGGCGTGTCTCCCGGTGCAGGCCTGCGAGGAGGGGCGGTGGCTCCATGAGGTGCGGGCCACGCGTGATGGCGAGCCCCTGGCGAGGGTGCGCTTCTGGACGGCCGAGACCGCGGGGCACCGGCCGCGTGCCACGGGCAGGACGGCGGCGCTGACCTTCCTGCCACTGGCGATGCGCCTGGGGCTGGACGTCGAGGTGGACGACGGTCTCGATGCCGTGACCCAGGCACACCTGGGGCACTGGGCGGAGGTGATGGCGGCCTGGCATGGGGGGCCTTGCATCCGGTGGCTGTGCGTGCCTCCCGGGTGCTCGGCGGGCCTTCGCGCGAGGTGTCGGCCTCACCGCGGGCCTTGATGGCGTTTTCGGGTGGGGTGGATTCCTGCCACACCTTGTGGCGGCACAGCGCCCGGCGCGCGGCGTCGCCGGTCCGGGTGGCCGCCGGGGTGATCGTGCAGGGCATGGACATTCCGCTGGACGACCGGGCGGCGTTTGCGGGGGCGAAGGAGCGTGCCCGCCTGATGCTGGAGTCCCACCGGGCCGAGGTGCTGACGGTGGCCACCGACGCCCGCCGACTCGAGCGCGACTTCGGGCTGGACTGGGAGACCCTGACCCACGGGATCGTGCTGGCGGCGAGCCTGTCCTTGTTCGAAGAGGCCTTCGACTGCGTGCTGATCGCATCGACCTATCCGGCCAACGACCTGCAGGTTCCGTGGGGGTCCAACCCGGTGACCGACCCCTGGCTGGGCGGCCCGGTGCCCTGGATCCACGACGGTGTGGCCTGTAACAAGCGCCAGAAGGTGGCAGACCTGGCCGAAGATGCGGTGCTGACGGCTCACCTGCGGGTGTGCTGGCAGGGCGATCGCAAGGATGCCAATTGCGGGCAGTGCTTCAAGTGCCTGGCCACGCAGGCTTGCCTGTGGCTGGTCGGGGTGGACCGCCCGGCAGCCTTCGACCGGCCGGCCCGGGTGGCGGATCTGCAGAAGCTGCCGATCAAGAACGCCGTCAATCACCGGCTGGTGGGCGACATGCAGGCTGCGGCACGGCAAGCGGGGCGGGCCGACATCGTGCAGGCGCTGGCGGTGGCGCTGCGGCGGTCGAAGTGGCGGCGCCGCGCGTTGCGGTTGCGGGTGTTGCAGTTCCTTCGGGGGCAGTGGCTGCGGGTATGAGGCCGGGCCCTGCACATGACGGGGCATGCGGCATCGCCAGATGATGGACGAAAGCAGAGAGGACGAGATGCAAGGGGACGAAGACCGGCAGTCGGCGCTGGACTGGATGGAACGGTTTGCGGCCTGCGTCCGCGCGCGCGACATCGCGTCGGCGCGGCCGATGTTCAGTGCGGGGCTGCGAAGTTTCGGGACGCGAACGGTCGAGGCGTCCAGCCTGGACGAACTGGTCGCGCAGCAATGGCAGCCCACCTGGCTGCGCACCCGGGAGTTCCGCTACCAGCCTGGCTCGGTGGAGCTGCGCCCCAGCGCCGACGGCAGCATGATGCTGGCCGTGGCGCGCTGGGAATCGATCGGCGTCGACTCGCCCGAGGCCTGGGACCGGCAGGCCCCCTATGCGCGCCGGGGGCGCTGCTCCTTCGTGCTGCAGCGCGAGGACGCCGGCGCCTGGGTGTGCATCCACACGCACTTTTCCATGGACCCGGACCCGGTGCGGCCCGCCTGACGGCTCGCGAGTGCGCTGTCCTCACCCCTGATAGCGCGTCACGCCCACGCGCACCTCGCCGCTGGGGCGTTGCCCCAGCGCGTACAGCGACGCTTTCCAGGCCAACTGGGCCCACACCGCCGCCAGCGCCAGAGGGAAGCGCTTGCGGGCCGGAAAGCCCGTGTGGCGGCGGGCATGCAGTGCGGTGG
>CAZKGD010000224.1:0-2137 GCA_964552215.1 uncultured Caldimonas sp.
CCACGCTCGACAAGGACGGCAAGCTCATCGACGAGCTGGTCTCCGCGCGCGAGCATGGCGAATCGGTGCTGACCTCGCCTGAGCGCATCCAGTACATGGACGTGGCGCCGACGCAGATCGTGTCCGTGGCGGCCTCGCTGGTGCCCTTCCTGGAGCACGACGACGCGAACCGCGCGCTGATGGGCGCCAACATGCAGCGCCAGGCCGTGCCGGTGCTGCGTCCCGAGAAGGCCTTCGTGGGCACGGGCGTCGAGCGCGTGGCCGCCAAGGACTCGGGCACCGTCGTGGCCGCGCGCCGCGGTGGTGTGGTGGACTACGTCGACACCAACCGCATCGTGATCCGCGTCAACGACGAGGAGACGGTGGCCGGTGAAGTGGGCGTGGACATCTACAACCTCATCAAGTACCAGCGTTCCAACCAGAACACCAATATCCACCAGCGCCCCATCGTGCGCCGGGGCGACAAGGTGCAGGCCGAGGACATCATCGCCGACGGTGCCTCCACCGACATCGGCGAACTGGCCCTGGGCCAGAACATGCTGGTGGCCTTCATGCCCTGGAACGGCTACAACTTCGAGGACTCCATCCTCATCAGCGAGCGCGTCGTCGCCGACGACCGCTACACCTCGATCCACATCGAGGAGCTGGTGGTGATGGCCCGCGACACCAAGCTGGGCTCCGAGGAAATCACCCGCGACATTCCCAACCTGTCCGAGCACCAGCTGTCTCGCCTGGACGAGTCGGGCATCGTCTACATCGGGGCCGAGGTGCAGGCCGGCGACGTGCTGGTCGGCAAGGTCACGCCCAAGGGCGAGACCACGCTCACGCCGGAAGAGAAGCTGCTGCGCGCGATCTTCGGCGAGAAGGCCTCCGACGTGAAGGACACCTCGCTGCGCGTGGACCAGGGCACGGCCGGCACCGTCATCGACGTGCAGGTCTTCACCCGCGAAGGCATCCAGCGTGACAAGCGCGCCCAGCAGATCATCGACGATGAACTCAAGCGCTTCCGCCTGGACCTGAACGACCAGCTGCGCATCGTCGAGGCTGACGCCTTCGACCGGATCGAGAAGCTGCTGGCGGGCAAGGTTGCCAACGGCGGTCCGAAGAAGCTGGCCAAGGGCACCACCATCACCAAGGACTACCTGGCCGACGTCGAGAAGTACCACTGGTTCGACATCCGCCCGGCCGACGAAGACGTGGCCAATCAGCTCGAGTCGATCAAGAACTCGCTCGAGCAGACGCGTCACAGCTTCGACCTCGCCTTCGAGGAAAAGCGCAAGAAGCTCACGCAGGGTGACGAACTGCCCGCGGGCGTGCTCAAGATGGTGAAGGTCTACCTCGCCGTCAAGCGCCGCCTGCAGCCCGGCGACAAGATGGCCGGCCGCCACGGCAACAAGGGCGTGGTGTCCAAGATCGTTCCGGTCGAGGACATGCCCTACATGGCCGACGGCACGCCGTGCGACATCGTGCTCAACCCGCTGGGCGTGCCTTCGCGCATGAACGTGGGCCAGGTGCTGGAAGTGCACCTGGGTTGGGCCGCCAAGGGCATCGGCCAGCGCATCGGCGACATGCTGCAGCGTGAAGCCCGTGTGGCCGAGCTGCGCAAGTTCTTCGACGAGCTCTACAACAAGTCGGGTGGCCGCACCGAAGACCTCAGCCTGCTCAGCGATGACGAAGTCCTCGAGATGGCGCACAACCTGTCCCAGGGCGTGCCCTTCGCGACGCCGGTCTTCGACGGCGCCGCCGAGGAAGAGATCCGCGCCATGCTCAAGCTGGCCTACCCGGACGACATCGCGGCAAAGAAGGGCCTGACCGCCACGCGCACGCAGGCCATCCTGCACGATGGCCGCACGGGCGACGCCTTCGAGCGTCCGGTCACCGTGGGCTACATGCATGTGCTCAAGCTGCACCACCTGGTGGACGACAAGATGCACGCCCGCTCGACCGGCCCTTACTCGCTCGTCACCCAGCAACCGCTGGGCGGCAAGGCGCAGTTCGGCGGCCAGCGCTTCGGCGAGATGGAAGTCTGGGCCCTGGAAGCCTACGGCGCGTCCTACGTGCTGCAGGAGATGCTGACGGTCAAGTCCGACGACGTGAACGGCCGCACCAAGGTCTACGAGAACATCGTCAAGGGCGA
>CAZKGD010000225.1:0-2134 GCA_964552215.1 uncultured Caldimonas sp.
CTCTACGACATCGGCGACATCGACGTGCACATGAGCGGCTGCATGAACTCCTGCGGTCACCACCACACCGGCCATATCGGCATTCTGGGTGTCGACAAGGATGGTGCCGAGTGGTACCAGATCACCCTCGGCGGCTCGGATGGCTCCACCCAGAGCGGCCCTTCGGCCCCCGGCAAGGTGATCGGCCCCTCCTTCGCCGCCGACGAGGTGGTGGACGTGATCGACGCCGTGGTCGAGACCTACCGCGACCAGCGCGCCGCCAACGAGCGCTTTGTCGACACGGTCAAGCGCGTGGGCCTGGAGCCCTTCAAGAGCGCTGCCAACGCGGTGCGCCGCACCACCGGCAAGGCCCTCGCTGCCTGAAGAAGGATCCCACGATGAAGTTCATCCACGCACCCAACGACCCCTGGCAGCGCGCGGCCGACGATGAAGTCGCACCTTTGCCTGCTGCCCATCGCCTGCTGAGCTGGGCGCAATGGCAGGCTGTGCGCACCACCTGGCCGGCCGGTGTGCCCGTGGGCGTGCAAGTGGCCAACGACACCGACATCGAAAGCCTCGAAGCCGACCTGCCTCGCCTGGGCCTGGTGGTGCTGCACTTCCCGAAGTGGACCGACGGGCGCGCCTACAGCCAGGCCCGCCTGCTGCGCAGCCGCTACCGCTTCGGTGGTGAGGTACGTGCCGTGGGCGAGGTCCTGGTCGACATGCTGCCGCTGCTCGACCGCAGCGGTGTCGATGCCGTGCAGCTGCGCGCCGACCAGGACGAGGCGGCCGCCCGCCGCGCCCTCGACTTCTTCAACGGCTACTACCAGGGCGACGTACACGACAACCGCCCCCTCTTCGTTCGCAGGAACGCGCACAAGGAGGCGGTGTCATGACGGCCATCGAACTCTATGCCCGGCCGTCTGCGGACTTTGCCGCGCGCCACGCCCATGCCGTGGCCGTGCTGCAGTCGGCCGCCAGCGAGCACCGCGGCCGCATCGTGCAGGCCACCAGCCTGGGCGCCGAGGACATGGTGCTCACCGACTTGATCGCGCGCCACACCTTCGGTATCGCGATCGGCACGCTGCAGACCGGTGCGCTGCACGCCGAGACGCTGGCCCTCATCCCGCGCATCGAGGAACGCTACGGGCTGCGCGTGGAGGTCTACGAGCCCGAGCACGAAGCCGTGGTGCATTTCGTGGGCCGGCACGGCGAGAAGGCCATGTACGAGAGCATCGAGCTGCGCAAGCGCTGCTGCGCCATCCGCAAGCTCGAGCCCCTGTCCCGCATGCTGGACGGCCGCGAAGCCTGGATCACCGGCTTGCGCCGCGAGCAGTCGAACAACCGTGCCGACGTGCCCTTCCGCGACCTCGACGACCAGCGTCGCATCAAGCTCAACCCGCTGGCCGACTGGAGCTGGAACGACGTGTGGCACTACATCGCCACGAACGACGTGCCCTACAACCCGCTGCACGACCAGTTCTACCCCAGCATCGGCTGCGCACCCTGCACGCGCGCGATCGCGGTGGGCGAGGACTTCCGCGCCGGCCGCTGGTGGTGGGAAGACGAGAAGGCCAAGGAGTGCGGCCTGCACGTCCAACCCGACACGTCCCCTGCCGTTTCCCTGATCGGAGCCCGCCCGTGAACGCGCCCGCAAGCATCGACCAACTCCTGCCGGCACTCGACCACCGGCACCTCGACTGGCTCGAGGAAGAAGCCATCTTCATCCTGCGCGAGGCCGTGGCCGCCTTCGAGCGCCCTGCCCTGCTCTTTTCGGGCGGCAAGGACTCCTGCGTGGTGCTGCGTCTGGCCGAGAAGGCCTTCAAGAACCACCTGGGCAACGGCGTCTTCAAGGGCCGCCTGCCCTTCCCGCTGGTGCACGTGGACACCGGCCACAACTTCCCCGAGGTGATCGAGTTCCGCGACCGCCGCGTGGCCGAGATGGGTGAGCGCCTGGTCGTGGGTCACCTGGAAGACTCGATGAAGCGCGGCACCATCCGCCTGTCGCATCCGCTGGAGTCGCGCAACGGGCATCAGACCGTGACCCTGCTCGAGACCATCGAGGAGCACCGATTCGACCTGCTGATCGGCGGCGCCCGGCGCGACGAGGAGAAGGCGCGCGCCAAGGAGCGCATCTTCAGCCACCGCGACAGCT
>CAZKGD010000226.1:0-2090 GCA_964552215.1 uncultured Caldimonas sp.
GAACCCCAAGGTCTTCCGGGTGCTGATCGACCAGTTCGTGCACCGCTACTTCGACACCACGGTGGACGTGGTGGCCGGGCTGGACGCGCGCGGCTTCATCATCGGTTCGGTGCTGGCCTACGAGCTCAACGTCGGCTTCGTGCCCATCCGCAAGAAGGGCAAGCTGCCCTTCACCACGGTGGAAGAAACCTACGAGCTGGAATACGGCTCGGCCACGGTGGAGCTGCACACCGACGCCGTGAAGCCCGGCGACCGCGTCGTGCTGATCGACGACCTCATCGCCACCGGCGGCACCATGATGGCCGGCAAACGCCTGCTCGAACGGCTGGGCGCCACGGTGATCGAGGGCGCGGCCATCGTCGAGCTGCCGGAACTGGGTGGCGGCGACAAACTGCGTGCCACGGGACTGCCCCTCTTCACCCTGGTGAGCTTCGAGGGGCACTGAGCCATGGCTCAGGTCATGGGCATGCGGTTGGCCAGGTTGGAGCGCATGCGGATGGCCATGACCGCGCCGGCCGCTCTCAGCACCTCCAGGGCCACCGTGGGGAGGCGGGCCGCCATCTCTTCCAGGCGCGGCAGGCGCAGCGCATAGATCACGCCGGGGGTCATCGCTTCCACGTTGGCCATGCGCGGCCCGTCGGCAAAGAGCGAGGGTTCGCCGAGGATCGAGCCCGGGCGCAGGATGGCCACCTTGTTGGCACCCGGCGTGCCGCCGCTCACGAACACCTGCATCGTGCCCTGGGCCAGGAAATACATCGCCCGGTCGCGGTCGCCCTGCTTGATCACCTGGTCACCCATGCGCACCTCGTGGCGCGTGAGGAACTGCGTGAGCTGGGTCCACTGCTGGGCGTTGAGTCGGGGGCGGAATGCGTCCTCGGTGTTGAGCGACTGCACCGCCTGGATCAGGTCCTGGCCTTCCATGTTCTTCTGTCCTTTGCACTGCGCTGGATGCCGTGCGCGCGGCCGCGCGACGTCCCGGCATCGGGTGCACCAATTATGGGACGTGTCAGCGCGCTCCCACAATCGCGCCCCCCGGCTCAGGGTGGGCGTCCCGCGCGTCCATCGGCGCTCAAACGCCGTTCATCGCGGGCGGGAAGGCCGGCGTTACTTGCCGATGCAGAACTTACTGAAAATCTCGCCGAGCAACTCGTCGGCCGTCATGCGGCCGGTGATCTCGCCCAGCGCCTCGTGGGCCAGGCGCAGCTCCTCGGCCAGCAGGTCCAGCGCGGCATCGGCCACGCGGGCGTGGGCGTCGGCCTGGGCCAGGTGCCGCGCGGTGCGCTTCAAGGCCCGCAGGTGCCGCTCGCGCGCGATGAACACCCCCTCGGGCTGGGCATGCCAGCCGGCCAGGGCCAGCAGCTGCTGGCGCAAGGCTTCCAGCCCTTCGCCCGTCTTCGCCGACAGCGCCACGTGGGGTTCGCCCAGGCCCGCCGGCAGCCCGCCGGCATCGAGCTTGTTGTACACGTGCACGATGCGCGCGCCCTCAGGCAGGCGCGCGGCGATCGCCGCCTCGCCCGCGTCGTAGTCGGCCTGGCCCATTCGCGTGAGGTCGTGCAGGAAGAGCACGGCATCGGCCTGGGCGATCTCATCCCAGGTGCGCGCAATGCCGATGCGCTCCACTTCGTCGGTGGCTTCGCGCAGGCCGGCGGTGTCGATGATGTGCAGCGGCACGCCCTCGATCTGGAGGGTCTCGCTGACCTTGTCGCGCGTGGTGCCGGGGATGGGGGTGACGATGGCCAGCTCCGCCCCGGCCAGGGCATTGAGCAGCGAGCTCTTGCCCACGTTGGGCTGCCCGGCCAGCACGAGGCGGATGCCCTCGCGCAGCAGCGCGCCCTGGTGGGCGCGGTCGAGCAGGGTGTCGAGTGCGGTGCGGATGGCATCGAGCTGGCCGCGCGCATCGGCCTTTTCGAGGAAGTCGATCTCTTCCTCGGGGAAATCGAGCGTGGCCTCCACCAGCATGCGCAGGCGCACCAGGCGTTCGCGCAAGGCCTCCACCTGCTGCGAGAAAGCCCCTTGCAACGAGCGCCCGGCCGAGCGCGCCGCCGCTTCGGTGCTGGCCTCGATGAGGTCGCTCACCGCCTCGGCCTGGG
>CAZKGD010000227.1:0-2036 GCA_964552215.1 uncultured Caldimonas sp.
AAGATGTGCGGCACGTTGGTGCGCATCTGGATGTCCACCGGGATGAAGCCGCGGTCGGTCACCGCCACACCCGCCTTCTCGGCGCCAATCTTCCTGCCATTGGGGCTGCGGCCCACCGCCTGCAACACCAGGTCGTAGAGCTGCGGCTCCTTCGGCGCGCCTTCGCCCTCAAAGCTCACCAGGATGCCGTCGGCTGTCGCCTGGGCGCCCACCGTCTTCGTCTTGAGCAGGATGTGATCGAAGCGCGGTGCATTCATCTTCTGCCACACGCGCACCAGGTCGCGATCAGCGCCTTGCATCAGGCCATCGAGCATCTCCACCACGTCCAGGCGCGCGCCCAGGGACGAGTACACCGTGCCCATTTCCAGGCCGATGATGCCGCCGCCCACGATGAGCATGCGCTTCGGGGCATGCTGCAGCTGCAGCGCGCCGGTGGAATCGACGATGCGGGGATCCTCGGGCAGGAAGGGCAGGCGCACCGCCTGCGAACCGGCCGCGATGATGGCCTGCTTGAAGCGGATGGTCTGCGTCTTGCCGGTCTTCTCCTGGCCATCGCCAGTGGTCTCTTCGACCTGCACATGGTGCGGGTCGACGAAGCTGCCGTAGCCGCGCACGGTGGTGACCTTGCGCATCTTGGCCATGGCGGCCAGGCCCCCGGTGAGCTTGCCCACCACCTTGTTCTTGTGGGCCAGCAGCTTGCTGCGATCCACGGTGGGGTCGCCGAAGCTCACGCCCAGGTCGGCGAAGTGCTTCACCTCGTCCATCACCGCCGCCACGTGCAGCAGCGCCTTGGAAGGGATGCAACCCACGTTCAGGCACACGCCACCCAGGGTGGCATAGCGTTCCACCAGCACCACCTTCATGCCGAGGTCGGCCGCGCGGAAGGCGGCCGAGTAGCCGCCGGGGCCGGCACCCAGCACGAGCATGTCGCATTCGAGGTCGGCACCACCGGCGTCCCTCGACGCCACAGGGGCCGCAGCGGGAGCGGGTGCAGGCGGCGCTGCGGGAGCCGGCGCAGGAGCGGGTGCGGGTGCGGAAACGGGCGCTGGCGCAGCAGCGCCCGCAGCTTCCGCTTCCATCAGCAGGATGACGGAGCCCTCGTTGACGGTGTCGCCCACCTTCACCTTGAGTTCCTTCACCACGCCGGCGTGCGACGACGGGATCTCCATCGACGCCTTGTCCGACTCCACGGTGATGAGGCTCTGCTCGGCCTTCACCACGTCGCCGGGCTTCACCAGCACCTCGATGACGCCGACGTCCTTGAAGTCGCCGATGTCGGGAACCTTGATCTCGATGACAGACATGCCGCGCTCCTTACAGCATCACGCGGCGGAAGTCCGCCAGGACGGCGCCCAGGTAGGCGTTGAAGCGGGCCGCGGCCGCACCATCGATGACACGGTGGTCCCAGCTCAGCGACAGCGGCAGCATCAGGCGCGGCTGGAAGGCCTTGCCGTCCCACTTGGGCTCGGTGCTGGACTTGCACACGCCCAGGATGGCCACCTCGGGGGCGTTGATGATGGGCGTGAAGTAGCGCCCCCCGATGCCGCCCAGGGACGAGATCGAGAAACAGCCGCCGCTCATCTCGGCGGGGCCCAGCTTGCCGTCGCGCGCCTTGGCCGCCAGCTCGCTCATCTCCTTGCTGATCTGCAGGATGCCCTTCTTGTCGGCGTCCTTGATCACCGGCACCACCAGGCCGTTGGGCGTGTCGGCCGCAAAACCGATGTGGTAGTACCGCTTGAGCACGAGCTGCTCGCCGTCGAGGCTGGCGTTGAACTCGGGGAACTTCTTCAGTGCAGCCACCGAGGCCTTGATCAGGAAGGCCAGCATCGTCACCTTGATGCCGCTCTTCTCGTTTTCCTTGTTGAGCTGCACGCGGAAGGCTTCGAGCTCGGTGATGTCGGCATCGTCGTGGTTGGTGACGTGCGGGATCACCACCCAGTTGCGGTGCAGGTTGGCACCGCTGATCTTCTTGATGCGAGAGAGGTCCTTGCGCTCGACCGGGCCGAACTTGGTGAAATCGACCTGCGGCCAGGGCA
>CAZKGD010000228.1:0-1954 GCA_964552215.1 uncultured Caldimonas sp.
TGCGCGCGCCGGTGTCGGTGGCCGACATCGTGGTCATCGAAGGCTACGACGGCCCACAGCCCTGACGTTCAGGGCAGCAGGCGGCCCGCCACGATGGGCCGTCGCAGCGTCGTTCAGTAGAGGTACACGGCACCCGAGCGAATGCTATTGTTGTCCTGTATCGGATTCCATCCGCCGCCCGAACTGCTTTCGCCGGGCGCGCCCGAGAACAGGCGCAGCCCGTCGGACGACAGGGCGAGGCCGTGGCCGAAACCATCGCCACTTCCGCTGTTGAATGCCTTCACGTAGGCCTGCTGGCGCCAGTCGGCGCCCCGACGCTGGAACACATAGGCGGCACCGACTTCGGAGGAACTGTTGTCGTCCTGTGCGCCATTGATGCCGTCTGCCCTGCTTCGTTCGTAGGGCGCGCTGACCACCAGGGTGTCACCATTGTTCGACAGCACAACGCTGTAGCCGAAGTTGTCATCCTGGTCGGGGTTGGATGCCTTGATATAGGCCTGGTACTCCCAGGCGAGGCCTCGCAGCGCGAAGACATGGACCGCGCCACTGACCGGTGCGCCACCGGCCGTGGGGTCGCCGTTGATGCCGATCGCCGTGCTTGCGTCGCCGCTCGCGCTGACGGCCAAGGTACTGCCATCGCGCGACAGCGCCACCACGCGACCCATGTTTTGCTCTTCGACGGGTTGAGCGGGCGTCAACCGCACGGGCGGCCCCCAGGTCGGGCCGCCACCGGTGAACACGTATGCTGCGCCGCCCCCGAAGACGGTGTTGTCGTCATCCGGCGCGCCCACGGCGATCGTGCCGCCTGGACCGTTGACGGATACGCTTGTACCGAAGAGGTCCCCGGCTTGTGGTGCCGGCGCCTTGAGCATCGCCTGCTCGCTCCAAGTGTGGCCATCGTGGGTGAACACGTAGGCAGCGCCGCTGTTGCTTGCGACGCTGTCTTCCTGTGGGTCACCCACCACGAGCACCTGTCCTGGCGAGGACAGGGCCAGACTGATGCCGAATCTTCCGCCGGTCGACGAGGTGACCATGCGTTGCCACTGGCTCCAGGTGCCACTTTGGCGCCTGAACAGATACACCGCACCGTTGGTGTCGTCGTCAGGCGCTCCCACGGCCAGGGAGTCACCATTGGCGCTCAGAGCCACGCTGAAGCCGAAACCGTCGCCATCCCGCGGGGCCGAGGTCTTCACGAAGGCTTGCTGCTGCCAACGTTGCCCCTCGCGCACGAACACGTAGACCGCACCGCTGTCGTAAGCCACGCCCGCATGGCTTGGCTTGCGCGCGGCGATGCCGGCGAAATCGCTGTCCTCGCCGGGGGCGCCCACGGCCAGCGTGCCCTCATCCTCCGACAGCGCAATGCTGAATCCGAACTCGTGCTCGTCGGCCGGCGCGTCGGCCTTGAGGAAGCCAACGGCCTCTGCCAGGCTGCCGGAGACGCTCAGGGGAGCCGAGTCGACGCAGCTTGCGCCCGTGCACGCCTGCAGGATGTAGCGCGCGTTGATGCGCCCGGGCAGGAAGACCTCCAGATCGTGTTGTGTGGTGTCGGCGGGCAGCTGTTTGACCAGGGAGTAGCCCGACGTGCCATCGGCGTCCTCGAGCAGGCGGTAGGTCGTTTCACCGTCCATGTCGGGCCAGTTGAATCGCAGAATCCTGGTGGTGGTCGGCGTGAGCGTGAGCGTGAGGGCGGGCGGCGTCAGCATGGCTCCCGCAGAAGCCGTGCTTGTGGCAGAAGAGGGCTTGCCGCCACCGCAGGCCGCGAGAACGCCGATACCGGCAATCAGCACCGCGCGCAGCGCCCAGGAGTTCAGAGGTTCCATTGGCGTTCAACGAATGACAAGAACGCAAGGATTGAACCGGGGATCCGGGTACGTTCTCCATACCCCCGAAGCAGTAATCTGCTGCTTTTCGGTGTTGATGGGTAACGGGCGCCAACGGGTGCTGGCGGGTGTTA
>CAZKGD010000229.1:0-1952 GCA_964552215.1 uncultured Caldimonas sp.
GGCCGTACTTCAGGCAGTGCACGCCGCCGGAGTTCTCGGCCACGTTGCCGCCGATGGTGCAGGCGATCTGGCTGCTCGGGTCGGGCGCGTAGTACAGCCCGAAGGGCGCAGCCGCTTCGCTGATGGCCAGGTTGCGCACGCCCGACTGCACCACGGCGGTCCGCGCGTGGGGGTCGATGCGCACGATGCGGTTGAACTTGGCCAGGCTCAGCGTCACGCCCAGGCGGTGGGGCAGGGCGCCCCCTGACAGGCCGGTGCCGGCGCCGCGTGCCACCACCGGCACCTGCAGGCGATGGCAGGCACGCAGCACGGCGGCCACCTGATCCTCGGTTTCCGGCAGGGCCACGGCCAGGGGCTGCTCGCGGTAGGCGGTCAGTCCGTCACATTCGTAAGGCGTGGTGTCTTCCCGGTGCCAGAGCAGGGCGTGGGCGGGCAGCACCTGGGAGAGCGCCGCCACCACCTCGGCCTGGCGGCGGGGGCGGTCGGGAGCGTCAGCCGCTTCGGCCAGGGCCTGGGCGGGCAGCGGAGCGTTCATCGGGGGTCTCCTCGTTTGCCGTCACTGTAACGTCCCCAGGCTGAGCGCGGGCTGAATCGCCGCCAGCACAGGCATCATTTCGCTTTTGCGCCGGACGCAAGAATGCAAGGCCTTGCGCTCCGTCAGACAATGGTGTCCATGAACAGAACGGCTCCCTCCCTGTCCACCCGCGCGATGGCCGCCCCCTTGGTGGCGCTGGCCTTCCTTGTCCTCGCCCACGTGATCTGGCTGGTCCTGCCCGCGCAGGCCACGATGGCGCTGATGAGCGAACACGGCCTGGTCGAAGGCCTGAACGTGGCCCTTTACGTCGCCGTGGCCGCCCTGGTGGTGTTGTGGCGGCGGCCCGAGGACGACTGGCGGCTGTGGACCTCGCTGGCCATCGTCATGCTGGCGTTTGCGGCGCGCGAGATGGATTGGCACAAGGCCTTCACCGGCACGAGTGTGCTCAAGTTCAGCTTCTTCCTGCGCGATGGCGAACCGCTGCATCGCGTGGTGGCCGGTGCGGTGCTCGTGCCCGTGGCCCTGGCCAGTGCCTATCTCTTGCTGCGGCAGGGGCCGGGCCTGCTGGGGGGGCTGCGCCGGCTCGATCCGGTGGCCGTCACGGTGGTGGTGTTCGCCGTCACCCTGGTGGTGGGCAAGATCGCCGACCGGGCCCCCGCCATCCTGGCCGAGGAGTACGGCATCGCGCTGAGCGCGAACGTGCGGGCCTGGCAGACCTCGATCGAGGAGGTGATGGAACTCGCCCTGGCCTTCCTGGTGGCCCTGGGGGCCTGGCAGCACCGCCGGCGCGATTCCGCGCCTTGAATCAGCCCGGGCGCGCCTTGGCAGCGCGTCGTGTGCGGGCCACCGGCGCGGCCTTCTTGGGCGTCGCGGCCTGCACGGCCACCTGGCCGGCGGCCTTGCCGGCCCGGGCGGCCAGCCCCGCGGCCCCGGCCGCTCCCGCCTTGACCTGACCCGCCGCCTTGCCCGCCGTGGCCACGCCCTTGCGCAGGGTTTCCTCGGCGGCGGTGAACGACTGCTTGACCAGGCTGCCGGCCAGGTTGCGGGCCGATTCGCTGGCGGCATCCTTCATGGCCGTGGCGGCCAGGCTCGTGAATTGCCGCGACAGCGCACCCCACCATTGCATCGGATCGACCGGAGGCGTGGCGCCGCCGGCGACCTTGGACGCAGCTTTCGCGACCGGGCGCTTGCGCGCACGCGGTTTCCCGCTGGCGGGCGCGGCAGGCGAGGCGGCCTGATCTGCAGCGGCGGGCATGCGCAGCGTCAGGGACTCGCGCAGCGCTTCCACCGGCACGTTCATGGTCTTGAGCGTCGACAGCGTCATGCGCTGCACTTCCAGGGCCTGGATGGTGGCGCCCAGCATGCGGGCGTTCTGTTCCAGCCAGAACTGCACCGTGCGCAGCTCCTCGATGCGCTT
>CAZKGD010000230.1:0-1919 GCA_964552215.1 uncultured Caldimonas sp.
ACAACAGCTGACCCGCACGGTGTTGAGAAACTCCACCACTCAGCGGGACGTCACCTGATTCACCCGCACAGGAGGCCGCAGCCGTCTAGGGCACCAGTGCATCTTGCGATGCAAAAACTACATCGCGGCGACCGCCTCCGAAGATTGCTTATCTGACCCCCGCTAGGCCTATTCCGGCCACTCCCTGAACCTCCCGTGAGGTCCCGATCGGAGTATCGACTCCTCGTGGCCATCGAGGTACTGTCCGGAGGCCAATTGCTCGGAAAGCCCGCAAATCCGAGGGAAAGGAGGCCTTCACCGATGTCTATCGAACAGATCACGCACATTGCGGAAGTACCCGCGACCAGCAGCCTCAAGCGCGCCGTGCTGTACACGCGCGTCTCGACGTCTCGTCAGGCGAGCAAGAACGGCGAAGCGGAGGGGTACTCGATCCCCGCGCAGCGCACCGCCTGTCAGCGGAAGGCTCAAGAGCTCGGAGCCGAGATTATCGAGGAGTTCGTCGACGCCGGCGCCTCGGCTCGCTCGGCAGACCGCGAAGGCCTGCAGGAGATGCTGGCCTACGTCAAGCAGGGGAACGTCGACTACGTACTGGTGCACAAGCTCGACCGTCTGGCCCGTGACCGCGCTGATGACGTCGCTATTCTCGCCGCCATTCAAGCGGCAGGTGCAGTACTGGTTTCGGCCACTGAGCAGATCGACGAGACGCCGCCCGGCATGCTGATGCACGGCATCATGGCCACGATGGCGGAGTTCTACTCTCGTAACCTCGCTAATGAGGCCAAGAAGGGCATCGCCCAGAAAGCCAAGAACGGCGGGACCCACGGCGTCGCACCGATCGGCTACGTCAACACGAGCACCCGCGTTGAGGGCCGTGACATCAAGGGCGTGGCGGTCGACACCGAGCGAGCTGAACTCATCCGGTGGGCGTTCCGTACCTACGCAACTGGTGACCTGAGCATCTCAACGCTCCGCGACGAATTGGAAGAGCGGGGACTGCGCAGCCGCAAGACCGCCAAGTATGTCGGGACGCCGCTGACCATCAGCCAGGTGCACCGCATGCTGAGCAACCCGTACTACATCGGCAAGGTCAAGCACCGCGAAGCGATCTACGACGGCATTCACGAGCCGCTGATCGACGATGACACCTGGTACACCGTCCAAGAGGTACTAGCCGGACGACGCATCGCCGGTGACCGGTCGTGGCGGCACACACACTACCTCAAGGGCTCGCTGAGCTGCCATCGCTGCGGCGGACGAGTCGGGTTCGGCTACTCACAAGGGCGGGGCGGCACCTACAGCTACTTCTTCTGCATCGGGCGGCACACCGGGCGCACCGAGTGTGATCTGCCGTACGTCGGCACCGACTTCGTCGAGAAGGAGATGGAGCGCATTTGGCACAGCCAGGTGCAATTCACCGCCGAGACCATTGCCCAGGTCGGCCAGGCCAGTCGCGCGCAGCTGGAGGCCCAACAGGCGCACGATGAAGCCCTCCTCGCCAGCCAGCGGCAGCGGCTCATCACGCTCGAGCGGCAGAAGCAGAAGCTGATCGACGCCTACTTGGATGACATCATTCCGGCTGAAGATCTGAAGCAGCGCCAGGCCGCCGTCATGGCGGAAATGAACGACGCCAAGCGCCTTATCGAGGCCTGCCAACAGAACATGGAGACGGTGCTGAAGCACCTCGACCTGATTCTGCTCCTCCTGGCAAACGCTGGACGGCTCTACAAAGAGGCCACACCCGAGCAGCGCAAGTGGCTCAACCAGGCGGTGTTCAAGACGATCGAGATCGATGTCGCAGAGGAGAACCCACGCCTGGCGGACGGCACGATCGTCGTCGAGGTGGCGGGTGTCCTGGCCGAACCGGTGGCTGCGGTGACCGGACTGGCCCAAGTGGGCACCAGCGGCCGGAAAGCGCCGGA
>CAZKGD010000231.1:0-1899 GCA_964552215.1 uncultured Caldimonas sp.
TGCGCTTGATCGACTTCAGGAACTGCTTGGGGATGATGGCGTCGGTGTCGACGTTCTCCCGGTCCATCGGCGCGACCAGGCCCTTGTGTACGGTAAACGGGTTCATGGTGTCACTTCTTGCGGCTGGCCGCTTCTTCCATCGTTTCCCCGACCTTCTGGACATCCTTGCCCAGCCCCTGGATGGTGTTGCAACCCGTCAGGCCGAAGGTCGCCAACATCAGAACGATCCACAGCTGTTTCATCGCCACTCTCCTCAGGCAATCCGACGCACGTCGACGAAATGACCTTCGATGGCCGCTGCTGCCGCCATCGCCGGGCTGACCAGATGGGTACGACCACCCGCCCCCTGGCGCCCCTCGAAGTTGCGATTCGAGGTGGATGCGCAGCGCTCGCCCGGTTCGAGTCGATCGGCGTTCATCGCCAGGCACATCGAGCAGCCGGGTTCGCGCCATTCGAAGCCGGCCGCCTTGAACACCTGGTCCAGCCCCTCGCGCTCGGCCTGCTCCTTCACGAGGCCCGAGCCGGGCACCACCATCGCCAGCTTGACGTTGGCGGCCACCTTGCCGCCGAGGCGGCGCACCACGGCAGCAGCCTCGCGGAGGTCTTCGATGCGCGAATTCGTGCAAGAACCGATGAAGACCTTGTCGATGCGTACATCCGCCAGGGCCTTGTTGGGCTCGAGCCCCATGTACTTCAGCGCCCGCTCCATGGCCCCGCGCTTGACGGCATCCTTCTCCTTGTCGGGATCGGGCACCCGGTCTTCGATGGACAGCACCATCTCGGGCGAGGTGCCCCACGTCACCTGCGGGCGGATCTGGCTGGCATCCAGCTCGACCACCGCATCCCATTGGGCGTCAGGGTCCGAGTACAGCGTGCGCCAGTAGGCGACAGCCTGGTCCCATTCAACGCCGGACGGCGAGAACGGGCGGCCCTTGACGTATTGGATGGTGGTGTCGTCCACCGCCACCAGGCCGGCGCGGGCCCCGGCCTCGATGGCCATGTTGCACACCGTCATGCGGCCTTCCATGCTCAGCGCACGGATGGCGCTGCCGGCAAACTCGATCGTGTAGCCGGTGCCCCCAGCCGTGCCGATCCGGCCGATGATGGCCAGTACGACATCCTTGGCGCTGCAGCCGCGGGCCAGGGTGCCCTCGACCTTGATCAGCATGTTCTTGGCCTTCTTGGCGAGCAGGGTCTGCGTGGCCATCACGTGTTCGACTTCGCTCGTGCCGATGCCGTGCGCCAGAGCCCCGAAAGCCCCGTGGGTGGACGTGTGGCTGTCACCGCACACCACGGTCATGCCGGGCAGCGTGGCGCCATTTTCCGGACCGATCACGTGCACGATGCCCTGGCGCTTGGACAGGAATGGAAAGTAGGCTGCAGCACCCGACTCCTTGATGTTGGCGTCCAGCGTGGTGATCTGTTCCTTGCTGATCGGATCGGTGATGCCGTCGTAGCCTTGCTCCCACCCTGTCGTGGGTGTGTTGTGATCGGCGGTGGCCACGATGGAGCTGACGCGCCAGACCTTGCGCCCAGCCTCGCGCAAGCCTTCGAAGGCCTGGGGACTGGTCACTTCGTGGACCAGATGGCGATCGATGTAGAGGATGGCGGTGCCATCGTCTTCCGTGTGGACGACGTGCTCGTCCCAGATCTTGTCGTACAGCGTGCGGCCCATGGCTGTCTCGTCGGGTGGGGAACCTGTGATTTTAAGCGTTTTGAAACAAAGAACCCGGCTCGAGGCCGGGTTCCGTCGGGGCTGTGTCAGGCCGGAGGGCCGGCCTGGCACCTCCGTCAGCCGCGCTGGGCCAGCGGTTTGACTTCGCGCTTCTCGGAGCCGACGAAGAGCTGGCGCGGGCGGCCGATCTTGTACTCGGGGTCGCCGATCATCTCGTTGAGCTG
>CAZKGD010000232.1:0-1893 GCA_964552215.1 uncultured Caldimonas sp.
ACTTCATCTTCATGGTGAAGGACAGCTCGTACATGTTCGTCACCGGCCCCGAGGTGGTGAAGACCGTGACGCACGAGGAAGTGACGGCCGAGGAGTTGGGCGGCGCCATCACGCACACCACGCGCAGCGGCGTGGCCGACTTGGCGTTCGAGAACGACGTCGAAGCGCTGCTCATGCTGCGCCGCCTGTTCAACTACCTGCCGCTCAACAACCGCGAGAAGGCGCCGGTGCGCCCCAGTGGCGACCCGATCGACCGCATGGAGCTGAGCCTGGACACGCTCGTGCCCGACAACCCGAACAAGCCGTACGACATGAAGGAGCTGATCCTCAAGATCGTGGACGACGGCGACTTCTTCGAGCTGCAGCCCGAGTACGCGAAGAACATCGTGATCGGCTTTGCGCGCATGGACGGCCAGACGGTGGGTATCGTGGCCAACCAGCCGCTGGTGCTGGCGGGCTGCCTGGACATCAAGAGCTCCATCAAGGCCGCGCGCTTCGTGCGCTTCTGCGACTGCTTCAACATCCCGGTCGTCACCTTTGTGGACGTGCCCGGCTTCATGCCCGGCACCAGCCAGGAGTACGGCGGCATCATCAAGCACGGTGCCAAGCTGCTCTACGCCTATGCCGAGGCCACGGTGCCCAAGATCACCATCATCACCCGCAAGGCCTATGGCGGCGCGTATGACGTGATGGCCTCCAAGCACCTGCGCGGTGACGTGAACCTCGCCTGGCCGAACGCCGAGATCGCGGTGATGGGCGCCAAGGGGGCGGTGGAGATCATCTTCCGCGAAGACAAGTCGGACCCGGCCAAGCTCGCCGCGCGCGAAGCCGAGTACAAGGCGCGCTTCGCCAACCCCTTCGTGGCCGGGGCTCGGGGCTACATCGACGACGTGATCCAGCCCCACGAAACCCGCAAGCGCATCTGCCGCAGCCTGGCGATGCTCAAGGACAAGAAGCTCGACAACCCCTGGCGCAAGCACGGGAACATCCCCCTCTGATCGCCCGGGAGCCTCAAGATGTTCAAGAAGATTCTGATTGCCAACCGCGGTGAGATCGCCTGCCGCGTGATCAAGACCGCCAGGAAGCTCGGCATCCAGACGGTGGCCGTGTATTCCGAGGCCGACAAGGACGCCTTGCATGTGGAACTGGCCGACGAGGCCGTGCTGCTGGGCCCGGCACCCAGCCGTGAGTCCTACCTGGTGGCCGACAAGATCATTGCCGCCGCCAAGCGCACGGGCGCGCAGGCCATCCATCCGGGCTACGGCTTCCTGTCCGAGAACGAGGACTTCGCCCGCCGCGTGGAGGACGAGGGCCTGGTCTTCATCGGCCCGAAGCACTATTCCATCGCAGCCATGGGCGACAAGATCGCCTCGAAGAAGCTGGCGCAGGAGGCTGGCGTCAACACCATCCCGGGCTGGAACGACGCGATCGAGTCACCCGAGCGGGCGGTGGAGATCGCACGCGAGATCGGCTATCCCGTGATGATCAAGGCCAGCGCCGGCGGTGGCGGCAAGGGTCTGCGTGTGGCCTTCAACGACAAGGAGGCCCATGAGGGCTTCGCCTCGTGTCGCAACGAGGCACGCAACAGCTTCGGCGACGACCGGGTCTTCATCGAGAAGTTCGTCGAGGAGCCGCGCCACATCGAGATCCAGGTGCTGGGCGACGGCCATGGCAACGTCGTCTACCTGTGGGAGCGCGAGTGCTCCATCCAGCGCCGCCACCAGAAGGTGATCGAGGAGGCCCCCAGCCCCTTCATCAGTGAGGCCACCCGCAAGGCCATGGGTGAGCAGGCCGTGGCCTTGGCCAAGGCGGTGAAGTACCAGAGCGCGGGCACGGTGGAGTTCGTGGTCGGCAAGGACCAGAGCTTCTACTTCCTGGAGATGAACACCCGCC
>CAZKGD010000233.1:0-1886 GCA_964552215.1 uncultured Caldimonas sp.
TAAGGTGGAGTTTCCACACGTCACACCCACCCGAGGAGTTGATCCCGATGACCGAAGACAGACTACCGCTTGCCGAGCTGATGGCGAAGACCGGAGACAGCGATTTCCTGCGCAGCATTGCCGAGAGCGTGCTGCAGCTGATCATGGAGGCCGATGTCGACGGCGTGATCGGCGCCGGCCGACACGAGCGATCCGGCGACCGCACGACCTGGCGTAACGGCTACCGAGAGCGCAGCCTCGACACCCGGCTCGGCACGCTCAACCTGAAGATCCCCAAGCTCAGGACCGGGGCCTACTTCCCTGGCTTCCTGGAACCCAGGAAGACCGTCGAGAAGGCGCTGGTCTCGGTGATCCAGGAAGCATGGATCGCCGGCGTCAGCACCCGGCGCGTCGACGAGCTGGTTCAGGCCATGGGCATGACCGGCATCTCCAAGTCTTCGGTCTCGAAGCTGTGCAAGGACATCGACGAACGCGTGCACGCCTTCCTCAAGCGGCCGCTGGCGGGCGACTGGCCTTACCTCTGGCTGGACGCGACCTACCTCAAGGTCCGCGAGGGCGGCCGTATCGTCAGTGTCGCGGCGATAATAGCGGTCGCGGTCAACACCGAGGGCAAGCGCGAGATCGTCGGCCTGCACATCGGTCCCAGCGAGGCCGAGCCGTTCTGGTCGAGCTTCCTCAAGGACCTGGCCCGCCGCGGCCTCAAGGGAGTGAAGCTGGTCATCTCCGATGCCCACGAGGGGCTCAAGGCGGCGATCACCCGCGTGCTCGGCGCCACCTGGCAGCGCTGCCGCGTCCACTTCATGCGCAACGCACTGGCCTACGTGCCCAAGGGGCAGAACACCGTGGTCGCCGCCGCCATCCGGCAGGTCTTCCTCCAGCCCGATCATGCGGCCGCTACCCAGGTCTGGCGCCAGGTCGCCGACCAACTGCGCACCCGCTGGCCGAAGCTGGGAACCTGCATGGACGACGCCGAGCACGATGTCCTGGCCTACATGACCTTCCCCGAGCAGCACCGGGTCAAGCTGCACAGCACCAATCCGCTGGAGCGCCTGAACAAGGAGGTGAAGCGCCGTGCTGACGTCGTCGGTATCTTCCCCAACGAGGACAGCATCATCCGACTCGTCGGCGCCGTCCTGCTCGAGCAGAATGACGAGTGGCAGCTCCAGCACCGCTACATGCAGATCGAGGGCATGGCAGCCCTTGCCACACCAATGATCGAGGAGGCTCAGCCGCTACAGATTACACCCAAGGCCGCCTGACCATGCAGCCCGGTGACCACACCCCAAATTACACCTCATTGACGGACGTGACCCCGGGCTGGTTCTGCGGCAGGTGAGGCTCGATCGCAGCCCACGCCTCATCCGACAGCCAGAACAACGAACGCGACATATCCAAAGCCTCCTATCTCAGCGGAGACTCCTGAATCAATGTGCGCATCAAATTTCAAGAGGCTGATTGGGTTTGGACCCTAGGCTCGCGCTATGCACGCCGCTGACCTGAAAGACTTCACTGCCTTCCTGCATGAGTTCCAGTCAGAAACCGACAGGGGAGCCGCTCTAGTTGGCTCAGCCCTGATCGACCAGAAGCTGGCGGACACCCTGCGTGCCTTCTTCGTCCCCGGAAAGACAGCCGGGGAGCTGCTGGACGGCGGCACTGCTCCCCTCGGAACCTTCTCTGCGCGCATCAAGACGGCGCACGCCTTGGGCCTCATCGACACCTTCGAGCTCCGCGAGTGCAACCTGATTCGGAAGATTAGGAACGAGTTTGCCCATAGCATTCACGGGCTGACCTTTGCCGACTCGACCATCACCGCCCTCTGCGATAAACTGCAATCTGATCTGCCAGGCGGCCGGGAGGCCTTCATCGGCAAGTCGCGCGGGGTGTTC
>CAZKGD010000234.1:0-1820 GCA_964552215.1 uncultured Caldimonas sp.
GGTTTCATGTCAAGCCTTGGCTTTGACGTAACGGCCTGGTGCAGGCTCGATGGCGGTGTAGGCCCGGGCGCGGCCGTAGGCCTTGGGCGCGGGAATCTGCTTGCCGGCCAGCGGCTTGAGCCACGCGGCCCAGTCGCCCCACCAGCTGCCGGGGTGCTCGGTGGCGTTGGCAATCCAGTCCTTCACGTCCGCGGGGAAGCTGGCGCCGCTGCTGGTCCAGTGGCTGCGCTTGCCCTTGCTCGCGGGGTTGATGACGCCCGCGATGTGCCCCGAGGCGCCCATGACAAAGCGCTTCTTGCCGGGGAACACCTGCGTGCTGCCATAGGCGCCCCCGATCGGCACGATGTGGTCCTCGCGCGAGCCGTAGATGTAAACCGGCAGCTTGACCTTGCGGAAATCGATCTTCTGGCCACAGACCGTGACCTTGCCGGGTTGGATGAGATCGTTCTGCAGGTACATGTGGCGCAGGTACCAGGCGTAGTACGGCCCCGGCAGGTTGGTGCTGTCGGAGTTCCAGTACAGCAGATCGAAGGGCGGCGGCGTCTCGCCCTTGAGGTAGTTGCCCACGACGTAGTTCCACACCAGGTCGTTCGGGCGCAGGAAGCTGAACGTCGTGGCGAGGTCGCGCCCGGGCATGAGGCCGCCGTTGGCGAACTGCACCTCGCGGAACTTGACGAAGTTCTCGTCGATGAAGAGATCGAGGACGCCGGTGTCGCTGAAGTCGATCAGCGTGGTCAGCAAGGTGGCGCTGTGCACCTTGTCGTCACCGCGGCCGGCCAGCACGCCCAGTGCCGTGCCCAGCATGGTGCCGCCAACACAGAAGCCCAGGGCGTTGATGTCTTTCGCCCCGCTGATGTCGCGCACGGTGTCGATCGCCTTGATGACGGCGTGTTCGATGTAGTCGTCCCATGTCTTGTGTGCCAGCGACTCGTCCGGGTTGCGCCAGCTCACCACGAAGGTGCGGTGGCCCTGCTCCACCGCGTAGCGGATGAAGGAGTTGTCGGGCTGCAGATCGAGGATGTAGAACTTGTTGATGCACGGCGGCACCAGCAGGAACGGCCGCTCGTACACCTTGGCCGTGAGCGGCTTGTACTCGATGAGCTGGAACAGCTCGTTCTCGAACACCACGGCGCCTTCGGTGGTGGCCACGTTCTTGCCAACTTCGAACACGCTCTCGTCCGTCATCGAGACATGACCCTGCTTCATGTCCTTGAGCAGGTTCGCCACGCCCTTGGCAATGCTCTCGCCATGGGTCTCGATCGCGCGCTTCTGCGCCTCGACGTTGAAGGCCAGGAAGTTGCTCGGCGCGCTGGCATCGATCCACTGCTGAACGGCAAAGCGCACCCGGGCGCGGGTCTTGGCGTCGCCCTGCACCGCGTCGGCCATGGCCATGAGCGTGCGCGCATTGAGCAGGTAGGTGGCTGCCGTGAAGGCCGCCACCGGGTTGCCGGCCCAGGCGTCGCCGGCAAAGCGCCGATCACCCGCCGGCTGCACGGACAGGCCCTGGTTCCACAAGGCGGTGGCTTCCTTCAGGTAGTTCTGCTGGATCTCCAGCAGCCGCGCCGGATCGATGTTCACCGCGTGCCCGCCGCCCTGCTGGAGCAGGTCGCTCAGCGAGGGCATGCCCATGGGCGTGGCGCCCTGTGCCGGGGGCATGAAGGCACGGAATGCGGCCATCGGGTCGACCGCCGTGGAGCCGGCCGCGCCAGGGAAGGCCTGCGCCATCTGCGTCCACTGCTGCACCAGGTTCTGCTGCCACTGCTGCGCGGCCTGCGCCCAGTCGGTGGTGTCTTTTTCCTTGCCTGATGCCATGCCTGTCT
>CAZKGD010000235.1:0-1816 GCA_964552215.1 uncultured Caldimonas sp.
GTGCAGACCTTCTACCCCAGCCCCATGGCCACCGCCACGGCCATGTACCACACCAGTCTGAATCCGCTCAAGGGGATTCATCGCGACGAACGTGCCGAACGGGTGGACATCGTGCGGGGTGAGAAGCGCCGCCGCCTGCACAAGGCCTTTCTGCGCTACCACGACCCGAACAACTGGCCGCTTCTGCGCGAAGCGCTCAAGGGCATGGGCCGTGCCGACCTCATCGGCAACGGCAAGCAGCACCTGATCCCCACCTTCCAGCCGCTCACCGACGGTGGCTACCAGAGTGCGCGGCGCAAGAACAGCACGCCAGTGGCACCTGTGCGCGACGCGGGGCGCAAGGCCACGGGTGCGTCGTCGCGCGGCGCGGCTGCGCCGTCCAAGGGCCGTCTGCTTACGCAGCACACCGGCCTGCCACCGAGGGCCGGCACGGGGGCGTCCGGCGCGCCGCGGCGGCCCAAGCCGCGCTGAGCAGCGCAGTCCTGCCGGCAGCCCTCAGGCGCCGGCAGCGAACACCGGCCAGGCCACCCAGATCAGCAGCGCGGCCACATTGAGCGCCGCGCAGGCCACGAAGGTCTGCTGGAAACGGCGCTCGTCGAGCCGATGCCCCAGGGAACGCTGCGCCAGCCAGGCCGCCGGCCAGCCGCCCAGCACCGCGGCCACGTGCAGGTGCTCCACGGGCCAGGGCGCGCCGCCTTCGGTCTGCACGTGCTGGTCACGCCAGTACAGGAAAAAGGTCGCGATGTTCACCAGCACCACGCCCGTGAGCACCACCCAGGGAAAGCGGCCGGCGCCGATACCCACCAACCAGAGCAGCAGCCAGCCCCCCAGCAATCCGAGCGCCACCTGGGTCTGGCGGCGCTGGGCGCGCTCCTCGCGCCAGCGCTGCGCCTTGGACACGGCCGCCGGCGCCAGCACCGGTTCGGCCGCGGGCTGTGCGGCGGTGGCCGCCTCGCGCAAGGGCGGTGGGGGCGGCAGCTTGACCGACAGCGCGCGCGGGCCTTTGCCCCCGATCACGATCTCCTCGAACACCACCGCCGTGCCCGGCGCGATGGGATGCGGACCCTCGTAGTCGCGCAGGTGGAAGTACACCTGCGCGGCGGTGTCGGGGCTGCGGATGAAACCGGAGGCGCGCTCGGCGTCCCAGTGAACGATGGTGCCTTGCTTCTTCATGGTGTGGGGAGCGGGTGGGGCGTATCGCCCCCGGATTGTCGGCCTTGCCGGCGCCGACTTGATGGCGCAAAAGCGCCATATTGCTGCCGGTCTGATGAGGTGTCCCATGTCCAGCACGCCGTCCGCCTTCTCCTCGGTCAAGTTGCCCGCCAGCCTGGTCGAGCAGGCCCGCCGCGCCGCCGGGGCGCAACGCCGCGCGGCTTGCGCCCCGCCTTCTACCTGCTGGCCAGGCCCAACGGTGCGGGCAAGTCCACGCTGTACCGCGCGGCGCTGGCCTCGGGCCTGATCCCGGCCGACCTCGAGTTCGTCGACGCCGACTTGCACGAGGCGCAGGCGCTGATCGCTCCCTGATGCCTCAAGCCAGCGTGTGCAGGGGGATGTCGCGTTCCTGCGCCAGGCGGTCCAGCTGCGTGCGCGTGCGACCGGCCAGGAAGGCCGCAACCGCTTGGTGCGTGGCGGGCAGGAACATCGTCGTCATGCCCTTCATCGGCACACCCGCGGCCTCGCACAGCGCGGCTGCGAAATGCGGCTCGAGCGCAGCCACAGCCACGCGGCCGTCCTTGCAGGGGTAGACGCGGTAGCCCGCGTGGGCACCGCCCACCGCGCCCTTGGGCTGGGTCAGGCCCCAGGTGCGGGGCAGGGC
>CAZKGD010000236.1:0-1815 GCA_964552215.1 uncultured Caldimonas sp.
GACGTGGCGATGAGTGTCTACACAGCGGCCCTACACAAGTACCCGGACTCGGCCAGGAGCGGACCTTTGGCAATACGGCCCACAGCGGTCATCGGGCCAAGGCGATACTCCACGCAGTGCGCCATCTGAGCGTACACCGGGCATGCCGCACGCCGGGCCCCGGCCTATCGCTTCGCCTTCGCCACCTCCTCCGCCACGAGAGCGGCAAGCTGGTCCGGCCCAAAGCTCAGCAGGCTGCGGCCGTTGACGAAGAAGGTGGGCGTCCGGCTCACCTGCAGCGCACTCAAGTCCGCGACATCCTGGGCCAGCAGCGCCTGCATCTCGGGCCGTGCCATGTCTTCCCGGGCCCGCTCGATATCCAGGCCGGCAGTCTTCGCGATCTCGAAGGTGAGGTCAGGATTCGGGCGCCCGTGGTCGGCCCAGGTCGGCTGCGCCTGCAGCACCGCTTCAAGCACCGGCTGGTACTTGCCCTGGCGCTTGGCCGCTTCGAGCAGCTTCACCACCTGGTCGGAGCCCTGGTGGAACGGTGCGTAGCGGATGACGAGCCGGACCTCCTCGGGGTACTTTGCCATCAGGCTCTTGACGATGGGATAGAACGCACGGCAGGTCTCGCACGCCGGGTCGAAGAACTCGACGATCGTGACCGGCGCGGCCTGCGGGCCGAGCACCGGCGAGTGCATGCGCACGAGGCGGGTCTGCTCGGCGCGCACCGTCTGGTCCTGGACACTCTGTGTCTGCTTCCGGTAGAGGCTCACGCCCAGGGCGAAGGCGGCGACCACGAGGATCAGGATGCCGCCGACAGCGAGCTTCTTGGTGTTCATGGACGGGTCTTTCGCAGGTAGACGAGCAGGAGCGCGACGATGGCAGTGAAGGCCAGCAGCGACAGCCACGGAATCTGGATGTCGCCAAGGATCACCAGCTTCTGATCGCTGCAGGACGGGCCGGCGCCGCAGGGGATCCACCACTGCGGCACCCAGCCTGCAACGAGTGCGGTGTGATAGCCCGCCACCGCAACGCCGCCCAGCGCCAGCGGCAACGCATAGACGGCCCCGCGCCGGTCGTTGCCGAAGGCCGCCATGCCCAGGATCACGGCCAGCGGAAACATCAGGATGCGTTGGTACCAGCAAAGCTGGCAGGGCGTCATGCCCATCACCTCGCCGATGAACAGCGCGGCAAACGTCGACACCAGGGCGACGGCCCAGGCGGCCGACAGCCACACCCACCCGGTGCTCGGCCGGGTGGGTGCTGTGCTGTCGTGTTCATCGCGCGCGCTGCTCATGGCGCGGGCAACCTTACTTCAGGGTGAAGCGTGCCGTCGATGGCTTGCCGGCGACCGTCACGATGGCCACGGCCTTGGTGCCTGGGCCGACCTTGAAGCTGCCGGTGGCTTCGAGCTTGTCGCCGGCGGGCTTCAGTTCGACCTCCTGCTTCTCGGTGCCGGTCAGCAGCGTGAGCTTGGCGGTCGCCTTGCTCAGGTCGGCCGCCTTGCCGTGGTCGCGCAGATGGAGCTGGATCACGGTCGGCTTGGCCACCAGTTCGTAGTCCATGTCCTTGACCTCGACGACCACGCCGCCGTGCAGCGGCTTGTGGTCGTGCTTGTCGCCGGCGGCGAAGGCCGAGCCGGCGAGGGCCAGGGTGATGGAGGCGAGGAGAGCTTGGGTCTTCATGGGAGTCCTTTCGGGGTGGTGGGGTGTGAACAGGGATGGAATCAAAGCGCCTCGGCGTCCCGGTCGTCCATCAGCGCTTCGGCCGGCTTGCGCCCGAAGAGCCAGAACATCGCCGGCGTGAGGAAGGTGTCGAGCAGGGTCGAGCTGA
>CAZKGD010000237.1:0-1723 GCA_964552215.1 uncultured Caldimonas sp.
CCACGCCGGCGCCACCGAACAGACCCACCTTGCCGCCCTTGGCGAACGGGCAGATCAGGTCGATCACCTTGATGCCAGTCTCGAGCAGTTCCTGCGAGGGCGACAGCTCGTCATAGGCCGGGGCCTTGCGGTGGATGGAGGCGGTGAGCTCCTGGCTCACCGGGCCGCGCTCGTCGATGGGCGCGCCCAGCACGTCCATGATGCGGCCGAGCGTGGCCTTGCCCACGGGCACGGTGATGGGGTTGCCGGTGTTGCTCACGGTCATGCCGCGGCGCAGGCCGTCGGACGAGCCGAGCGCGATGGTGCGCACGATGCCGTCGCCGAGCTGCTGCTGCACTTCCAGCGTCAGCGTCGAGCCTTCCATCTTCAGGGCGTCGTACACCTTGGGCATCGCATTGCGCGGGAACTCCACGTCCACCACGGCGCCGATGCACTGAACGATCTTGCCTTCAGCCATTTTTCGTTCCTTCAATCAATATTCGTTGATGCGGGCTGTTGCGGTGCCGCTTACACGGCTGCCGCGCCACTGACGATCTCGGACAATTCCTTCGTGATCGCCGCCTGACGGGTCTTGTTGTACTCGAGCTTGAGCTCGTTGATCAGGTTGCCCGCGTTGTCGGTCGCCGCCTTCATGGCCACCATGCGCGCGGACTGCTCGGAGGCCATGTTCTCGGCCACAGCCTGGTAGACGATGGCTTCGATGTAGCGCGTGAGCAGCTCGTCGATGACAGTGGGCGCGTCGGGCTCGTAGAGATAGTCCCAGGCGTGTGCGTCCTTGTCGGCCTGCAGCTTGTCGGCCGCCAGGGGCAGCAGCTGCTCGATCACCGGCTCCTGCTTCATCGTGTTGATGAAGCGGGTGTAGCACAGGTAGACCGCGTCGAGCTTGCCTTCGGCGTACTGGTCGAGCAGCACCTTGACCGGCCCGATGAGCCGTTCGAGATGCGGCTTGTCGCCCAGCTGCGTGACATGCGTGACCACCTTGGCGCCGATGCGGTTCAGGAAGCCGAAGCCCTTGTTGCCGATCGCCACCGCCTGCGCCTTCAGGCCCTGGGCTTCCAGTTCCTTCAGCTTGGCCGTGGTGGCCCGCAGGATGTTGGTGTTCAGGCCGCCGCACAGACCCTTGTCGGTGGTCACCACGATCACGCCCACCTGGCCCGTGCCGGTGTTCTTCTTGAGGAACGCGGGCTGGTACTCGGGGTTGGCCTGGGCCAGGTTGGCCGTGACGTTGCGCACCTTGTCGGCGTAAGGCCGGGCCGCACGCATGCGGTCCTGCGCCTTGCGCATCTTGGAGGCGGCGACCATCTCCATGGCCTTGGTGATCTTCTTGGTGTTCTCCACCGATTTGATCTTGCCGCGTATTTCCTTGCCTGCCGCCATGACGGAACTCCTTCCTCAGGGTTGATCAGGCGAAGGACTTCTTGAACGCGGCGATCGCGGCGGTCAGTTCAGCCTCGGCGTCCTTGTCCATGGCCTTGTCGGTGTCGAGCTTGGTCAGCAGCGCCGCATGGCTGGTCTTCAGGTACTGGTGCAGGCCAGCTTCGAAGGCCAGGACCTTCTTGACGTCCACGTCGTCCAGGTAGCCCTTGTTCACCGCGAACAGCGTGGCACCCATCAGGCTGATGGGCAGCGGGCTGTACTGGGCCTGCTTGAGCAGTTCGGTCACGCGGGCGCCGCGGTCGAGCTGCTTGCGGGTGGCTTCGTCCAGGTCGGAGGCGAACTGCGC
>CAZKGD010000238.1:0-1694 GCA_964552215.1 uncultured Caldimonas sp.
GCCCTACGTGCCAACAATCCATGAGACAGTGAAGTAGCAAGTCATCACTCAATTCAGGGCGGTTTTGTTCGGAGACACCCCATGCCAAAGCCGTTGCGGAACGACTCGCCAGAAGCGTCCTCCACCGTCGAAGTCCTCCCGCCCCGCACCCAGGGCAGACGCCACTTCAATGCCGCAGAGAAGCGGCGCATCCTCGCTGCCGCCGACGCCTGTGTCCATGGCGAACTCGGCGCCCTACTGCGCCGCGAGGGCATCTATCACTCCCAACTGCAGACCTGGCGCCGTCAGCTGGCCGCCTCCGGGACAACAGGCCTCGATCCGAAGCGTCCGGGACCGGCGCCCAAACTCGACGCCAAGGATCGGCAGATCCAGGCCCTGAACCAGCGCATCGGCAAGCTGGAGCGTGAACTGCTGATCGTCAATGGCTTGGTCGAGCTCCAAAAAAAAGTGCAGGCGATGGTCAGCGCGATGCAGCAGGACGCGCCGCCGTGCACGCCCTGATCGCCGAATCCGGCCTGCCACGCCAGCGCGCCTGTGCCGCGGTGGGCGAATCACGCGCCACCAGCTATCGGCATCCACGATCCTCAGAGTCGAAGGCAACGGTCCGCCAGGCCTCGCATCGCCGATTGCCTGAAGTTCAGCGGGCAGAAGTCCTCGACCTCCTGCACAGCCCGCGCTTCTGCGATCAGACGCCGACGCATACCTACCACACGCTGCTCGCCGAGGGCACCTTCATCTGCTCGATCCGCACGATGCAGCGACTGCTCAAGGAGGCCGGCGAGGCTCACGAACGGCGCCCCATCCGCCCACCGCAGGTACACGCGGTCCCGCGTCTGCACGCCGTCGCGCCCAACCAGGTGTGGACCTGGGACATCACCAAATTGCCGCTGGTCGATCGCGGCCTGCGCCTGTTCCTGTATGTCCTGATCGACCTGTACAGCCGATATGTCGTCGGCTGGATGGTCGCCGGCACCGAGAGCGGCGCGCTCGCCTGCCGCTTCGTCGGCGGCTGTGTAGCGGCTCACCCGACGGCTACCGGCCTCACCGTGCATCAGGACCGCGGCTCGCCGATGACCTCGACGTGCTTCATCGACCTGCTCGCCGAACTGCAGGTCGGCATCAGTCACTCCCGACCGCGGGTGAGCAACGACAATGCCTACTCGGAAGCGCACTTCAAGACCCTCAAGACCCAACCCGACTACCCCGGGCGCTTCACCGACACCGCCCATGCACGTCGCTGGTGCGACGACTTCTTCCGCTGGTACAACGAGGAACACCAGCACAGCGGCTTGAACGGCTACACGCCTGCCGACGTCTTCCAAGGCCGGGCTGCCGCCCTGCAGGCCACCAAGCAATCAGCCCTCGACGCAGCCTACGCGCGCCACCCGGAGCGCTTCGTCCACGGACCACCCAAAGCCAAGAGCCCGCCGGAAAAGGTCTTCATCAACCCGCTCCCGAACGCGCTGGTCACGCCGGCGGTGCCCACCGGAACCAACGAAATCCCCAACACACCGGCGACCAACGAGGCATCTAAATGACTGAAAACTCCTGACCCAATTGTCTCAAACCTGTTGACACGTTCCGCTACGTGCGTCGACGCCAGTGCGTGCTGAAGACTGGCAATAGCGTGGGCCTCGTCGGTCGAACCGGCATGCAGGAAGTCGAACCGGATCAGCACGAGGTGCGAAAGGAGT
>CAZKGD010000239.1:0-1684 GCA_964552215.1 uncultured Caldimonas sp.
GGGCAGATCTTCTCGATCGCCGCCATCGCGGCCTGCACGGCCAGGGGCAGCATCTCCTCGGTGAGGTTGTTCCAGCCCGCCGGGAAGAGGTTGGTGTCCACCGGCGCCAGCTTGAAGCCGGCGTTGCGCACGTCCACCGAGGTGTAGAAGGGCGGCGTGTGCTCCATCCACTCCAGGCGGAACCAGCGTTCGATGGCCGGCATGGACTCGAGGATGCGTTGCTCGAGCTCGTTGATCGGGCCCGTGAGGGCCGTGATGAGGTGGGGAACCATGCGCGCGGTGCCTGCGTGAAATGCCCGAGGGCCGGACTGGGGATTCTAGGGAATTGAGGGCCGCCCTGCTGCACTGCAAGAGGCCCGGCCCAACAAAAAGGGCCTCCCGCAGGAGGCCCCGAGCCGTCCGCGCACCCGGCGCGAGCGAACACTTACTTGCTGTAGGCCGTCTCGCCGTGGGAGGCGATGTCCAGACCTTCGCGCTCTTCCTCTTCCGGCACACGCAGGCCGATGACGAGATCGACGATCTTGTAGGCGATGAGCGAGACCACGCCCGACCACACGATGGTCAGGATCACGCCCTTGGCCTGAATCCACACCTGGGAGGCGATGGAGAAGTCCTCGGCGCCCGTGCCGCCCAGGCCGGGGGCCGCGAACACGCCCGTCAGCAGGGCGCCCACGATGCCGCCCACGCCATGCACGCCGAACACGTCCAGCGCGTCATCGGCACCCAGCATGCGCTTGAGACCGTTGACGCCCCACAGACAGACGAAACCAGCGATCAGGCCGAGGACGATGGCGCCCATGGGACCCACCAGGCCGGCCGCCGGGGTGATGGCCACCAGGCCCGACACGGCACCCGAGGCAGCACCCAGCATGGACGCCTTGCCCTTGGCCAGGCCTTCGCCGATGCACCAGGCCAGGGTGGCGGCCGCAGTGGCGACGATGGTGTTGATGAACGCCAGAGAAGCGTTGGCGTTCGCTTCCAGGGCGGAGCCGGCATTGAAGCCGAACCAGCCTACCCACAGCATCGAGGCGCCGACCATCGTCAGCGTCAGCGAGTGCGGCGTCATCGCTTCCTTGCCGAAGCCGATGCGCTTGCCCACCATGTACGCACCCACCAGGGCCGCTACGCCGGCGTTGATGTGCACCACCGTACCACCGGCGAAGTCGAGCGCGCCATCCTTGAACAACAGGCCCTCGGCATACCACACCATGTGCGCCACGGGGAGGTAGCTGAAGGTGAACCACAGCACGGTGAAGAGCAGCACGGCCGAGAACTTGATGCGCTCGGCAAAGGCACCCACGATCAGCGCGCAGGTGATGGCCGCGAAGGTGGCCTGGAAGGCAATGAACACGTACTCAGGCAGCTTCGCGTCGGGCGAGAAGGTGTCGGCCAGTGACTCCTGCGTCACGCCCATCAGGAACACCTTGTCCAGTGTGCCGATGAAGGCACCGCCGCCGCCGAAAGCGAGGCTGTAGCCATAGATGACCCACAGCACGGTCACCAGCGAGAAGACGGTGAAGACCTGCATCAGCACCGACAGCATGTTCTTGGCCCGCACGAGGCCGCCGTAGAACAGGGCCAGGCCCGGGATGGTCATCAGGATCACCAGCATCGTGGCCGTCAGCATCCAGGCCACGTCGCCCTTGTTCACCGTGGGCGTCACGGCCGCTTCAGCAGGCGCTTC
>CAZKGD010000240.1:0-1616 GCA_964552215.1 uncultured Caldimonas sp.
GCCCGAGGTGTCGCTGGTGGCCATCCTCGACGCCGACAAGGAGGGCTTCCTGCGCTCCGAGCGCTCGCTGATCCAGACCATCGGCCGGGCAGCCCGCAACCTGGATGGCAAGGCCATTCTCTACGCCGACCAGATCACCGACTCGATGAAGCGCGCCATCGGTGAGACCGAACGGCGCCGTGCCAAGCAGCTGGCCCACAACGAGGCCCAGGGCATCACGCCGCGCAGCGTGGTCAAGCAGGTCAAGGAGTTGATCGACGGCGTCTACTCCGAGAAGTCCGGCAAGGACGACCTCAAGGCCGCCCAGGCGGCGGCCGAAGTCGAGGCCCTGTCCGAAAAGGACCTGGGCAAGCGCATCAAGCAGCTGGAAAAGCAGATGCTCGAGCACGCCCGCAACCTCGAGTTCGAGAAGGCCGCCCGCGTGCGCGACCAGCTCGCCCTCCTCAAGGAACAGGCCTTCGGCGCCGCCGGCGGCGACCACATCGTGCCGCTGCGGTCATGACCGCCGGGGGTGGGCGCAGCTCGCACCGAACCTCGGGAACTTCCGGACCCAAACTTGACCAAAAAACTAGGCTTCAGGCATAATCGAGTAAATCACTCGGATTCAACCGAGGGTTAACCCGGGCCACAAGCCTTGTTTGGGTTCAACCGATCACCCCCCACGGGTGACAGTACAAGGAGTTCGACATGCGTCTTACCACCAAAGGCCGCTTTGCCGTCACCGCCATGATTGACCTCGCCCTGCGCGAGCATCAGGGCCCGGTGGCCCTGGCCGCCATCAGCCAGCGTCAGCAGATCTCCTTGTCGTATCTGGAGCAACTGTTCGGCAAGCTGCGCCGTCACGAGCTGGTCGAGAGCACCCGCGGCCCGGGCGGTGGCTATTCGCTGGGCCGCAAGGCCGAGGACATCACCGTGGCCGACATCATCGTCGCCGTGGATGAGCCCATCGACGCCACCGGCTGCGGCGGCAAGGAAAACTGCATGGGTGACGACCAGGGCCGCTGCATGACGCACGACCTGTGGGCCAGCCTGAACGCCAAGATGATCGAATACCTCGACTCCATCACCCTGCGCAAGCTGGTGGAAGACCAGCTCGCCCGCGGCGTGTCGATCGAGGAGCAGCCGGTCAAGCGGGCCATCTCCAGCCAGCCGGTCGTCAAGCCGATCAAGGTGAATGCCCCCAACTCGGTGTTCGCCCTGGGCAACGCTTTCTCGAAGTAAGACTTTTCCTGCCGACAGGGGCCGCAGAGCCCCGGGTTGCGAGCGCACACGATGGACATGACCCCGCACTTCCCGATCTACATGGACTATGGCGCCACGACGCCGGTGGACCCTCGCGTGGTGGACGCGATGATCCCCTGGCTGCGTGAGCATTTCGGCAACCCGGCCTCGCGCAGCCACGCCTGGGGCTGGGAAGCCGAGGAAGCCGTCGAGAAGGCCCGCGCCCAGGTGGCCGAGCTGATCGGCGCCGATCCGCGCGAGATCGTCTGGACCTCCGGGGCCACCGAGTCCAACAACCTGGCGATCAAGGGCGCTGCCCAGTTCTACAAGGGCAAAGGCAAGCACCTGATCACGGTGAAGACCGAGCACAAGGCCGTGCTCGACACCATGCGCGA
>CAZKGD010000241.1:0-1595 GCA_964552215.1 uncultured Caldimonas sp.
CGGTGCGGCCTTCATGTCCTTGGGGAAGATGCGCCCCGAGCTGCCGACGAAGGTGTCGATGCCCAGGCCCTGGGCCCAGGTGCGCAGTGCATCGGCCCCGAAGGCCTCCAGCCAGGGGGCCACAGCGGCGCGCCGCTCGCCATAGCGGCCCAGGAAGGCCTGCGGCGGCTCGGAATGCGTGAGGTTGAGCCCACCCTTGCCGGCGAGCAGGAACTTGCGGCCGGCCGAGGGCATGCGGTCGTAGACATCCACCGCCACACCGGCCTGGCTCAGTGTCTCGGCGGCCATCAGGCCGGCCGGGCCGGCCCCCACCACCGCCACACGTTGCGCCATCAGGCCCCCGATGCCTGGGCCGCGGCGCGCAACGCACTCAGCGTGGTGCGGCTGGTGATGACCTCGGCGTCGAGCTTCAGGTGCAGCAGCGTGGGCGTGTGGCGCGCCAGCGCGGCGCGGAAGGCCGGCTCGAAGTCTTCGGTGCGGTCGATGCGCGCGGCCTCCCAGCCGTGGGCGCGGGCCAGCATCGCGAAGTCGGGGTTGAAGAGGTCACTGCCCGACACCCGGCCCGGGAACTCGCGTTCCTGGTGCATGCGGATGGTGCCGTAGGTGCCGTTGTCCACCACCAGCACGACCAGCGGCCCCGACTGTGCGTTGCGGTAGCCCGTGGCCGTGGCCAGCTCCTGCCCGGTCATCAGGAAGTCGCCATCACCCGCCATGTTGATCACCGTGCGCCCGGGCTGCAGCAGGCTGGCCGCGATGGCCGCCGGCACGCCATAGCCCATGGCGCCCGAGGTGGGCGCCAGCTGGGTGCGCTGCCCGCTGGCCAGCCCGCCGTACTCGCAATAGCGATGCAGCCAGCCCGAGTAGTTGCCGGCGCCATTCGTGAACACGGCGTCGCCCCGGCCCACCTCGCGCAACACGCGCTGCATGCCTTTCACCACCTCGGCCAGGTCCATGGGCCCGGGCGGCGGGGTCGAGACGCGGTTGGCCTCGCGGTCGGCGCGCGCACCCGCGGTCCAGTCGGTCCACGGCAATGGCGAAGGCGCTGCGAGGCTGGCCAGGGCGGGGGCCGCGCAGGCCATCGAAGCCTGCACCAGGAGGTCGGCGGCGTAGACGCGGCCCAGCTCCTCGGCCCCGGCGTGGATGTGAATGAGTTGCTGGCGCGGGCGCGGCGCTTCCAGCAGCGTGTAGCCGCCGGTGGTCATCTCGCCCAGGCGCGGGCCCACGGCGAGGATGAGGTCGGCCTCACGCACACGCTGCGCGAGCTTCGGGTTGATGCCGATGCCCACGTCACCCGCGTACAGCGGGTGGGTGTTGTCGAACAGATCCTGGAAGCGGAAGGCGCAGCCCACGGGCAGCTGCCAGTCCTCGGCGAAGCGCTGCAGAGCCTGGCAGGCGGCCGGGGTCCAGCCGCTGCCGCCCGCGATCACCAAGGGCCGATGTGCCGCCACCAGCATCTCGCGGATGCGACGCAGCGCGCCCGGTGTGGGCCAGGCCTGGGCCGGCTCCACGCGCGGCAACACGGGCGCGTCGGTGGACTGCATCAGCATGTCCTCGGGCAGCGCCAGCACCACCGGGCCGGGGCGGCCCTGCATCGC
>CAZKGD010000242.1:0-1512 GCA_964552215.1 uncultured Caldimonas sp.
CCGAATGGCACTTACTTTAGTCACCGCGGTGCCGGATGGCCGTGCCTGATGATGCGCTGGCGAGCCTCATCTCGGGGCACGGTCAGCATTGGGTAAGGCTTGTTTCTTCGTTTCACAGCCCGAGGCTCCACGCGTCCGGGTCGATTGCCAACGCGCAACTGAGCAATGACGACGAACAGCTGTGCCGCCACCGTCAGATCGAGGCACTGGCCCTGCTGCGTCCAGGCCATCCAGACTTGAACGGTGTGCTTGAAGCTCAGTGTCCGGGGCTTGCAGCCGGCAGTGACCGCGGCCTGCGCCATCATCAGGCGGATGAGGTTGTAGGCCAGCAGATAGACCCATAGCTCCTTCAGACACATGGCCGGTGTGTGGCAAGTCAGCGTCGCCATGCCCAGCGTCGCTTTGATGTTGCGCAGGTCGAGTTCGACCTGCCAGCGGTTGCGATAGAGTTCATGCAGCTCCGCCTTGCTCGTCTCCTTCGCACACAGCAGCGTGGTCACGAGAATCTTGCCGCCGACATGGACCTCCCTGACCGTGATGGACGTCGGGGCCTCCTCGTAATCTGAGGCCGACATCCAGCCCGGCTTGAGTACGGGCTTCTGCAGCACGATGAGGTGATCGCGCGTGCCGATCCGCTTGCCGCATCTGAAGTCGGTACTGCGTCTCCTGGCACCATGCTGTTCGAAGACGGCATCGATGCCGCGGGCGAACAAGGTGGTCAGCAGAAAGTAGGTGGCGAAGTAGGCATCGCCGATCAGCACGTCACCCCGCTGCAATGTGTCCAACACTGTGCGCAACAGCGATTGCTCATCGCCGCCTTTACCGCGGAAGGGCCCGACTGCTGCATTCAGCACCGCCCCGCTATCCAGACACAACAAGCCGAGGACGCGACAGATCGGGAATCCCAGTCCCGGCTTCTGCGAACGCGATTGAGGAAAGGCCGCCTGGTTTGCCGGTGTGTCGGGCAGGGTGACGGTGGTGCCATCGACCAGTCGCACCGGACGGCCTCGCCAACGCCAGGCGGCGGGTACACAAGTCGTGATGGACTGACCGGTATATCGGGTCAGCGAGCAAACCATATCGCTCGGCAGACGCTGGCGTGCGTTGCAGTACGCGCCGGTATGCGAGCTACACGGCGGCATCCCGGCATTGAGCCGTCTCACCGCCGCTTCGTCGACCGCACGCTGGCAGGACCTATCCGAGCTCAGTGCCTGAGAGAGGAACATCGACAGCGTCTCGGTGGGCGGAAACAGGCGCTCGCGATGGGGCGGGAGCATCGACTCGACCTGCTCCATCAACTCAGGGCTGGTCAGCACATTGAAGAAGGCGAGGGCGTCGCCGCGATCTGCGTGATGACGAACAAGACGTTGCCGCGCGCGAACGCTGTGATTAGGATTCATGCAGGCTGGTTCCCGGGTGATGGATGGTTGTGTAGCAACTCCACCTTATCACTTGGGGCCAGCCTTTTTTGTTCATCGAGTCAGCCGCTTAGGTTTAAGTAAGTGCCATTCA